>JAYUTC010000312.1:0-23335 GCA_043755395.1 Ferruginibacter sp.
AAAGACGAAAGTGATTTTTCAATATTTGACCTGAAGAAGTATGTTTAAAACAATTATCCTAAAAGAAATTAAACCTGCAGATGTTCAAAATTATTTGCAGCATGCTATTGCACCCCGCCCTATCTGTTTTGCATCTACCATTGATAAGGCAGGAAATATAAATCTTTCTCCCTTTAGTTTTTTCAATTTATTTTCTTCCAATCCACCCATTGTTATTTTTTCTCCTGCACGAAGGGTTAGGGATAATACTACCAAGCATACTTTGCAAAATGTTCTGGAAGTGCCTGAAGTGGTTATTAATATGGTGGATTATGAGATGGTACAGCAAACATCGCTTGCCAGTTGCGAATTTCCAAAAGGAATCAATGAATTTGAGAAGGCCGGATTCACCATGGAAACTGCCACTACAGTAAAACCGCCGATGGTAAAGGAAAGCAAAATAAAACTAGAGTGCAGAGTAATAGAAGTAAAGCCATTAGGATTGGAGGGTGGTGCAGGTAATTTAGTAATAGCAGAGGTTTTAGTGATGCATATTGATGAAAGTATTTTAAATGCAGAAGGAAAAATTGATCAAACAAAAATGCATCATGTAGCAAGACTTGGTGGCGATTGGTATTGCAAAGTAGATGAAACTAATTTATTTAAAGTAGCCAAACCAAATACACAATTAGGTATTGGTATAGATGCCCTGCCCGAAAGCATTAGAAAAAGTAATATTCTCTCAGGAAATTATTTGGGCCAGTTAGCTAATGTAAACGAAATGCCTTTAGTTGACCCTTCCTTTAACGATGAAAAACTAAAAAACATCATTCAATATTATTCCATTAACCCAGATGAAATGGAAAAAGAACTGCATCTGTATGCTATAGAACTATTAGATACAGGAAAAGTGAAAGAGGCCTGGCAGGTATTATTAGCTTTAAATTAATTATTGTAAATTTGATTTACACCAAAAATTGAATATGAAGTTTTTTATAACATCAGTTTGTATTATTGCAATTTTAAGTTTGTCACTTTTAATTCCATCCTGCAAAAAAAATACCGGCACAAATGATGCCTCAAAAAAAGACAGCTGGGCAATCATTCAGGAAAAGATCTTTACTCCTTCCTGTGCAACAGTCGGCTGCCATGCTGCAGCTACCGATGCTACCTATGCCCAACATAACCTTATACTTTCTGCCGGTGTGGCTTATGATAATTTAATAAATAAACCATCAAAAAATACTGCAGCAAATGCCGATGGCATTGTAAGAGTTAAACCAGGAGATTATTTAAAAAGTTTGTTGTATCATAAAACCGATTGCCAGGCCGGGCATCACTCAGCAAATTACGGAGCTACAATGCCATTGGGTGGAACCTATTTAAGCTTAGGGCAAATTGAATTTATTAAACAATGGATAATTAAGGGGGCTCCTAAAACCGGAAGTGTTGTGGATGAAACTTTGTTGAGTAATACTACAGTTTGTTCTCAACCATTTATACCCTTAGATCCTCCGGCTGCTGCTGATGGGTTTCAAATTAAAATAGACACATTTACAGTAAACCCCAATACAGAAAGAGAAGTATTTATCAGAAGAAATACACCGAATAGTTCAGCAGTTTATGTAAATAAATATATAATGCGTGGCAGGCCCAATAGCCACCATCTTGTTATGTACGGTTTTCAAAATACTGCTGTATTACCTGTAACAAATGTATTAAGAGATTTATATAATGCTGATGGAACTATTAATACTGCTACATTTTTACAAATGCAAAATCATATTTTTTTAGGTGGTGGTACAGATGTAAATGCAACTTATACATTTCCCGCCGGTGTTGCTTTAAAAATTCCGGCAAATACACCGCTTGATTTAAATGCCCATTATTTTAATAAACAAACGACAAGTTTAACCGGTGAAAATTTTATTAACCTTTACACCGTGCCCCAAGCAAGTGTTGTTAAAGAAGCGAAATCATTAAATTTTGCAAACCTAAATTTTTCAATCCCTGCCAACCAGCGCAAAATTATTACTACAGACTTTACTTTCCCCAATGCAGTAACTGTTATAATGCTTACATCGCATTTTCATAAAATGGGAGAGAAATTTGTAATTAAAATTTTAGGTGGCCCCAGAAATGGAGAAATAGTTTACGAAAATACCGACTGGCAGCATCCGCTTGCGCTAAACCTTACTACACCTATACAACTTAATGCCGGCGAAGGTTTAACCAGTGTGGTAACCTATAATAATACCACCAACAAAACAATAACTTTTGGTTTAACCAGCGAAGATGAGATGAATATAATTTTTGGTTATTACTATTAATATTATGCAAAAGCTGTTATTGCAATTTTAATTATTACTTTATATCCAATTCAATTCGGGAATAGAATTGGTGTTTTTTATTTTAAATGAGACAGCTTGCTTTTGCGTGCTGTCAAATTGAATCTATAATTACTGGAATACTTTTAAAATAAATCAAAAGTGATTCAACTAATAAATTGGAGATCCCCGTTAAAATTTAAACTTGCTGGTAAAATAAAATATTTAAGCTATTGTAATTTGTCATTTTAATGATTACATTTAATTGCTTTTTAAGCCTGCCCTTTTAACCCCTTCTTTAACCTTAAAGCACTTTTTATGAAAAAAGTACAATGTAACCTGCGGTTATTTTTGGCAATACTCATTCTTCAATTATTACTTAACAGTTGCCATAACTATTACAAAGCTGTTCAAACCAGGGTTGGTAATGATGCAATTGACAGCCTTAAATTGCAAAACAGATATTTTGTTTTACGTAATGGAGGCCAATCTTACTATATGAATAATATTGGTTTAAGTACTGATAAAAAAACACTCACTTGCACTTTGGAGGTTTTGCCAACTAATCATCAATTTCATTTGGTAAAAGGGCGCAAAGGGAATATGATATACAAAAAGAATGACCCCGAAGACTTAATGGTATTGAACGAAGTGCATTTTTTTATCCAGCCTGATAATTCCGTAGCCATGGGGCAGTATACCCTCCAACTGGACAAGGTTGAAAAAATAGAAGTGATACAAAAAGATAAGGGCCGTTCTACCAGCAGCTATGTTATTGGCTCCATTGGTATTACTGTAGGTGCACTGGCTGTAGTGGCTATAATTGTTGCCGCAACAAAAAGCTCCTGCCCTTTTGTAAGTGCATACGACGGTAATAATTTTTCATTACAGGGAGAAATTTATGGAGGTGCCATATACCCACAGTTGGCAAGACATGATTATATGCCGCTTAAAATGGAACCATTGGCTGATGGCTCATTACAAATTAAAATCAGCAATGAACTTCACGAACATCAATACACCGATATGGCAGAGCTTTGGGTAATTACACATGATAAAAACAGCAAAGTATTAGCCGATGAAAAAGGAAATTTATACAGCCTTTCGGCTCCGCAGTTACCGGCATATGCAACACTGAATTACAAAAAAGATGTAACAGCATCATTGTGTAAAGCTGGTGATAATGCCCTGCTTTATATGGATGATACAACAGCTGTTAATGCCACTAATGAAGTGGTGATGAAATTCAATAAACCGGCTGCATCAAAAAAAGGCAAATTATTTCTGAGCCTTAAAAATTCTTACTTTCTCGATTTGTTGTATGGTGAATTGGCAAAAGGATTTGGTAAAAAGTATAGTACTTACATTAATAATCAACGAAATAAACCAGCAGCTGAGTTATTAAAATGGACTAAAGACCAACAAATACCATTGGAGGTGTCATTAAAAACAAATAGTGGCTGGAAAAAAATTGCGGGTATATCTACCATTGGGCCTTTGGCAACCAGAAACATAGTTGTACCTATAGAGTTAACTGAATTAAATGAACCAGTTACAGAAATAAAATTATCCAGTGGCTTTATGTTTTGGGAAATAGATTATGCCGCTTTGGATTTTACGGAAGAGCTTACATTTACTGTACAAAAAATTATCCCATCAAAAGCTACTGATGAATTGGGAAAAAATATATTGTCTGATTTACAAAAAGAAGATGCTGTTTATCTGGCACAACCGGATATTGGAAATATAGCAACCATTATTTATAATACCGCTCCATTAAATGATGCATCAAAAACCCGGACTTATATTCTGCACAGTAAAGGATATTATGAGCATGTGAGAGATTTTAAAAACAAACCAAATATTGCTTTTTTAAAACAGTTTAAACAACCAAATACATTTCCATTATTTGGTATAAGATTATATAAAAAGATGACCATTGAAAATATGAATTCATTAGCCAAATCAAATTAAGCAAATATTATACAGGCATAAATTTATTATAATAGTAAATCAGTTCATATGGAAACAGCCATTGCTAAAAAGCAAACAACGGTTTTAAAAAAATATAATTCTGCTCAAATGGGTATTGGCAACCAATCAAACAATACCAGTCAGCCCGGCAGTATTGAAAAATATTTTATTCGGATGCTGATCAAACTGCGCCTGTTTTATTTTGCCTTTATTATTTTAAAAAATCCTGGTAAAGTATGGTCAACTTTTAAAAAATTAATTACACTTCGGGACAATGTTTTTGGCAGCCCATTAAAAAAAATGTATAAAGTAGATGGCAAATATTATGTAAGCCAGTACAGGCCGGGCTGGCCATCTAAAATTTATGATAATTTTATTAAAAGTGAATTGCGCCGATATGTCTCTCCATCAGTAGTTACCGAAAAATTTTCTTTTATTTTTCTGGCTATTACCAGAAAATGTCCCATGCAATGCGAACATTGTTTTGAGTGGGATAATCTTAACCAGAAAGAATCATTTACTAAAGATGATTTGTTTAAAGTGGTGGACATGTATCAAAAGGAAGGCGTACAGCAGTTTCATTTTAGTGGTGGCGAGCCAATGGTACGTTTCAATGATTTATTAGCATTAATACAATATACCAGCAAAAAAAGTGAATGCTGGGTACTTACATCCGGTTTTAATTTTACGGTTGAAAATGCAAAATTATTAAAAGGTGCCGGTTGCACAGGGATAGTGGTAAGTATCGATCACTTTATTCCAGAACTGCATAATATTTTCAGGGGAACAAGTGATGCCTTTGATTTAGCAGTAAATGCAGTTGCTGCTGCACGGCAGGCTGGTATGGTAGTATCCATTAGTATTTGTACAACAAAGGAATTTATTGATGGAGGTAATTTAATGCCTTATATGAATTTTGCAAAAGAATTGGGTGTAGAGTTTGTGCAGGTACTGGAGCCAAAAAGTGTGGGCCATTATGAAGGAAAAGATGTGCATTTGAATGAAAAGCATATTGCAGAATTAGAACAAACATTTAAAATAATTAATCATTCTCCGGCATACAAAAACTATCCTACCATGTTGTACCATGGTTATCATCAAAGAAGGATTGGTTGTTTTTCGGGAAGCAGAAGTTTATATATTGATTCTGCAGGAGATGTAAATGCCTGCCCATTTTGCCATACAAAATCTTATAATATTATTCAGCTGATTCGGAGCAATGAAAAAAAATTACCGGTAAAAGAAACCAAATGCCCACAGTTTGAAGATGTTGTCTGAATATAACTGTCAAATATTTATTACTGCTATTTTAGCTATTAAATCTTTATTTTTTTAGATAATCAGGTATCCTGTCAAGTTTCAACCATACAGAGTTAGGCTGTAAATATGGATGATTGGATTGCATAAAGTATATTTGCCGCCAACTATAAGCAAGAATTCCGTTGTTGGTTTGGCTACCAACATCCAAATTGAAACAGATTATGAGTACACAACACTTAAGTGAGCAGGAAATCATCCGCAGAGAAAAATTACAAGAACTTAAAAAATTGGGTATCGATGCCTTCCCCGCAGCTTTATATCCTGTAAACACCTCTTCTGTTTACATAAAAGAAAATTATAAAGGCGAAGAAAACAAAGCAGACTTTGCTGACGTATGCATTGCCGGCCGTATAATGAGTGTACGTGATATGGGTAAGGCCAATTTTGCAGTGATACAAGACGCAGTAGGTAAGATTCAATTTTACATAAAGCAGGATGATATTTGCCCCGGTGAGGATAAAACTTTATATCAATCGGTTTGGAAAAAATTAATAGATATTGGCGATATCATCGGTATTAAAGGTTATGTTTTCACCACTAAAACCGGCGAAACATCTGTTCATGTAAAAGAGTTTACCATTCTTACCAAATCATTACGGCCTTTGCCGATTGTTAAGGAAAAGGATGGCGAAGCATTTGATGAAGTAACCGATCCTGAATTCAGGTATCGCCAGCGTTATGCTGATTTAATTGTAAATCCCGGTGTTAAAGAAATCTTTATCAAGCGTACTAAAATGGTAAATGCTATTCGGGAATTTTTAAATGAACGGGGTGCATTGGAGGTAGATACACCTGTATTGCAAAGTATACCCGGCGGTGCTGCTGCAAGGCCTTTTACAACACACCATAATGCATTGGATGTACCTATGTATATGCGTATTGCAAATGAACTCTATTTAAAAAGACTGATTGTTGGTGGTTTTGAATGGGTATATGAATTCAGCAGAAATTTTAGAAACGAAGGAATGGATCGTACACATAATCCTGAATTTACTGTACTGGAATTTTATGTAGCTTATAAAGATTATGAATGGATGATGGATACAACTGAACAAATGCTGGAGAAGGCAGCTCTTGCAACAAATGGAACAACAAAAGTTTTGGTGGGTGAAAAAGAAATTGATTTTAAAGCACCTTACAAAAGGATAACCATGTACGATGCAATTAAAGAATTTACCGGTTTCGACATCAGTGAAATGGATGAAGCTGGAATAAGGAATGTGTGTAGTGAATTAAAAATTCATGCCGATGAAAAATGGGGTAAGGGCAAATTGATAGATGAAATTTTTGGAGGTAAGTGCGAAGGCAATTATATACAACCTACTTTTATTACTGATTACCCGGTAGAGATGAGCCCGCTTACCAAAAAACACCGAAGCAAACCCGGACTGGTAGAACGCTTTGAGCTGATGTGCAATGGAAAAGAAATTGCCAATGCTTACAGCGAATTAAACGACCCCATTGAACAGCGTGAACGTTTTGAAGAACAAACGAAACTAATGGAACGTGGCGATGATGAAGCCATGTTTATTGACCATGACTTTTTACGTGCACTGGAATATGGTATGCCGCCAACCAGCGGTATTGGTTTTGGTATCGACCGTATTGCCATGCTGCTTACCAATCAACGTTCTATACAGGATGTGCTTTTCTTCCCAATGATGAGACCGGAGAAAAATGATGATTAGTTAATTCTACAGATGCTGGCTGGGATTAAGCTGGGCCTCCCTCTCCTGTTGGAGCGGGAACGAGGGTGAGGTACAATGATGCGACCAGAGAATAAGCATGATTAATAAATTTTCTGCTTATTTTAGAAGTATGAAAAAAATTCTCCTCTTATTTATTGCATCATCATTTGTAATAATTGTTTCTGCACAAAAAAATATTAACTGCTTAATTAAAACTGAACTGGGTGATATCAGCATTGAATTATATCCCTTAAAAGCCCCCATCACTGTTGCCAATTTTTTAAAGTATGTTGATGCACATTTGTACGACAGCAGTTCTTTCTTTCGTGCTGTTACTTTAAATAACCAGCCTAAAGATTCTATAAAGATTGAAGTGATACAGGGTGGCAATGTTGATTCTGCCAAAGAGTTTGCAGCTATTCCGCTTGAAACAACTGAACAAACAGGTCTGCTACATAAAGATGGGACCATTTCAATGGCAAGAGGAAAACCAGCAACCGCTACTTCCAGTTTTTTCATTTGTATTAATGACCAGCCTTTTTTAGATTACGGTGGTAAAAGAAACCGGGACGGCCAGGGTTTTGCAGCATTTGGAAAAGTTACAGACGGTATGGATGTTGTTAGAAAAATTCAGCAACTTTATCCTGAGCAGGGACAATATTTTAAACCCCAGTTATATATTCTTTCTATAAACAGAAAATAAAAATTATGCATAAATTATTATTAAAAAATTTTATTGCCTTGCTTTTTACATTAAATGCTGAAAATCTATCAGCACAAAATTTTGTAAGCAACCAACGCCCCTCAAAAGGTACAGACAGGATTGCAGCATTTAAACAACAACAAACTTTATTAACTACATCTCCATACAAAAAATTACAATGGCGTAATGTAGGGCCCGATAATATCAGTGGCCGCTGTACCGATGTTTGGGGCATCTCCGGTAATAAAAATATTTTGTATGCTGCATTTGCCACCGGTGGTTTATGGAAATCGGATGATGCAGGAAAAACATGGAAGCCTTTAATGGATCAATTTGGTACTCAGTCTATCGGAAATATGGCTTTAGCACCATCTGATCCCAATATTATTTATGTAGGTACTGGCGAAGCAAATATTTTCAGGGCATCCTTACCGGGTATTGGCATGTTTAAATCTGTTGATGCAGGTAAAACATTTCAACATATTGGATTGGAAAATACCAGTACCATTGCAAGAGTTGTGGTACATCCTGCAAATCCAGCCATTGTATATGTTGCGGCCGGAGGAAATGAATGGAGTTATAATGCTGACAGAGGAGTGTATCAATCAACAGATGGGGGTAAAACATGGAAAAGAATATTAGGCAATGATGATAAAACAGGATGCATAGATCTTCGTATGGATCCGTCTGATCCCAACATTATTTATGCGTCTATGTGGAACCGTATTCGCAAACGTTGGAGCGACCCTGTTCCGGAAGATGGTGATCATATTTATAAAACAACCGATGGCGGCAAAACATGGAAACCACTTACTAATGGTTTGCCTGATACAAAAAATACAGGCAGAATTGGAATTGATATTTCAAGAACTAATCCTTCTGTTATTTATGCTTTTGTTGATAACCACGATAAAAAAAGAGAACCAAAAAATGGCGAAACCGATGCTTATGGAAGAATAAGGGAAATTGTAGTTAAAGGAGTTGAAGTATATAGGAGTAATGACAAAGGAGAAAGCTGGAATAAGATGACTGAGAATAATGATTATATGGAAAGGTTTTGTGGCACTTATGGTTGGGTAATGGGACAAATAAGAGTTAACCCTTTGGATGAAAATTGCCTGTATATTTTAGGTTTAGCCATGGCAAAATCTAATGATGCCGGTAAAACATGGAAAAGATTTCAACCAGTTGATAAAGGAAGTGAGTATATACATGGCGATAATCATGCACTTTGGATTGATCCGGCAGATTCAAATTACATCATTAATGGAGATGATGGAGGTGTTGCATTAACATACGACGGTGGTAAAAACTGGAAAAATTTTTATAAATCCATTCCAACTACTCAATTTTATAATATTACTTATGATTCAAAAGCTCCGTTTAATATTATTGGTTCTGTACAGGACGAAGGATCGTTTATGGGAAGTATAAAAAATATTTTTGGAGTAAAAGACAGTACAATTGTAAAATGGAAAGGTGCCCCCGGAGGCGAAGGGGTAATTCATGCCATTGATCCCGGTGATGCCAATACTATTTACACATCCAGCTTTTATGGCCGGCTTATAAAAGCCAATTTAGCTTTACCCGATTCAATACAGGAAAAAAGTATTGCTCCAAAAAAGGAATCAGATGAAGAAATACACAGAGGTGAGTGGCTGGCGTATACTATGATTTCACCCCATAATAATTTTACTGTTTATCATGGTATGCAGTATTTATTTAAAAGTATTGATAGTGGACATACCTGGAAAAGAATAAGCCCTGATATGAGTAATAACAACAAACTAAGAATGGGCAAAACACCTTATGCCATTAATCACCAGGCCATAACTGCCATTGATGAATCACCATTTAAAAAAGGGGTGCTTTTTGTTGGTACCGATGATGGAAAACTCTGGCTAAGTTTAAATGACGGAGGTAAGTGGAATGAAATAAATAAAGGGTTACCCGTTAATGCACATGTATCCAGATTGATTGCATCTAAATATAATGAATCAACCATTTTTGTAACGCTTAGCGATAGAAGAGAAGATAATATCTCTTCCTTTATATACAAATCAACAGACATGGGTAAAACCTGGATAAGCATTACCGGAAATTTACCGGCAAGCCCTGTAAATGTTATAAGAGAAGATCCCATGCAAAAAAATATTTTATATTGCGGAACTGATATGGGAGTTTATATAAGCCGGGATGCAGGAAAAAACTGGATAACTTTAAACAATAATCTCCCAGCAGTTGTATCTGCTCAGGATTTATTTATCCATCCGAAAACCAATCAATTGGTGATTGCAACTTATGGTCGTGGCATTTTTGCTTTAGATGATGTAACTACATTGCGAAAATAATTAATGCAGATAATAATTTTCAAAAGGGAAATTGATAAATGGAGTTTTTCCGCCCATCAATTTCCCTTTTATTTTTCTTGCAAAAAATCTATCTTGAGAATTCAATTTTAAATATAATTTATATGACACCTTTATTAAAAAATTGTATTGTTCTTTTTACAATTACAATATGCTCTTTTGCAGCTCACGCTCAAAAAAAAAGCTTAACTGATGAACAGTACTTTAAAGGGAATTTTAATGGTATTACACAATCGCTACCACAAGCAGGGCCATGGATTGATGGCACCCATGTAGTTTTACGAAGAGATGGTAAAAGCTATTTATTAGATTGTAAGAATGGCATAGAAGTAGAATATACTGCCCCACCCGTAACAAAACCAGTTGTTGCCAAGCCAATTGTAAGTAATAAGAATAATGATTTGTTTGTAAATGATGTTCAACTTACTAATGATAAAGACAAAGAAATAAACCCAACCCTTAGCCCTGATGCGAATTATGTGGCATATACAAAAAATAACAACCTCTATACAGTAAATATCAATTCTAAAAAAGAAACTAAACTTACTAACGATGGAAGCGATGAGATATTAAATGGTTATGCAAGCTGGGTGTATATGGAAGAAATTTTGGGCAGAGCAAATGCATACCGTAGTTTTTGGTGGAGCCCTGATAGTAAAAAAATTGCTTTCTTCCGCAGCGATGATACTAATGTGCCGGTATTTACAATTACTGATGGTTATGGACAGCATGGCCTGGTGGAAAAACAACACTATCCTAAACCAGGCGATCCTAATCCAGAAATAAAAGTGGGTATTGTATCACCTGAAGGAAGTGCAACCGTTTGGAGTGACTTTAATGAAAAAGACGACCAATATTTTGGGATGCCTTACTGGAATCCCGATGGAAGTGCATTACTCGTTCAATGGATGAACCGTTTGCAGGACAACCTCATCATTTATGCAGTTAATCCTAATACAGGCAGCAAAAAAGAATTTTACAACGAGAAACAAAAAACATGGATTGATCTTGATGATGGGGGGAGCCGCATTAGCTTTTTAAAAAATAACAAAGGCTTTATTCTGTTTAATGATGCCACTGGTTGGAAACACATGTATTATTACGATATGACAGGAAAATTAATTAACCCAATAACTTCAGGTAAATTTACAGTTACCAATTTAAATTTTGTTGATGAGAAGAACAGCATTATTTATTTTACTGCAAGAAGCAGAGAGAATACAGCCAGGACCGATTTTTATAAGGTAAATCTGAATGGAAAAAATTTACAACGCTTAACTTTTGGAGATTATAATCATGGCAATATTAATCTTTCTCCAGGCGGTGAATATTTTATCACTTCATACGGTAATACTTCATCCCCAAATAAAATTGCAGTAATTAACAATGAAGGAAAAATTATTAAAGAACTGGGCAATAGCAAAGGTGATCAATTTGAAAATTACGAAATTGCTAAAACAGAACTGCTGAGGGTGAAAAGCGATGATGGGTTATATGATTTGCCAATGAAAGTAACATGGCCAATAAATATGGATAAAACAAAGAAATATCCGGTGCTAGTTTCTATTTATGGAGGTCCAAATGCAGGAACCGTGATGGATACATGGGGATTAAGTGGCAATCAACAATGGTATGCAAAAGAAGGGTTGATACAGGTATTGATGGATCACAGAGCCAGCGGACATTTTGGTAAGGAAGGCGTAAATTATTTTTACCACAACCTTGGCTATTGGGAAATGAAAGATTATAGCACTATGGTAAAATGGCTGATTACCAATGGTAATGCCGACGCTGCAAAAATCTGTATTACCGGTGGCAGTTATGGTGGCTATATGAGTTGTTATGCACTTACATTTGGAGCTGATGTATTTACACATGGGATGGGGGGTAGCAGTGTAACAGACTGGTCTTTTTATGACAGCCATTACACCGAAAGATATATGGGCACTCCGGCAAACAATCCTGAGGGCTACAAAACAGGTTCTGTATTAAGTTATACTGATAAATATAAAGGTATGTTACTGATAACACATGGTGTAATTGACGATAATGTACACATGCAAAACAGTTTAAGGCTAATTGATAAATTAGAAGATGCTAAAAAAGATTTTGAGTTTATGATTTATCCGGGAGGCAGGCATGGTTGGGGTGGTAATAAGGCCATTCATGCTCAAAATCTTAAAACAAAATTTATATACAAATATTTATTGGAAAAAGAAGTGCCTAAAATTTTAATTAAATAGTTTTCCTGATTTTTAAAAAAGTAGCACCAGCGAAAATTGCTATGCTGCTTTTTTATTTGCCTTAAATAAATTGTGTGAAACATTTGTATTACCCGTGTTTAAATATTATTTTTCAACCAAAATGAAAATTTTCTAAAATGAAACTAATTTTCCCTACAAGAGTGGCCGAAATATTTTATGCCCTAATAATAGCTTTTTTTGGAGTTTTACATTTAAAATACGGGAGTGGAGGAACTGGCGTACCAACATATTTACCCGGGGACCCTTCACTTTGGATGTATATAACTGGAGTAGGATTTATTGCAGCAGCTATTACAATCATTATTAACAAATTTAAAAAATTGGGCTGTTACTTATTAGCACTTATGCTGCTAGTGTTTATACTTACTATACATTTAAATGATATTCTTCATTTTAAAAATTTATACCAACCTTTAAAAGATGGCGCACTCGCTATGGCTGCAATTATCATCGGCAATAATTCTTCCAAATAATCTCAGTGTATAATTTTAAATAAAAACTTAAAATAATTAGGTTTGCTTTTATCTTTTCTTCTTCAAACTTAAATAATCAATGTAATAAAGAATTTTTACAGACAAGCTGTTATTTTGGGGTGATGCAATAGTGTTATTAAAATTTTTAAAGTACCCATTACTAATATTTTTTTCAAATGTATTAACCCCGTTTTTCCACACTATATTAATTTCACTACCTGGTGCAAAACGCCAGCTATATACCATATCAACATTAAAAATATTAAAGTTGCGGTTAAAATTTTGATTGGTATATATAAAATCTTTTAACGAAGTATTACCTGTTGCAATTTCATCGAGATTCCCTTCATTATTTAAAATGTAAATCTCTTTATTGTTTACTTTACTCCAGTAATGCCTTACTCTCATTGTGATATACATTTTATTATTAAAGCTATATTTAAATTTTAAACGATTTTCTATTGTACTTCTTTCCCTGCGGCCAAATAAAACATTTTCTACTCCTGCATTGGTATATATTCCTGCAAAGCCTGCCCTGTTTGTTATCGGATTGTAGGAAATATACTGCTCTATTGAAAATTTATTACTGAACCGCATAACCTGGCCAAACTCTGTATAAAATTCCTTAGAATTAAAAAGTATGCTTGTACCCAGCATTGCAAACATGCTAATACTATACCTTTTTGCTTCATTTGTTCGTATAAAAAAACCTTGATTGTAAGAGGCCGGGCTTTTAAATACACGACCATCTATTCTGGGTTCATAAAAATCATTACCTTTTAAATTGCCGTTTATAAATGTACCAACCCGCCATAAATTTTTTAATTGAATGCTTCCGTTATAATTATATTGTAAAGTTTGATAGGCTCTTGGACTAAAACGCTGATCATAATTAATATTTAAATTATTAAACCAACGGTTGTACCATTTATGGGGCTTTGTAATACTGTAACCTGCATTTAAACTGGTACTAATATTGTTGTTAAAGAATTGAATCCCCAGATCATTGGGCTCAAATTTATCATCTACTACTTGCATTGATACATTAAAGTTAAAAGGGCCACTTACTTTTCCAAATCCAGAACCATATTTAAATCCTGTTGTATTTTTTAACCCGATAAATAAAGTGCTGGAGTAAACATTACCTGATAAATTCCATCTATTTTTTTTATCGTAAAAATCAAAAAGCCCTGCAGTAACATTAGCATCATAATCTTTGCCACTTCGTAATACATTAGTATTTACCAGTGTAACAGAAGAATTGTTTTTCAAACTTTGATCCAACACAACAATACTGTAGTTAGTTAATGGGTTAGTCTCTACTTTTCTTATTTTGCCTGTATTATCTTCAATTGTTGCAAACATATTTTTTGTAACTGCATTAAATATTCCTATCCCTAATTTTTTCTTTGTTCGTCCCGAAATTTTTGTTGCATTCAGCAACTTTGTTTCTGAAGGATTTTTGTTAATATGTTCATTGTTGTTTAACTGATTTTCTACTTCATAGTAATGTATTGGTTCGCTTCCAATTCTTCTGCTGTAAAATAAATTTCCCTTATTAAATAACTCCGTTCCTTCAGTAAAAAATGCTCTGTTTTCATTAAACTTTATTTCAAACGGTCCAAGGTTTAATATTTTGTTATCACTTTGTACCTGGCCAAAATCCGGTATAAGTGTGGCATCCAAAGTAAAACTTTCATTTATACCATACTTTACATCCATACCGCCATTTACCGAATAAGTTGTATTTTTTACTCCTGCTGTATTATATGGATAGTTGTTTACATAAGAAGAAAAATAGGGCGAAAAAGACAAACGTTGTGGTGGTATTATTTTATCAGGAATAATTAAAACTCCTTCCTGTGTTAGAAATCCATTTTTTTGCGGATCAATTGAATTCCAGAACAATTGTTTGCCCGATTTTACTCTTTTTCTTACAATATTCATCCCCCAAACCTGTTGATCTTTTTTACTAAACCTTAATGCGGAGTAAGGTAAAAACATCTCAAAACTCCAGCCATCATTTTGCAATTTAGAAGCACTTTGCCAAACACTGCTCCAACTGAAATCTTCATTTTTTCCATTATTATTAGGTACAACTTTGGAATCCATCTGTTCTCCTAATGGAGTAATAAAATATTCTGTAGCATTAATTTTATCGTAATAAGTATCAAATACAACTCCTACAAAATCGTTATTCCCAAAATTATCTCTACCTACTAATTCAGTTGCCACACAATCTTTATTTTTTTCGTAACAATAGCCTCCAATATAAATACCCTGGTTATTATAAAGTATAAAAATCTCAGTTCTGTTTGACTGTTCTTCTCTAGCAAAAGTATTAGGCCTTAATTCAATAAAATTATCAGCAATTGGCGCAGTTTTCCAATCAGGCTCATCTAAGTTACCGTCAATTTTAAAAGAAGTTGTAATTCGTTTTGCAGTTAATTGTTTAAAATTTTGCTGAGAAAAGGCAAAATAATTCAGACATAGGAATACAGATAGCATCCCTGCTGTTTTATTAATCATGGCAATACTTTTTAGATTTAATTAAGCATTATTCGTGGCAGAAAATGCTGGTACGAAATTAACCGTACAACCCGGTAACAAACTTACCGCTTATCAAAACAAAAAAGTATTAGGATTTTATTAACAGGTATATTAATAAACAAAAGTGAAAGGAGGAAAATAAAATTACCCTTTTCCAAAAGGATATATAGATTATTTAAACAAATAAATCTTTATATAATTGTGCGCCGGGTACAACGGAATATTTTTCCAGGTTGGTAATTCCTTCTTTAATTAACACTTCTTCATCAATAAAATTATTACCGGTACATTCAGTTGAAGACTTTGATAAAATATAAAAAGCAGCATCAGCAATAATATCTACCGTACGGCTCATTTTCATCAGCATTTCTCCTCCTAATAAATTATTTACTGCTGCAGTAGCAATAGTTGTACGGGGCCACAAAGTATTAGCAGCAATATTATATTTTTTTAATTCTGCTGACAAACCCATTGCTATCATACTCATATCGTATTTACTGATGGTATAAGCCAGATGATTGGCAAACCATTTCATATCCATATTTATTGGAGGAGAAAGATTAAGGATATGTGCATTGGTTGCTTTTTTTAATAATGGTATACATGCCCTGCTTACCATAAACGTTCCTCTTACATTAATATCGTACATTAAATCAAAGCGCTTGGGCTCGGTTTGTTCAGTTGGGGTTAAATTTATGGCGGATGCATTATTAACCAATATATCAATACCGCCAAATTTTTCAACAGCTTTAGCAATTACATTATCAATCTGGTCTTCAAAACGGATATCGCATTGTACCGCCAATGCTTTACCACCAGCCGCTTCCATTTCTGCTGCTGCAGAAAAAATAGTACCACCCAGTTTGGGGTTTTCCTCTACACTTTTACTGGCTATAATAATATTAGCTCCTGATGCTGCAAGGCGCAAGCCAATGGCTTTTCCAATACCACGTGAAGCTCCGGTAATTAAAACTGTTTTGTTTTGAAAAGACATAATTATTTTTTTAGCGTATAATCAAATGTAACTTATTTCGGCCTTATTGAAAATGTATGCAGTAATTTCATTTAAGACGTATAAAAATAAAAAATCCTTCAGCCTTATAAAATAAAAACTGAAGAATTGTAATACTGATAATTTTAATTACTTAAACTTACTTCGTAGATTTTTGGGGTGTTAAGCAATTTAGATATAAGGCAGTTTGCCTTTACATCTTCCATGCATTCATCAAATTTTGCATTGTCAATACCCGGTACAGATGCCTTAACCACTAAATGAGCGTTGGTAATATTTCCGCCTTCCAGTGATATGGTGCTGTTTACATCAATGGTATCTGCTGTAAATCCCGCTGCATTTAAAACAAAACTTAATTTCATGGCAAAGCAACCTGACAAGGCAGCTGCTACCAGTTCTTCGGGGTTGGTTCCAATGCCATCTGCAAAACGTGAACTGAAATTGTACTGCGTTTTATTTAATGTTGTGCTTTGTGTAGTAAGATGACCATTGCCCTCTTTACCGGTGCCGTTCCAAACGGCTGTTGCGTTACGTTTCATAATTGTGTTTGTTATCCCAAACCCCTAAATGGGCTTATTGCTTTAAAGGTTCGGGTTCTTTTTATTAATTGTTATACTTATTATTTAAATGCCCTTTTATATTCCTCTTCGTTAAAGCCAATAATTAGTTTATTATGATATTCAATTACCGGCCTTTTTATAATACTGTTATTCACTAACATTAGTTTTATTGCGGCCGTTTGATGAACCACTTTTTGTTGTTCTGCCGGCGGCAGATCCCGCCAGGTAGTGCTTCTTTTATTAAAAATGGTTTCCCATCCTTTGTTATTACACCATTCGCTTAGTTTTTCTTTGCTTATACCCTGCAATTTATAATCATGAAACGAAAAAGCAATATAGTTTCTTTTTAACCAGGTTATTGCTTTTTTCGTGGTATCACAGTTGGGAATGCCATAAATTATTACATTGGTCATATTAATATTCGGGCAGTACCGGCTTTGTTTTCATAATAGCTTCAATCTTTTCCATTACATCGGGAGTTAATTTTTCAAGCGCATCCAGTGCTTTTAAATTATCCAGCATTTGAGTTTTTTTTGTAGCCCCCAAAATTGCAGTGCTAACATTAGGGTTTTTAATGCACCAGGCAATACTTAATGCAGCTGTGGTAATGCCCAGCTTTGCAGCAAACTCACTCAGTTTTTTTACCTTCTTTACTTTTTCATCCATCACCCAGCGTTCTTTCAGCCAATCAAAACCTTCCAAAGCAAAGCGGCTGTTTTTAGGAATGCCTTCATTATACTTGCCAGTTAAAAGCCCACAAGCCAGAGGGCTCCAGATAGTAGTACCCAGGCCAACATTTTTATAAATTTCTATAAACTCTTTTTCAATTTTATCTCTCTCAAATAAATTGTATTGCGGCTGCTCCATGGTGGGGGCAATCAACCTGAATTTTTCTGCAATACGATGAGCTTCCATAATTTCCACCCCACTCCATTCGCTGGTACCCCAGTACAATACTTTACCCTGCTGAATTAAATGGTTCATTGCCCATACCGTTTCTTCAATGGGCGTATTTTTATCGGGGCGGTGGCAGAAAAACATGTCCAGGTATTCTACACCCAATCTTTGTAATGCTTCGTTGCAGGCTTCAATTAAATGTTTGCGGCTATTACCGGTTTGGTTGGGTTTATTGGCTTTGCCCCTCCAGCCAAAAAATGCTTTGGAAGAAATGCTGTATGAAGTACGATCCCATTTTTTCTTTTTCAATACCCTGCCCATCATCTTCTCGCTTTCGCCCAGTGCATATACTTCGGCATTATCAAAAAAATTGATACCATTGTCGTAAGCAATGCCCATTAATTCATCAGCCACCTTATCATTAATTTGTTTACTAAAACTTACCCAGCTTCCAAAGCTGAGTACACTAACCTGTAAGCCAGATTTGCCAAGGCGGCGGTATTGCATAAAATTTTTTTTAAAAATTGAAGGGTGAAGTTAAGGTAACATTTACAAAAACCTGTGAGGTTTTAGGAATGCTTTACCTATTGGTAAAAATGCTCCTTATTTGATTGATAAGCCTGTCGCTCAACTTTAAATCAGCCGTTATTATTTCTCCATTAGCTACCAACCCATCCCTGTATTGAACGTATTTATTGTAATTAGTTTTTAAGCCATTGGAAAAAACAACTTTAGCAATATATCCGCTGTCGGTTGCTATGTTAGCAATAAAATCGAGCTTACCTTCTATGGCTCCAAATTCCTGAAAAGGATAGGAAGGTAATTTTAATAATATTTTTTGTCCAATCCTCACTTTACCAAAATTATTTTGCGGTATATACAACTCTGCATAGTAATTGCTGTTTTCTGGGTTAATAAAGCAAATAGTTTGATTGTTTTGCAATTGCTGGTTTTCCTGTACAAAACCTGCAAATGCAACTTTACCGGCAATAGGGGCCATCAATAAATATTTACTTTTCCATTCGTCTATTTGTGCTTTCAGTGTATTAAGTGCCTGAGTAAAAACTCCTTTTTGCTGGGCTATTTCATTTTCTAATTGCAAAATTTCCTTTTGCTTTTCGTGCCCGCTGCTTTCGTTACTGATGATGGCGGATGTAATTTGCGGAATGTTTATTGCCTTACCCAGGTATTTACTTTGCTCGTTCCGGTAATCTAAAGGAGAAATTACTTTGTCTTCTTTTAAAGATTTATTGGCATCAAAAGTTTCTTTTGCTAAGCCTACATCCTGCTGCTGCATATTTTTCTGTTGCAATAAATTTGCATGCAGCCTTTGCAGGTAAACCATATCACTTTGCAACATGGCTTTCTTTTTAAGATAATAGCCGGCAGCAAGGTATTGCTTAAACAAAATGTACGATTGCATAAAAGCAGATACGGCCCCCTCTACCTCTCCCCCAGCGGGCGGAAGAAAATGTTCCTCTTTTTGCGAAGGCGCTGTTATAGAAAAGCTGTTGAAATGATTTAATGCTTCTTCTGTTTTATTTAGCATCAACAGTATTTGTACACTATCAATAATTTTAGAAAACTGAATTATACTCTCATGATTTGCTGTACTTTCTATAAAACCTAAAATTTCGTTTTGTTGTACAGGTTTTCCTTCAATGGCAATTAGCTTAACTAATTTGCCGGCTGTTTTAGTTTTTACTTCTTTAGGGGCATTAATTGAAGTAAACTTTGCCCTGATTGCCACCACATCGGGGTAGTGAATAAAAAAAGTGGCTGCCACAATAAGCAGCAGTATTAAAAAGAAAATACTAATGCCCCACCGTATTAAAAAACCCGGACGGTTAGAAATGATTTCATTTATTGCTGTACTTCGCAATAACTGATTGCCTGATAATTTAATTTCATCATCAGCAGCAGTTTCGTTTCCATTTAAATTGTAAGGCATAATTTATTTTTAACTTCCTAATTCTAATTGGTTTCGCACCAGTTCAAAATATTCCCCCTTTCGCATGGCCAGTTCTTCATGCGTACCACTTTCGGTTATCTGTCCGTTATGCAGTACAATAATATTGTCGGCATGTATAACAGTACTTAACCTATGAGCTACCACCACCACTGTTTTATCTTTAAAAAATGACGATAAATTTTCCATAATCACTTTTTCATTATTGGCATCTAACGAATTGGTAGCTTCATCAAAAAAAATAAATTCAGGATTTTTGTAAACAGCCCTTGCAATTAATATCCGTTGCTTTTGCCCCGCACTTATGCCATTTCCTTCTGCACCAATTTTTGTATTAAAACCCAAGGGCAACGACTCTATAAAAGTTTGAATATTGGCTACTTTACAAGCATGCATTAGTTTGTTATAGTCCGGCCTTTCATCGCTTACTGCAATATTTTTTGCTATGCTGTCATTAAAAATATAGCCTTCCTGCATTACGCTGCCGCATTGGCTGCGCCAGTATTTGGGGCTGATGTATTTAAGAGTAACCCCCATGCCCCTATCCCCTAAAGGGGGAAATCTAGAAGATTGATTAGGAGAATGAAGCGAAATATCTGCACCTATTTTGATATCTCTGGTATAATTTTCATAAAACTTCAACAGCAGTTTTAACAGCGTTGTTTTACCACTGCCGCTCATACCAACAATAGCCGTTGTTTTTCCTTCGGGGATAATGAGGTTAATGTTTTTTAAAACCGGTTCGTTACCTGCGCCTGCATAAGTAAATGAAACGTTTTTAAATTCAATCGATTTATGTTCGGGTAAAAAATGATTATATCCAGCATAATCTGTTTGGTTTCCTCCCCCGAAGGGGGAGATAGAGGGGGCTTTTTCTTCTTCTTCCATCTGATGAATTTCGTTCAGCCTTTCTAAACTTATTTTTGCATCCTGTGCCTGTTGTGTAAAACCAATTAACTGCTCTACCGGACTGTTTAACTGACCAATGATGTATTGTACAGCAAGCATTGCACCCAATGTTAACTGGCCATCCAGTACAGATTTGGCAACAAAGAATGTGATGAGGATATTTTTTCCTTCATTAATAAAAAATGCACCGGCCTGCTGGTACTGGTTTAGCGATAAACTTTTAAAACTTAATTTAAACAGGCCCGCCTGCAAGCCTTCCCACTCCCAGCGGCGCAAATGTTCGGCACCATTTAATTTAATTTCCTGCATGCCATAAATTAATTGCATGGTGGCCGTGTTTTCTTTGGAGGCTATGGCAAATTGTTTATAATTTAAACTGCGGCGGTAGCGGAGAAATATTTTTATCCAAAAAAAATATAATAAACTGCCGATGCAAAAAATACCGAACACATAAGTATTGTACTGCAACAGCACAACAGAAAAAATAACCAGGTTAAATAAAGAAAATAAAGTGCTTAATGCCGAGCCGGTTAAAAAACTTTCGATGCGTTTATGATCGCCGATGCGTTGTATAATATCACCAGTCATTTTAGTATCAAAATAACTCAGGGGCAGTTTCATCAGCTTTATCCAAAAATCGGAGAGGATGGCCAGGTTTATTTTTGTACTGATGTATAATAATATCCTGCTGCGGATAAACTCCACCACGGTACGGCCAAAAAATAACATAAACTGTGCTGCCAATATTAAATAAATAAAAGGCAGGTTGTGCTGGTTAATACCTGTATCAACAATACTCTGTGTTAAAAAAGGAAAAATAAGTTGCAGCAAACTGCCCAGCAACAAGCCAACAAATAACTGCGCAATGTATTTTTTTTGCTGTGCAAAATAACCAAGCAACATGCCCCAGCCGAGTTTGGTTTCTTTTTCGTTTGGTTGATTATGGAAGGCTGGCGTGGGTTCAAGTAACAAAGCAACTCCGGCCCCCTCTATCTCCCCCGGAGGGAGAGGAAATGAAGAAGATTTTTGCGGAGAATGTGTTTGGGTAATGATAGTAGTGCTTAGCCAGTTTTGCAAAAACTCTTCTTTGGTTAATGTTATTATTCCTTTACCGGGGTCGGCAATGGATAGTGTGTCATCCCGACGAAGGAGGGATCTGCATATTTTTATGAGAATAACAAAATGATTTTGCCCCCAATGAATAATGCAGGGCAGTGGGGCTTCTTTTGTTAATTGAGTGTAAGTTAACTGCACGCCTTGTGTACGAAAGCCAATACTTTCTGCCGCATTATTAATACCTAATAAGTTTACACCCTCTTTACCTATTTCTGTTTTATCCCTTAAAGTTTGCAGGCTGATGCTTTTACCATAATACCTGCATACCATGGCAAGGCAGGTGGGGCCGCAATCCATGGCATCGTGTTGTTTTATAAAGGGCAGGGTGGGCAAAGGAATTTATGATAGTAAAGATACTTGAGGAATCAATTTGTCTTGTGTTCTACGAATAAGGATTAATGGAAAGGCACTAATTTTTACTCTATAATTTTTTCTATGTGAATCAATTTTCCCACAGCATTTACGCCTTCAATTGTAAGCAGCAATTTTTTTGAAACATCATTGTTATAATATTCAATCTTGACTTTGTTGTTAGTTTTATCCATGATTACATTGGGGTTCCAATATAAGGTGGCTCGTAAATCAGGTTGTTTTAGTAAATCTTTGTCATAGTAATTGGGGTTGATAAATTCTTTTTGAGAATTATAGCCTTTTATATAAACAAAAGGTATCCCTTTTACAGGAGGACTTTTTTCATTCCCTTTTTTTGTATATACGAAAATTGCTCCATCTACCGACCTGAAACTACCTCCAATAACAATTCCAGGAATATACTTTACATAAGCAACACTCCACATACTTAGCAATTGCAAATCACTTCCCTCTGTTTCTACTTCATCAACAAATACAACTGATCGGTATATGGTATCCTTTTGAACGATATCCCCTTTTCTATTTTTTCCCATAATAGTACGACGAACTCCAATATCGCCATCCATTACGGATAAACCAGGCACCCTAAAACGGATATAATCCTGAAGATTATTATTTGTAGAAACACCCATGGTATCATCAATTACATTTAACTGAAAGCCTCTTGCTCCACTAAACATGCCTGAAGAATAAAACTTATCCAACTCGTCAATGCGATTAAGCATTGGATTGCCTCTGTATTTTGATTTTACCTTTACATCTTTAAGTGTTTTAACTCCGTTGAATTTACTTGTATTATTATTTGCAAAGGTTTCAATACTTTTTTGACTGGATGCTGTTGTTGCATTTTGAA
>JAYUTC010000313.1:0-3441 GCA_043755395.1 Ferruginibacter sp.
GAAATTTTGATTTGCTGATAAGTCCCACCACACATGGCAGTTTTGTATCAGGCAACCAGATCATCACCATTCATGATTTGATTTCTCTACGGTATAAAAATATTAGTGTTCATCAGCGTTTTTATTTTAAATATTTATTGCCGTTTCTAATATCAAAGGCAAAGCTCATCATTACAGTTTCAGAAACTACCAAAAAGGATATTGTCAGCCTTTTGAAATGTCCTGCAGAAAAAGTTAAAGTTGTATACAACGGTTATGATCATACTAATTATTTTACTATCGAGGGAAATCAACATCTTATTGAGAGCGCTTATGGAGTAAAAAAATATTTACTCGCTATTGGACCTACTTACCCTCACAAAAATTTTGAAATTCTTATACAGGCTTACAAAGAATTAAATGATACGGTGAGGATAGAATATCCGCTTGTTATTGCCGGAGGGAAAAGCCCGTATGTGAATTCTTTAAAAAAACTTGTTAAACAACTTGATCTTGAAATCAGTGTTCATTTTATCGGATATGTTCCTGTAGAATTAATGCCTTCTTTATACAGGGAAGCGCATGCATTGGTTTTTCCCAGCTTGTATGAAGGATTTGGGATCCCTCTTTTAGAGGCAATGGCATGTGGCTGCCCTGTAATAACATCAAATACTTCTTCTATGCCAGAGGTATGCGGCAATGCGGCAATATATTTTGACCCTTTGGATAAAGAAGCTTTAAAGGATGCAATTGTGAAGCTAACAGATGACGGGGAATTATGGAATGAAATAAGGGAAAAAGGCCTGCTGCAATCAAAAAAATTCTCCTGGCAGCAAACAGCTCAAAATCTAAAATCTTTAATCGAAAATATTATTCATTAAAAATAGTTAAGTCATGATAGATATCACATGCTCCATTGTTTTATTTCATAACCCTGCAGAAGAGGTTAGAAAAGCAATTGAAAGTTTTTTAAACAGTAACAGGAATGTAAAATTGTACCTGGTAGATAATTCTTCAAATGACATGCTGCGTTATCAGTTTATATCGCCGCAGATAGAATATATATTTAATGGCAGGAACCTGGGGTATGGGGCTGCTCACAACCTTGCGATTCAAAAAGTAATGGGTAAATCGAAGTATCACCTTGTATTAAATCCTGATGTAGAGTTCAATCCCGGTATATTGAATTCGCTTTTTAATTTTATGGAATTAAATAAAGAAGTTGGATTGACCATGCCAAAAGTTTATTACAAAAATGGCCAAATTCAACATCTATGCAAGAAGATTCCCTCTCCAGCAGATCTTATACTGAGAAGATTTCTGCCAGCCTCGTTACAATCTGTTTTTAAAAAGTACCTGGAAGAATATGAATTAAAACATAGGGATTATAACAGCATTATGGAAGTGCCTAACTTATCTGGTTGTTTCATGTTTATAAGGACTGAAGTTTTTTCAAATGTTGGTTTGTTTGATGAACGTTACTTTTTGTACCTGGAAGATACTGATCTCTGCAGAAGAATTAACGAAGACTACAGAACCGTATATTTTCCAACGGTAAGTATTATTCATGGTTATAGTAAAGCATCCTATAAAAGTTTTAAATTAATGAAATTTCATTTAAGGTCTTCAGTTCAATATTTTAATAAATGGGGATGGTTTAAAGATGCAAAACGGGAAGCAATTAATTATTCTGTTTTAAACAACTCATATACTCCTAAATTAAGAACACAAAAAGAGATGCAAGTACAGGAACAAAATCTGCTTGCAGTAGTTTGATGATGGATAAGAATAAAAATATTGGCATATCAGTAATAATTTGTTGTTACAACAGCAGTAAACGGATACCTGAAGTTTTACAGGCTTTGGTTGAACAAAAATTTAATTCGCCAATTCTTTGGGAGATTGTGCTGGTGGATAATGCTTCAACAGATAATACTTCTTCCATTGCCCTGTCAATATGGAAATCATTAAATGCAGGTTTTGATTTTAGAATCACTTATGAAACATTACCGGGGTTGGCCAATGCCCGTGCCAGGGGTATACAAGAATCCAGGTATGAATACTTGGTTTTTTGCGATGATGATAATTGGCTCTTCCCTGACTACCTCCAGGGAGTTTATAATATTTTACAATCCAATCCTGTTGTAGCTGCATGTGGCGGAATTGGAATTCCCGTATTTGAAATAGCCAAGCCATCCTGGTTTGACGAATATGCAGAGGCCTTCGCTACAGGCTCCCAGGAAATTAATACCGAAGAAGGGAAATTATTAAATTTATATGGTGCCGGAATTGGTATAACGAAGAGCAGTCTTGATCAATTAGCGTTAGCAAAATTTAATCCTTTTATGGTTGGGAGGGTTGGAAATAAACTAAGCTCATCTGAGGATACGGAGTTAACTTACGCACTGGTTTTAATTGGACAAACACTCCATTTTTCAAGTGAGTTAAAATTTTATCACTACCTGCCTAAAGAACGTTTACAGTTTTCTTATTTAAAAAAACTTTTTATTGCATTTGGTAACGATGGTCCAGTTAGAAATCTGTACTATGCAAATATCAGTAACCGGTTCTTTCACAGGCAAGTGAGAAACTGGGGTTTTCATTTTTTATTAAGCTTATTCCGGTTGGTTAAATATGTTATTATTCCCCCAAAAAAGGGAGGGAGGGTTATTTACTTTAACTGGAGTAAAGCTTACATTAAATCTCTGTTTGCTTTAAGAAATAGTTATGCTGAGATGCAAAGTGATATTTACAGAATTAAAGAATTTAGTTTGCAGACAAATGCTGCAACAGGCTTATTGGTATAAAAATATCTAATGAAATAACTAACGTTCTACTTAATCTTCAATGAAATATTTCTACATAAGTTCAATAAACGGACTCTCTGGAATTTGTAAATATTCCAAAGACTTTTATGAATTGATTTTAAAAGATAAGGGATATATTTTCATGGATAGTAAGCAGAACCTTACTACTATCATGTCTGCTGTTTCTTCAAGAGATCATATTCATATTGAGATTGGTGTATTTCAAAAAGATGAAATAAATATTCTATTCACCATGCTGAACGCTGGCTATGGTAATGTTTCAGTAACACTACATGATGCGCCACTGGTAAAATATCCTTTTCATGAATTTGAAAATTCTTTTTTGAATAAGGTATCTAAATTTTATGATAAGTATATCAATAGATTCAGGACAGTACTTCCGTTTCTGAAAAAACTAAAAGCTATTTATGTATTATCCCACAAAGGGGTGGATGTGATTAAAAAAAAGTACAGGATAGAGAATGTTTTCTTTCTGCCTCATATAGTTGATACTGATGAAGTACAAAAAGGTGAGATCAATAATAACAATTTTATCTATTTCGGTTTTATCGGCAGGAATAAGGGAATTGAATATTCATTGCAATTGCATCAGCAATTGCAGATTCAGCGGCCGGAGATTAATTTTTATGTAGTG
>JAYUTC010000314.1:0-3437 GCA_043755395.1 Ferruginibacter sp.
ATGATGTCGGCATTTCCGGGCGATGGTGTGGATCCTTATGGTGGTTTCCCTGTAAACTGTCCTAACGGAAGCGGGCACTCTATTAAATTGGGCAATACAACCGGTGGGGCAGAGGCTGAAGGAATATCCTATGAATTTACAATTCCGGCAAATGCCAATGAGTATAATTTAATTTACCATTATGCAGTGGTTTTTCAGGATCCCAGTCATCAGATATATGAACAGCCCCGCATGGAAATTGAAATTACCAATGTTACAGATAACAGTATTATCAGCTGCCCATCTTTTGCATTTTTTCCGGTAGGTACGCCACTTCCCGGTTTTGAATTATCTCCAAATCCCGGAACTGCCACTCCGGTGTGGTATAAAGATTGGTCGGCTGTTTCTATTAATTTAAATGGCAATGCCGGTAAAACTATACGGTTGTTTTTTAAAACCTCTGATTGTACATTCAGAAGACATTTTGGCTATGCCTATATTGATGTAAACTCCGAATGCAGCGGCAGGTTTGAAGGAGCTTCTTTTTGCCCCGATGATACGGCAGTAAATGTAATTGCACCTTATGGTTATCAAAATTATACCTGGTACAACAGTACATTTACACAGGTACTGGGTACACAGCAAATATTATCCTTTGTGCCACCACCCACAACCAGTATGTTATTGGCTGTTAAATTAGTGCCTTATAATGGATATGGTTGCCTGGACACCTTATACACTGATGTTTTAGCCAATTTAATAGTAAATGCCGATGCAGGCAGGGATACTGTTTCCTGCAACCATATGCCGGTACAAATAGGTGCTCCCGCTAAATTAGGTATCCGGTATCAATGGACACCGGCTGCAGGATTATCAAACCCGGATATTGCAAACCCTATTGCCACACCGGATTCTACCATAACCTATGTTTTAACTGCAAGAAGTAACGGTGGAGGATGCCTGCATACAGATACGGTAATTATTAAAGCTGCACTGGTTGATAATTCCATTCTGGTATTGGGCAAAGTAAATTACTGTATTGGCAGTGGTGACACTACAGTTTTAATTGTACAGCCTGCCGATAGCATTCAATGGTATCGAAATGCTATCCCTATTGCTGGTGCCAACCAAACAGTTTACAGAGTAAATCAAAGTGGTTTATATAACGCTATTCTTTTTGGTGGGGCAGGATGTTCCTTAACTACCATTGCACAACAGGTTAATATAGCATCAGTACCTGTTGCTGATTTTACTGTAACAAAACCCAATCAATGCCTTTTTGGTAACCAGTTTATTTTTATAAATAACAGTACTAACCAGGTAGGCGCAATGGAATATAAATGGATATTGGGTGATGGCACCCAAACTACAACAAGGGATGTTACTTACAGCTATAAAAAAGCAGGAATTTATAAAGTAATATTATTAGTAAACAGTATTGGTATTTGTAAGGATAGTACATCCTTTAGCGTTACTGTTTATCAAAACGCCATTGCTTCATTTGCTGCAAGCCCAACCTGTATAAACCTGCCTGTTGAAATTGTAAACAATACTGCAGATACACTTGGCTCGGCAATTAGTTATTTATGGTTATTTAGCAATGGTCAGTCATCTACATTAAGAAATCCTGCTGAACCGGTATATACAAAATCAGGAAATTATGATATCAGTTTATCAGTAAGTTCTGCTCAATGTCCATTTCCGGCACACATCATAAAACGAAACATTGTAATAGACAGGCCAAAACCAGCAATTACCTATCCGGTAGAATATGCTGTAATTAATTTACCCCTTGATTTACATGCAAGGCAATTTGGCGAAACAGTTTTGTGGCACCCAGCCATTAATTTAGATAATGCAGTAAGTTTTAACCCAATATTTAAAGGTATTACCGAACAGTTATATGCAATAGATATAATTACAAAAACAGGATGCCTTACCACCGATTCGCAATTAGTTAAATTAGTAAAGAATATTGAAATATATGTACCCAATGCTTTTACTCCTAATGGTGATGGCATTAATGATTTTTTAAAGCCTGTTCTTTTTGGTATTAAACAACTCCGGTATTTTAAAATTTATAACCGTTGGGGGCAGCAATTTTATCAAACCCAAACTTTAAAACAAGGCTGGGATGGTACTTTTAAAAATGTAAAACAGGATACGCAAACCATTGTATGGATGTTTGAAGGGGTTGGAGCAGATGGTAATATTTATAACAGAAGGGGAACAAGTTTATTGTTACGATAGGATAGCCATGTTTTAAAGAAACTAAACCTTTTATCTTTAAGAAGGTTAAATATTAAAACAACTAACAACTTATTATTTTTCGGAAAACCGCCGTTACTTTTTATGATGGTACAGAAAAAAAAAGATAATAATGATCACCATCCACAAAGCATCAATAAACGATGCAGTACTTTTAACAGAATTATCGAGGAATATTTATAAAGAACATTATTTACACTTATGGCATCCTGGTGGAGCAAAATGGTATATGGAAGAGTTTGCTTATGCAGAAAATGCAATACAAAAAGATCTTTTGGATTCAGGTATTGAATATTTTATTGCTGCTGATAACGGGGTTCCTTTAGGATATTTAAAGATAATTTTAGCGGCACAATTAGCAGGAAATGAAACCCTTGAAGCACTGGAAGTGGAACGGATTTACCTGTATAAATATGCCATAGGTAAAGGTATTGGCAGGCAATTAATGCAGGTTGCAATGCATAAAGCAAAGGAATTAAAAAAGTCAATTATCTTTTTAAAAACCATGGACTCCAGTAAAGAAGCCATTGAATTTTATATAAAATTAGGATTTAGCATTTGCGGTAGCCTTCAATTACCAATGCCTGCATTTTCACTAATGAAAGAAGAATACCGGGGAATGTTTATTTTAAAAGGAGGAGTGGAGGAGTAAGTTAACAAGAACAATTTAGATGATGAGTAAGCCTTATAAAAAAAATATTTATAAGTAATTGTGCTAAATACAATGGAGATGAAACATATCTTTGTTAAGGGGCTAAACCATTTATAAAAATTAAATGAAAAAATTATTTTTAACTGTTGTAATTGTAATTTTAGTCATATGGGGCTTCAGTCAGAGTATTTCAAAAATAACTATAACCGGTACAGGAAATGTAGAAATTATTTCCTTTGGCCTTGATGAAAATGTGCAGGTGTACATTACAAAAGATGGAAATATCAGTAAGTGGGGTTACGATAAATATATTGGCTACCAGGAGAATTACAATGGTGTTTTAGAACCATATGCCGGAAGGGTTGAATTTTATACACAAAATGATGATGAAATTTTAAGGGGGAAAGTAAAATATATTGGTAAAACACTTCTTACCTATTACGCTTCCTACGAAAATGAATTGCTTAAAGGGAAACTGAAAAGTATTGGTACTTTTAATCTGGATTATTATTTATCTTTTGATAATAAAACTACAAAA
>JAYUTC010000315.1:0-3435 GCA_043755395.1 Ferruginibacter sp.
ATAATAGATAGGTTGGTTACTAAAAATCTGGTAAGTCGCAGTAGTTCTGATGTTGATAAGCGAGAAACAGTTATGACTTTAACCACCACAGGGATTGAAGTATTACGCAACGCCACCAATAAAATGAATTCAAAAATTAAAACAATAATGACTATTTCTGAAACCGAAGCTGAAGGTCTAAACAGTTTGTTAGAGCGTTTTAGAGAAATGGAATAAATTTTTTTGATTAATACATGTATATACACATAAATAAAACATTATGAAAACAATTTTTCACGAAGCAAATAAAAGAGGCCATGTTAATTTTGGTTGGTTAGATAGTCATCACTCCTTCAGTTTTGGACATTACCATGATCCCGAAAAAGTTCAGTTTGGTTTACTAAGAGTATTAAATGATGATATAATATCGGGCGGTTCAGGTTTTGGTGCACATCCACATGATAATATGGAGATTGTTTCTATTCCCATATCCGGTGCTTTAGAACATAAAGACAGTACCGGCACAGCTAAAGTCATTTACCAAAATGATGTACAAATAATGAGTGCCGGTAGTGGTTTGCAACATTCAGAATACAACCATTATAAAGACAAGTCAACAAATTTTCTACAGATTTGGGTATTGCCTAAACTTAGAAATATTGAGCCGCGATACGATCAAAAAACCTTTGACCCAAAACAAAGACTGAATAAAATACAAACGGTTGTTGCTCCTGATAACCATGACGCAGTATGGATAAATCAGAATGCATGGTTTAGCCTTGCAAATATGGAAGCAAGCAAAGAACTGTCTTATAAAATAAAAAAAGAAGGCAATGGCGTATATGTATTTGTAATTGATGGTAACATCACTATTGGTGAACAGCAATTGAATAAAAAAGATGCATTGGGCATTTGGGAAATAGACAACATTATTCTTAAGTCGAATTCTAATGCGGAAGTATTACTAATTGATATTCCAATGAAAAATTAATAATTATGAAAACGCAAAGAACAATAAAGAGTATAATTTATGCTAATCCATTTGATATGGGTGGTATGCCCATAAGGCAGGCATTTCCTTCGGCTAAAGCAGAAAGTATAGATCCATTTCTGCTGTTGCACCATGCAGAAGTAAAAGTTCCTACACATATTTCCGTACTCAAATCGGGTGTGGGACCACATCCTCACAGGGGATTTTCTCCTGTAAGTTTTATTTTCAAAGGGGGAGTACATCACAGGGATAGCAGAGGAAATAACAATATTGTTTATGAAGGAGGAATACAATGGATGAATGCCGGAATGGGTGTTATACATAGCGAAAGACCACCCGGAGACATTTTTGAAAGAGGAGGAAGACAGGAACTGATTCAACTTTGGGTTAATACTCCTGCTGCGCATAAAATGGATATTCCTACTTATTTTCCTTTAACAGCAGATGAAACTCCATACATAACTACCCAGGATGGTTTGATGCGCATAAATATTCAGGCTGGTAAGCTGGGTGAAATAAAGGGACCCGTACCCACACTAAGCGATGTAAATACTTTTACTGTAAATGCTAAAAAAGGAGGAAAATTTTACTTTGAAATTCCAGATTCACACAATGCTTTTGTGTATGTATTAAATGGGAAAATAAAGCTGAAAAACGATGATGCAGAAATTGCTAACTACTTCCTTGTTGTGCTTAATAAGGATGGCAATGGTTTTGAAGTAGAAGCTTTAGAAGATAGTCTGTTAATGATTGGTACAGGTGAACCGCTTAATGAACCTGTTGCAAGTCACGGGCCTTTTGTAATGAATAATGAAACACAGATTATGGAAGCTTTCAGAGATTATGAACAGGGCAAAATGGGTATTTTAATAGAAGAATAAATCATTTTCACAAACAATAAAAAATAATACAACCATGGCAACCTACAAGATTGATTCGGCACATTCAGACATTACTTTTAAAGTTAAACATCTGATGATTTCTACTACTACGGGTAATTTTCAAACCTTTGATGCTACATTAGATGTAGAAGGTGAAGATTTTAGTACAGCTAAAATAAGTTTTGAAGCAGATGTTAACAGCATTGATACTAAAAATGAACAAAGAGATACTCACTTGAAAAGTGATGATTTTTTTAACGCTGCAGAGTATCCTAAACTTAAATTTACTTCTACAGGAGTTACTACAGGCAATGATGGTATATTTAAGTTACAGGGAGACTTAACAATTAGAGACACTAAAAAACCTATAGAATTGGAAGTAGAGTACAATGGTTCAACAAAAGACCCTTGGGGTATGGAAAGAATGGGATTTGAGATTAAAGGAAAACTAAATCGCAAAGACTACGGATTAAAATGGAGTGCAGTAACAGAAGCAGGCGGAATTGTAGTATCGGATGAAGTAAAATTACTAATGAATATTGAAATGATAAAGCAGGCATAACTTTAACCTGTAACAGCATTTGGAATACAACGATGCAACAATTGGTTTGTTTCGTTGTATTCTATATAATCAAAAGATGGTTGATTATCTAAATTTTTAAAATGAATATTGAAATCGTTTCAGGGAGTCCAAGAAAAAATAGTATAACCTTCAGATTGGCTATATACTTAAAAAAATATTTGAAAGAAAATACAAAACACACTGTAGATATAATAGATGTAAGGGAATGGAATTTTCCAACCCTTCAGGAAGAAGTTTATTCATCTATAGAATCAACACCCGATCCCTATAAGCCTCTTGCCAAAAGAATGTTTGAAGCAAATGCTTTTATTATTGTTACTCCTGAATATAATGGTAGCTATACGCCACCTATGAAAAATCTGTTTGACCATTTCCCAAAACAAATGCATAAAGCCTTTGGCATTGCAACAGCCTCACCCGGAGCATTTGGTGGTATTCGTGCAAGTCAGCAATTACAATTACTTATAATGGCATTGTTTGGTATAGCAAGCCCCAATATGTTGGTAGTACCTACAGTAGACAAAAAATTTGATCAAGAAGGAAATTTGACTGATACAGCTTTTATTAATGCTATAAAAACATTTGTTACAGAGTTTCTATGGTTAGCAGAAAGCATTTCTAAATAATGAATTGTTGAAAGTGAGGTAGTATTCCATTAATCTATTACCTAACTATTTTTTCAAATGCTAATCTTACTTACTTTAGCTGTTATAACAATTGCTAATGTACGATCAAAAGGAAATAATAGAACTCCAAAAACTTACTGAAAATCTTTTAGCGGGAACTAATTATGCATCACTGTCTTTATTAGTCAAAGACCTAAGAAATGTATTGCATTTTCATGAATACCGGTATTATGTGCTCAACGACCCGCTCATATCTGATACTGAATATGACAAGTTGTACAAACAACTTGAAAAAGTAGAAAATGAAAATCGGGAGCTTGTTTCCCCAACATCACCAACCCAACGGGTGGGCAGCAGTCTAAATGCATCTTTTAA
>JAYUTC010000316.1:0-8569 GCA_043755395.1 Ferruginibacter sp.
TGCATCATACCATCAAAAAAGTTATTCAACCTATATGTGAATAACCCACTCTTAAAAACTGAAAATAAAAAAAAGGCTGCCTACATATGAGACAGCCTCATCTGGCGGAAGTACACCAGTGATATTGTCTTCCTCATTGTCAAACGATGTTACCCTGAATGGAAAACAGTATCAAATCGTTTCTCAAATTGCCCGTTCTGGTGAAGCTGAAGTTTTGTTAGTAACATTGAATAATTTAAAATTAGTCTTCAAATACTACTATTCTCAATATAAACCCAAAGACGAAATACTAAATAAACTAAAAGGTTTACAACATCCAGATATAATTTCTCTAATTGACTTTGGTTATTATCAAGACAGGTTTTTTGAAATTGCTGAATATGCAGAAGGTGGAACACTTTCTGATATTATGCCGCTTTCCTCATTGAGTAAAACACAGGAAATAGTTAAAGAAACAATTGAGGCATTAAACTACTGCCATAGCAACGGAATAATTCACAGGGACATTAAGCCTGAAAACATTTTTTTTAAAACGAGTGACAAAAAAGACATTGCAATTGGAGACTTTGGAATTGCTTCAAATATTCAAGCAGGACAAGAGCATGTTTTTACGCAACATGCCAGGACAGTAATTTATGCAGCACCAGAAATATTTACAAATGTTGGCGGAAAAACAATTTTGGATAAAAGTGTAGACTATTATGCTTTAGGAATCACTTTATTGCATTTATGGTTTGGCAAAGACCCTTTTGAAGATGAATCTGAACATGCTTTATGGAGGCTGAAAATTGAAGGCAGAATTGGATTTCCTGACAATATTGATATAGATGTTGAAAAATTAATTAAAGGCCTAATTACAGTAAACCCAAGAGATAGATGGGGTTATCAAGAAGTAAAAAATTGGCTAAACGGAGAAGATGTAAAGGTTTTATATCAAACTGTTCAATTAGAATATAAGCCTTATTCATTTGGTTTAATTGATGGAGAGCAAATCGTAGTTAACAACCCGAAAGACCTTGCAGGTTTATTAGAGAAATATCCAGAAAAAGGTGAAGGGCATGTATATCGTAACACTGTTGCTAAATGGATTGAGCAGGTTGACCAAGGATTGTTTAACGAATTGATGGATATTGTTGAAAAAGAATTTCCTAAAGACAGGACAGCAGGTTTGACAAAAGCAATTTACATTTTAGACCAAGACAGACCTTTTAAAGGCGCAGACAAAACAAAACTGAGGTCACAAGAAGAAATTGCTAACTATTTTGAAGAAAATTTTGGACACTACCAGAATGATTTAAAAAATCCCAACGCTTCGTTTTATATTTTTTTAGAAGCAAGAAACTACAAACCCAAAGCAGACGAATATAGAAACTATTTTAAAACCTATAACCCAGAGCTTGCATTAAATACATTGATTCTTACATTACAAGGGGCAGACAAATACATCATTGGGAAATACACGATTTACCAACCCGATGAATTATTAAAACCGGATGATGTAACAAAAGCGAAAATCATACAAGACCTGTCAAATACAAATTCAAAACTCTCACTTTGGATTGCAGGATTTAAAAACTTAGAGCCTTCAATAAATAAATGGAGAGTTTTAAAAAGATACGATACAACTACTTTAAGATATGCACTTCAAGAAGGCTTTTTATTAAATGAGCAAACTGCAACTTCCGAAACAGAGTTTTATCCATTATTTAAAGATAAAGCTGATTTGTTCTTTTCTTCAAATAGTAGCTCCGCATTACAAAATGAAGCTAACTACTGGCTACTAAATTATCAGAATTCTTCTTTAACCAGAGTTGCCATTAACTATTTAAAAACAGAAAAATATTCAGACAATAATTTCCTATCAATACTCAACTATGTACTGGAGAATCATAAAGATGCAAAGTTGAAAGGTTATGGAGTTTTAGAAGAATTACTGAATGTCATAAGCATAAAAACAAAAGACAATCCAGCCCTGTTGCAGAGGGTACTTGAAATTTGCGAAGTCAATATTGAAAAATCATGGGCAGATGAACAAGCAGCTACAAAAAAATTTATTGACTGCCTTAATAGTTTCCTCTCCTTTGCGGAATCAAACATCAGTAAACATTCGGAGTTTTTATCACAACTCACCTTCCAGTTAGATGACAGAATTTCAAACGGAGTGAGAAATGACATAAGCATTTGTAAAGGAGATGAAAAAATATTTAATCAGTATTATATAGATATTAGTTTAGCGATACAACGGCTGGAAAAAATAAATAAAGACCTACCCTATTCCAAACGACATAACAAGGAAACAAGCCTTATAAAATATCAGCAAAATCAAATTTCAAATAAACTATCCGATGAAAAACAAAGTAAGGTTAACATAACCTACGACACTTACAATGACATTTTAGTTAAACGAAGAGCAGGTGACAGACAATACACAAAAAAGCAATTTTTAAAGAAATTTGTTATTAGTCTGGTTATCGCAATCATTGCCTTTGCACTTTTATTAACAACAATTGACAATGGCTATAATTCTTTAAAAATACTAACTGGTGCTTTAGTTATACTGGGTATAGGATTAGGAATTCTTGCAGGAATTTTATCAGAAAATCTTGTAGTAGCTATCATTGCATGTATATTGTTTGCTTGGTTGGCGGGGAAATACGGCCCATTAATCCCCATCAAGTCAATATATATTATATCTTGTTTGGCAGTTGCTATTTTTGGAGGAAGGGCAATATTTGTTAATTACAGGCGGGAAAAGTCAATCAGTGAAATTAAACTTAACAGCACTGAAGAATCAGGTTTAAAGCAATCTTTAAAGTCAGTTGATGACCATTTCAACAAAAAGAAACACTTTGAACATTATGATGAAGCAATAAGAATATTATTATTGGATGACCTCGACTTTGAAAAAGAATTCACATCAAAAGAATCAGGGTTTGCAGCAGCAACTAATAACCCTACTCCTCAAATTGTAAACAATTCCACTGATTTTATAAATCAATTGGCTACTATAAACACCCCAATAACAAAAAAAATAAAGGTTGTAAATTATGCAGTAGGCTCATTGATACTGATTACTTTGATTTTAGGTATCTGGAAATACTCTACAACTGACTACACTTATTTTGGTTATCCTGATTATCAAAATAGTGGTTCCCAAACAACAACACCAGTTACTTCATCTACCTATTATACAGTATCTGCTTCACAGGCAAATATGCGGCAAAGTCCATCAAAAAATGGCAATCTTATAACTACACTTTATCAAGGAACAAATGTTGAAGTTATAAGTACAGCTTACTCTGGATGGTATAAAGTAAAATACAATGGCTATGAAGGATATATCAGTTCAAAGCTACTTACCTATGGTGCTAATTCTTATAACAATACAAATAGTAATACTGTAACACCCACTACTTCTACTAATGAATATGTTCCAGAAAATAACAACAATTCAACCAACAATATTCAGGAAGTAAAAGAAAAGCAATATCAATGGGTTACATGCTCCGATTGTAATGGTGGTGGGCAGGTATCCGCAAACTCAACCTGTACAAGTTGTAATGGGAGTGGTTTGTATAATTGTACAAGTTGTGGTGGGATAGGTAAGTATAGTTGTACAAGCTGTGGAGGACAAGGAAATTATGGTTGCACAAGTTGTGGTGCACAAGGGTATTATGGCTGTAGTAGTTGTGGTGCACAAGGATATTATGGCTGTACGAGCTGTGGTGGACAAGGATATAATCTTGACTATAATGGAGGAAAAATCACATGCACAAGTTGTAGAGGCAAGGGTACTCATGTATGTAGTAGTTGCGGTGGCAGGAAAACACACACATGCAGTAGTTGTGGAGGAAGAAAAACACATACATGTAGCAGTTGTGGAGGTAGGAAGCAACTAAACTGTAATTCTTGTTCAGGCAAAGGAAAGACTACTTGTTCTTCCTGTTCTGGCAATGGAAAATTTTCTAATAGTGGCACTTGCCCAAAATGCAGTGGTAAAGGACAAATACAACAAGAATTATAGCTTAATTTGCACCAAATAATAATGAATGAATTATAAGACAACTCCTAATCACAGGCAATATCTGATAGCCCTTACTAAAATGGGGGCAGAACAGCGTTTAATAAAAGCCCTGGAATTATCATCAATTACAAAGGAGCTTTTCATTAGTGGCCTGCACAAAAGATTTCCAAATAAAACAGAAATAGAAATTAAACAAATATACCTGCAACGATTAGCCAAATGTTACAACCGAAATTATTAAAAACAGTACTGTTACTTCTTGATGAAAATCATATTGACTATATGGTTACTGGTTCACTTGTTTCCAGTATGCAGGGAGAACCAAGAGCAACACACGATGTTGATATTCTTGTAAATATCAGCCTTTCAGCAATTCCGTCTTTAGTTCAGGCATTTACTCCACCCGATTACTACATATCCGAAACAGCTATTGAAGATGCAATCCGCCACAAGTCTATGTTCAACTTGTTAGATACAACGGAAGGAGATAAAGTTGATTTTTGGATTCTTACAGATGACCCTTTCGACCAATCAAGGTTTTCAAGAAAATATGAGGAGAAGATGTTAGGGCTTTCAATGAAAATATCAAGCCCGGAAGATACTATTCTTATGAAACTGCGTTGGGCAAATCTCTCTGGTGGAAGTGAAAAACAATTTACCGATGCACTCCGTGTTTATGAAATTCAATTTGGAAACCTTGACTTTACCTATATTGAATCATGGGTAAATGCTTTGCAAGTAAAAGAACTATGGGAAAAATTGAAACAAGATGCCCAGCCCATTTTATAAAATAGTAAACCCGGGAAGCCGAAAACGATAAAGAGTAGGCAAACACCAAAACTTTAAACCATGAAACGTATTTTAAATTTTCTTCGCAATGCTACCATGTACACCATTCAGGTTTGTTGTAAAAAATGTAAAAACAATTATGAATGGGATAATAACTTCCCAAGAGATACAAATAAATGCCCTACATGTGGCACACAGAATTAATCTTATAATTGCTTAAACCGTTTTAGCCCAACTTCATAATTTATGTCAATCGTTTGTACACAATGCCAATCACCAAACAGGGATATTGCAAAATATTGCAAAGCCTGCGGATATGAAGTTGTGCCTACAAAAGTTACCAATAAGAAAGAGCTTGACTTTGATGAATTAATAGGACTTACAGAATTAAAAGACAAAATATCAAAAAAAATTGTTTACGCTAATGGGATGAGGCAAAGTGGGCGACTGTTTGATAAAACACAACTACATACTATTTTAATAGGTAATACAGGTACGGCAAAATCAAAAATTGCAGAAATTCTCGCCAGATTATATTTTAAGAATAAAATAATATCAAAGCCTGATGCAAAAATAATTGATGGTTCTGATTTTGGAAATTTTGCAAAAGACTTAGAAAACAACCTAAATGCTGCAAAAGGAGGAATCGTTTTTATAGACAAAGTGCATTCCCTTGTACCTGCTGGATATGTTCCTGGACAAAGCACCCCAATTGATAAACTCTATGATAAGATGGAAAAAGGAAATGGCGACCCAATAATTATTTTATCATCAAGACCTGAGGGATTTAAGGAATATCTTAATGAGAACCCTGATATTAAAAAAAGATTCGGTCTTGTTTTTGAGTTGCCTGACTTAACAGCAGAGGAAATGACTGAGCTTTCCTTAAGGAATTTTAAGCAACAGAAATTTACTCTTGAGCTAAATGCTGAAATAAAACTAAAGAAGTTATTTAGAACCATCGTAAAAAGGAAAGATAAAGAATTTGGAAACGGACGTGATGCAATAAATATCAGTAACGACATTTTACAAACTCATTTTCAGAATCAAGAAAGTCATTCAATCGACAATATCATTTATGAAACAGATATAGTAGGAGATATTGAAGAAGACAAACCTTTGGAGAAAATACTAAAAGAGCTAAACAGTTTTACTGGCATGGAAAAGGTGAAAACTTTCATCCATACTTTAATTGATAACATACAACAGGAAAGAGAGAAAAAAGAATTAGGATTAAAAGCTGGCGGTCAAATTAATTTGCATTTAGTAATTACCGGAAATCCGGGTACTGGTAAAACAATGGTGACAAGGACTTTGGGTGAAATACTATCCGCTATAGGGGTATTGCCAAGAGGGCATACAGTGGAAGTAATTAGTAAGGATTTAGTTGCAGGATATGTAGGGCAAACAAAAATACAAACGGACAATAAAATTCAGGAAGCATTTGGCGGTATTTTATTTATTGATGAAGCACATCAATTGGCAGAAGGAAGTGATTTTGGGAAGGAAGCTATTCAGGCACTTTTACCAAGATTAGAAAATGACAGGGATAAATTTGTTTGCGTAATAGCTGGTTATCCGGCAGAGATAGAAAAATTTCTTGACAGCGACCCCGGACTTAGACGAAGATTTACAAATAGAATTCACATAGAAGATTATAATCCCGAAGAACTTCTAAAAATATTTACAAAAAAATGCTCTGATGATGATTATGTACTAACAGAAGAAGCACAAGAAAAAGCTCTTGAAATCATCAAGGAAAAACACAGAAAGAAAGATAAATATTTCGGGAATGCCGGAGAAATGCGAAACCTGTTTGAAATTGTTAAGTTAAATATACCCAAACGACTAAAAAATATTGAAAACAAATCAAGAGAAGATTACTTAAAAATTTTACCTGAGGATTTTCCTGAAATCGGTTCAACTGAAAAAGTTGAAAGTTTTGATTCAGCAATGGCTGCATTAAATAAAATGACAGGGCTATCTTCTGTAAAAAACGAAATCACTTCTTTGGTCAATTTAATAAGTGTTCAAAAAAGAAGAGAAGCAAAAGGAGGAAATTTTTCTATTCTAAGTGAACACTTTGTATTCAAAGGCAATCCTGGAACCGGTAAAACCACTGTAGCAAGAATATTAGCGAATATTTTTAAAACTATGGGTCTTTTACCCAAAGGACAATTAATTGAAGTGTCAAGTGAAGGCTTGATAGAGGGATATGTAAGGCAAACAGGGGAAAAAACTAATAAAGTAATAGATTCTGCCATTGGCGGCTTACTATTTATTGATGAAGCATATGGGCTTGTTGATGGAGGTTCAAATGATTTTGGAAAGGAAGCTATTACTGCATTGTTACAGAGGTTAGAAAATGACAGAGGTAAATTTATTACAATAGTTGCTGGTTACAATAAAGACATGGATAGGTTTTTACAATCAAACCCCGGGCTTCCTTCAAGGTTTACAAAAACCATATACTTTGAAGATTACACCCCAGATGAAATGGTACTAATTTTCAAAAAAATGGTCACTGATATGTGCATGAAATTAGATGGCAATTTGGACAATTTCCTGCTCAATTATTTTACCCAGATGTATGATAATAGAGACGAGTATTTTGCCAATGGGAGAACAGTTAGAAATTTATTGGAAAAAAAAGTAATGAAAAATCAAGCTACGAGAATTACAGAGTTAGAAAATAGTGGGATTAATGTAAATGAAATTATAAGTTTAATAACTGAAGAAGACTTTAAATAACTCGTATAATGCTTTGCGTTTATTGTAATAGTGATATTGAAAACGACAGTTTTCATTGCGACCAGTGTGGCAAGGAAATATTCCTTTGCCCTAATTGCAACATACCAAGAAAGGGGAAACATTGCGTAGAGGATAATGGAAAGCTTTACTCACCAAAACAAAAATCAAATGCAAATATCACCACAAGCCAACCTATATCAATTAACCCAACTCCCCAGAACAATTCAATCTTAAAAAACATATCTCAGTCTGTAAGCCCAAGCAATAGCCAGAACCCAATTTTAAAAATCGTAAACACACATTTGAAAATTGATATTGAAATAAAAAATGGTGATATTATTGGCCGAACCGAAGGGAATTATAGTAACCTTTTTAATCAGTTTTCTCAAATATCAGGCAAGCATGTGCAATTTAATTTTGACAATGTAAATGGATGGCAGATAAAAGACTTTGGTTCAACAAATGGAAGTGCAGTTAGTGATAATCCAAATTGGCAAACAGTACCAAAGCTTAAAAAGGATACTCCTGTTCAGGTAAAAAATAATTCTCTGTTATTAATAGCAAATATTGAATTTCAGGTAAAAATAATTTTACCTCAAACATCAACAGGAACTCAAAGATTATGAAACTAATTATACAAGCAATATCAGATATTGGCTGTGTCCGTTCAAATAACGAAGACATGATTCTGATAGGAAACGAATATTTACGAGATAGCAAAAAAAGCTATGAATTTGATTTTGACGGTTCAGAACATTCCTTTTTAGCAGCAGTAGCCGATGGAATGGGTGGACATAAAGGAGGTGGTTATGCCAGTGAAATAGTTTTACATAAGATGAATGAGGCTGTCAGAGAATTAGATAAAGATTTGAATTTTGATGACCTTAAAAGCCATCTTACTGAAAAAATAAAAGCCATACACAATTATTTGCTTGAGGAAAGTTCGAAGGATAAAGAAAAAACAGGCATGGGTTCTACGTTTACCGGAATCCTATTTTATACAAA
>JAYUTC010000317.1:0-8568 GCA_043755395.1 Ferruginibacter sp.
CCTATTATAATTGATGTATTTACCAGTTGGTGTGGCTGGTGTAAGGTTATGGATAAAGAAACTTACGATAACGATAAAGTGGCTACTTATATTAATGAAAACTTTTATGCGGTAAAATTTAATGCTGAGTCGCAGGATTCTGCTGTGTTGGGTACAAAAAAATATGGATTTAACCCGGCATATAAATCTAATGGCCTTGCTGTATACCTCTTATCAGGCCGCATTGGCTATCCAACTACAGTTTTATTAACTGGTATTGAAGCCCAACCAGCACCTTTATCTGGCTTTCTTAAACCTTCGGAGTTGGAAGCGCCATTAAAATTTTTTGGTGAGGGTGTTTATAAAAATAAAAACTTCCCTGATTATATGAAAGAATTTTCAGCCAAATGGTAAAAATATTTATTGCCATGCAACCTATTGTTTTTGATTACCGACCAATAATTGGTTTTTCATAGGATAAGGTTTAATGGTTAAAGGTTTTGATTAGTACCGGGCTTCCGCAAGGAGGTTCCGGTTTTTTTATGTATATTTTTTTTATGTTGTAATTTCAGCGCTCAAGAAAATAAATGTCATTACCTAAACTTCAACGCAGCCTTGGTCTTTTTCAATCTACTGTTTTAAATATGATTGACATGGTGGGTATTGGCCCATTTGTAACACTGCCTATTATAATGGGACTTATGGGTGGAATGTTTTTATATGCCTGGATTGCCGGGGCAATTCTTTCTCTTATTGATGCCATGATTTGGAGTGAATTGGGCGCTGCCTATCCGAAAGCCGGTGGTAGTTATAACTTTTTAAAAGAAGCCTATGGTAAAAATGGGGCTGGCAACATGATGAGTTTTTTGTATGTGTGGCAAACAATTATTCAGGCACCATTAGTTGCGGCCTCTGCTGCAATTGGTTTTTCACAATACCTTGGCTATTTAATACATTTAGAAGTGTGGCAGCAGAAAGCAGTTTCGGGAATTGTTATCATCTTTGTTACTTTTTTATTATATAGAAAAATCGACAGCATTGGTAAAATTGGTGTTTTACTTTGGAGTGGTGTTTTACTCACATTAGGCTGGATAATTTTTGGTGGTATTGCACATGGCAATTTTTTACAACCTTTAAAGGAAATTAATACAGATTTTAGCTGGGGCCAATTGGTATCTTTCGTATTTGGGCAAGCCTGTGTTAAATCGATGTACAGCTATTTGGGCTATTACAATGTTTGCCATTTGGGAGGAGAAATAAAAAATCCTGGGAAAAATATTCCGAAAAGCATGTTTATTTCTGTAATTGGAATTGCAATATTGTATATGGCTATGAATGTAAGTGTTAGCAGTGTTATACCCTGGCAGGAAATAAAAGGATGGCAGGATGCAAACCAAAATAATTTTGTAGTAAGTACATTTATTGAACGGCTATACGGTGGTAACGCCGCCAAATTTGCAACTATCATGATTTTATGGGTAGCACTGGCATCTTTATTTGCAGTAATGCTGGGTTACTCCAGAGTACCATATGCAGCTGCAGTTGATGGCGCATTTTTTAAAGTATTTGGTAAACTACATCCAACTAAAAATTTCCCTTACGTTTCTTTATTAGTAATAGCGGGTTTTGCTTTTATCTTTAGTTTATTATTTAAAATGAAACATGTTATTGACGGAATTCTGGCAATGCGAATTATTGTACAGTTTATCGGGCAGGCTATTGGCGTAATGCTTTTAAGAAAGAGAAACGGCACAAATCATTTACAATACAAAATGCCCTTATATCCCCTACCAGTAATATTAGCAATAGCCATGTGGTTGTTCATTTTTTATGCCACTGGCTTAACAATCATTTTTTCTTTTTTAGTTGTTTTTGTAAGTGGCCTTGTAGTGTATTTTATTTATGCAAAGTTTCAGAATAAATGGCCCTATATTTCAAAACAATCTTTAAACGCTCAAGCTGATATTGAATTGAAGTAATAATAATTCTAATTATTACTTCAACAAAATTTTAACATAGTATTTGCTCCATTTCCCGTCTTAAAAATATCATTGGAATAATTTTGGTATTACTATAACCAATAAAATCAACTTCACTTTTGTTTAACAGTATTGAAGCAAAATTGAAATAATAATTTTTAAATTATACGTTTTATTGTTAACCATAAAATAATAATTATCGGTATATAGACTTTTACATTGACATTATTTTATCACTAAAAAATAAATTCAATGAAGTCTTTATTAAAAATATTCTCAATTTTTACAGCATTTATATTAAGCCTGTTTTATTTTGCACATGCACAAACAGACCTTGGTAAATACGAAATGGGTTTAAGCGCAGGAGTTTTTGTTTACCAGGGAGATTTAACCCCTCAAACTGTGGGCTCATACAAAACAATAAAACCCCAGTTAGCTTTACATATTTCCAGAATTTTAAGTCAGTCATTTTCAGTACGAATAAATATTAACCGTGGAAAATTATATGGCAATGATGGAGTTTATTCAAATCCCCAATGGAGAAAACAAAGAAATTTTAATTTTTCTTCGTCGGTAACCGAAATTTCTGCTCAGGCAGTATGGAGTTTTTTAGCTTATGAATCGCCACAATTTTCTCCCTATATTTTGGCAGGGGCGGGATTTTCGTTTTTAAAAATTAAAAGAGACTGGAGTAATATTAATACTGCAGTTTTTGGAGAAGGTTCCGATGTACAGAACGGGCTAACATTAGATGAAGCAAAAACTTTACCCGGCATTATCGCAGTATTACCTGTTGGTGCAGGGTTACGCTATTATTTAAGCGACCGGTTTTCATTAATAGGTGAAACCAGTTACCGTTTAAGTTTTACAGATTATCTGGATGGCTTTAGCAAAGCTGCAAATCCAGCTAAAAATGATCATTATTTAAGCCACAGCATTGGTGTTATTTGTTCCTTTGGTAAAAAAGATAAAAAACTGGGTTGTCCTGCAGTGAATTAGGAATTATGCCGTTGTAAAATTTAAAGCAGGTTACAATTTTTACATAGTTATACCAAGCAAACTAAAAGTGGGTAATTCAGTTAACTCTTTCAACTCATTATTTACACATTTAAAAGCTATGCAAAAACTTCCATTAGTAATAACCAAATAAGGCACCTGAAGGGTAATATTATACCTTAACACCTGATCTAAAACCTTTTTACTTAAATCAACATTCATTTCTTTACATTCAATAATCATCCTGGGTTTTGATGATGCATCATATACTACAATATCAAAACGTTTTTTTAAATCCCCTAATTTTATTTCCTTTTCTATTGCAATTAAAGCAGCCGGGTATTTTTTTACATAAATAATATATTGTAAAAAATTTTGCCTCACCCATTCTTCCGGTGTAAGTATTATCCAACGTTTACGTACTACATCAAAAATAAATTCCTTATCTTTTTCTTTTTTAATTTTTGGTTGATATGCAGGATAATTAATTTTTATCATGAAGCTGAAAGGAATTTTGTAATTTTAAATGATGCAGCAAATTGAAAGGGCTGATGAACAAAGGTATGACGTACAAGAGTGCGATGCAAGAATGATGAATAAAGAATTATTGCCTGTTACAAAAAATTAAAAAACTAAATAATGAAGACAAAAGAAGAAATAGTAAACAACTGGTTGCCCAGATACACCGGCGAAGTAATTGAAAATTTTGGTGAATACATTTTATTAACCAACTTTAGTAATTATGTTGACATGTTTGCCGGGTGGAATAATGTGGAAGTAATTGGTCGCGACAGGCCAATGCAATGTGCTACTGCAGAAAACATTACTATAATAAATTTTGGAATGGGTAGCCCGGGGGCTGCAACAATTATGGATTTATTAAGTGCCATACAACCTAAAGCAGTTTTATTCTTAGGCAAATGCGGTGGTTTAAAAAAGCGTCACAGCATTGGCGATCTAATTTTGCCCATTGCAGCTATGAGAGGCGAAGGAACAAGTAATGATTATTTTCCACCGATTGTTCCGGCATTGCCGTCATTTAGTTTACAAAAAGCTATTTCAACAACAATTAGAGATTATGAAACTGATTATTGGACAGGTACAGTTTACACAACCAACCGCCGAGTTTGGGAGCATGACGAAGAGTTTAAAATTTATTTGGAAAAAGTAAGGGCTTATGCAATTGATATGGAAACAGCTACTGTTTTTTCGGTTGGATTTTATAACAAAATACCAACAGGTGCATTGTTATTGGTAAGCGATCAGCCAATGGTACCTGAAGGTGTAAAAACAGAAGCCAGTGATAAAAACGTTACAGCTGCTTTTGTTGAACGCCATTTAAAAATAGGTATTGACTCCTTAAAACAATTAATAAACGACGGATTAACTGTAAGGCATTTAAAATTTTAGACAATATCTAATTAAATTGCTCTAATCACGCTAGTTATAAATTGCCATCACTTCTATCCATAAATAATCTTACAATACAATTCACTAATGAAGGTGATAAAACCCTTGCTGTAAAAAATTGTTCTATTGAAATTAATAAAGGAGAACTGCTAGCTATTGTAGGGGAAAGCGGATCAGGAAAATCAGTTACTGCTTTATCATTATTACAACTACTGCCTAAACAAAGTATCATTTCCGGCAATTCTTTATTTTTTCGAGAAAATAAGCTACCTGTTAATCTTATTAAATTATCCGCAGCAGAAATCAGAAGAATACGGGGTAAAGATATTGCAATGATTTTTCAGGAACCGATGACTTCTTTAAATCCTGTTTTTACTTGTGGCCAACAGGTAATGGAATCTATTTGCCTCCATCAAAAAGTTAATTCTGCAACTGCAAAACAAAAAACAATTGAATTATTTGAAAAGGTAAGACTACCGGATCCTGTAAATATTATTGATCAATATCCGCATGAACTTAGTGGCGGACAAAAGCAGCGGGTAATGATTGCAATTGCAATAAGCTGCAATCCCTCTTTATTAATTGCAGATGAGCCAACAACTGCCCTTGACGTAACAGTACAGAAAACAATTTTAGAGCTGATAAAAGAATTGCAGCAACAAATTAATATGGGTGTTATTTTAATTACACATGACTTGGGAATTGTTGCAGATATTGCCGATAAAATTGTGGTAATGTACAAAGGAGAAATAGTGGAACAGGGCATAACAAAAGAGGTTTTACAATCTCCGCAACACCATTATACAAAAGCACTTTTGGCTTGCAGGCCTGCAGGTAAATTAAAAGAAAATCGGTTACCTGTGGTAAGTGATTTTATTGGAGTTGAAAGCGAAAAGCAAAAAGCTAAAAGCCAGGAGCAAAAAACTGAAAGCCTAAATCAAGTAAAGGCTGTATCATTAACAAACAACGAACAACCATCCATTGTTTTAAAGCTTGAAAACTTAAAAGTTTATTTCCCGGTTAAGAAAAAATTATTTGGAAAGCCATCTCAATTTTTTAAAGCTGTTGATGATGTAAGTTTTGGAGTTACAAAAGGAGAAACTTTGGGGCTTGTAGGTGAAAGCGGATGTGGTAAGACTACTTTAGGAAGAGCAATTTTGCAATTAATTTCACCATCATCCGGTAAAATATATTTAGATGGAAAAGATATTACACAAATTAATCCCTCGGCATTACGCATAATGCGTAAAGATTTACAAATAGTTTTTCAGGATCCATATGGTTCATTAAATCCCCGTATCACTATTGGCAATGCCATATTGGAACCCTTGAAAGTACATAGCTTTTTAGATAATACTAATCAGCGAAAAGAAAAAGTTATTGAACTTTTAGAAAAAGTAAGTTTACAACCCGAACATTTTAACCGCTATCCACACCAGTTTAGCGGTGGGCAGCGCCAGCGCATTTGTATAGCCAGAGCATTGGCATTAAACCCTTCTTTTCTAATTTTTGATGAAAGTGTATCTGCATTGGATGTAAGTGTGCAGGCACAGATTTTAAATTTATTAACCGATTTGAAAAAAGAATTTGGGTTTACATCAATATTTATTTCGCATGACCTGTCTGTTGTTCGGTATATCAGCGACAGAATTTTAGTAATGTATAAAGGAAAGATTGTGGAGCAGGGAATTGCAGAACAAGTTTATTTTAATCCACAAAATGAATACACAAAAAAATTAATTGAAGCAATACCCGGCAGGCAACAACTGAATCTATAAAACAGCTTGTATTAATCCTTTCATTTATTCTAATTTTTTTCGTCAAAAATCATTATCTTTGCGCCTTCAAAATCATGCCGTAACATGATAAGTGCCTCGAAAAAGGCTACACTTTTAAACCTTTCTGTAAACGGCATGTAACCATTTAAAAATTGATTACATGAAATTATCCCAGTTCCGTTTTGACCTTCCGCTTAATTTAATTGCCCAAAATCCTACAAAAAAGCGTGAAGACAGTCGTTTAATGGTTATTAACCGTAAAACCGGCCAGATTGACAACAAACATTTTAAAGAAATTATTGATTATTTCGATGATAAAGATGTGTTTGTAGTTAACAACACTAAGGTTTTTCCTGCCCGTATGTATGGCCGTAAAGAAAAAACAGGCGCCAAAATTGAAGTTTTTCTTTTAAGAGAATTAAATAAGCCCAATAAATTATGGGATGTTATTGTTGACCCTGCCCGCAAAATACGTGTAGGTAACAAATTGTATTTTGGTGAAAGTGATGAACTGGTTGCAGAAGTTATAGATAATACGACCAGCCGGGGACGTACTATTCGTTTTTTATGGGATGGTACTGATGATGAGTTTAGACAAATGTTAGAAATTTTAGGTGAAACACCTTTACCAAAATATATTAAGCGCAAACCCGAAGAAGAAGACAAAGAACGTTATCAAACAGTTTATGCAAAACATGAAGGTGCTGTTGCCGCTCCAACTGCTGGATTACATTTTAGTAAAGAATTAATTAAACGTTTAGAAATAAAAGGTATCCGTTTTGCAGAGACCACTTTACATACTGGTCTTGGTACTTTCAGGCCTATTGAAGTAGAGGACCTAAGTAAACATAAAATGGATGCAGAATATTACCGTGTTGAAGAAACTGCGTGTAATATTGTAAATAAAGCAAAAGAAAAAGGACATCGAATTTGTTCAATTGGTACTACTACAATGAGATCTATGGAATCATCCTTTACTGCACAAAAATTATTAAAACCATCTGAGGGCTGGACAAATCACTTTATTCATCCTCCTTACAATTTTAATATTGCCGATTCACTGGTAACAAATTTTCATTTACCAAAAACAAGCCTGCTTATTATGGCCTGTGCTTTTGCCGGTTACGATTTAATGATGGAAGCTTATAAGAAAGCAATAAAAGATAAATATCGTTTTTTTAGTTACGGAGATGCGATGATTATAATATAAGTTTACTGCTATTTATTCCAAAACTCTTCAATTTATTGGGGAGTTTTTTTTATTTAAAATAAAAAAAGGGCCGGTATAAAAATACAGCCCCGTTTAAAATCCAATATCCTATGAAAAACCATTTGTAAGACGCTCAAACCATCTAAAATGTTGCACTGATGTCATTAATTATTTTTGTATAACAAAAATAATTATTATGACATTATTCCAACCCAAATAAACCTTTATTCAATAATTGCAAAGTTTGATCTTTAAATTTTCGGGAAATTAACAGGGAAACATTATGTTTACTACCACCATAACTTACCATACGCACCGGTATGGGCTCAATAGCATCAAACAATTTCTTCATCACATCTTTTGTTTCGGCAATTTCATTGCCCACTATGGAAACTATCGTATGATTAGTGTCAATTTCCACCGTACCAAAAGGTTCCAGTTCTTTAATAATATCCGGTAAGTTTACATCATTATCAATGGTAACAGAAACGGCAACCTCCGATGTGGTGATCATATCAATGGAAGTACGGTATTTCTCAAAAACTTCAAATACCTTACGCAAAAAACCATAAGCCAATAGCATCCGGCTGCTCTTAACTCTAATTGCGGTAATACCATCTTTAGCTGCTACAGCTTTTACACCAACACTGCCTGCTTTTTCCGTGATCAATGTACCTTTTGCCGAGGGATCCATTGTATTTAACAATTTAACCGGTACATTATAATATTGTGCAGGCCAAATACTTGCAGGATGTAGAATTTTTGCGCCAAAGTAAGCCAGCTCAGCAGCCTCTTCAAAACTCAATTGTTCAATAGCAAAAGTTTTATTCACAATTCTTGGATCGTTATTATGCATTCCATCAATATCTGTCCAAATTTCACAAACACTTGCATTAATTGCTGCTGCAATTAAAGAAGCGCTGTAATCGCTGCCACCCCTTTTTAAATTATCCACTTCCCCTCTCGCATTTCTGCAAATATATCCTTGTGTGATAAATATTTTTTTATCAATGTTTTGTTTAAGTAATTGTGCCAGTTTTACTTTAATGGCTCCAATCTGCGGTTCGTCATATGCATCAATGGTCATAAATTCCAGGGCAGGCAACAAAGTATGATCAATTTTATTTTCGGTTAAGTAAATAGAAAATAATTTAGTGCTTAACAATTCGCCCTGTGCCAGTATATCTTTATTCAATGATTCACTAAAAGATATTCT
>JAYUTC010000318.1:0-3410 GCA_043755395.1 Ferruginibacter sp.
TAAATTTTTTACAGGATTATAATTTTCTTGAAAACCTGGATGTTACAGCATCAACAGATTTTGATTTTAGCTTTCTGAATAAGTTAACAAACCTTAAAAAGCTATCAATAAATGTACAGGGCAGTAATGAAATAGATTTAAGTAATCTGACTAAATTAGAATACTTATCAGTGAAGTGGCGTAAAAAAATAAATGGCCTTGACAGTTGCAAAAACCTATCCTCTTTATGTCTTATTGAATTTAAAGAACAAGATTTAGTAAAGGTGAGTAACATTAAAAGCTTGACAGATATACGCATTAAAACGGCTTCAATTGAGACTTTAAACGGTTTAGAAACTTTAATTAATCTTCAAAGCTTAAGTATTGGGTATTGTAAAAAACTTACATCAATAAGGGCGATTAACGAATTACCAAAACTCCGGCATCTTGATTTTGATACATGCCCCAATATCAAGGATTACGAATTTGTAAATAATTTGCCCAGCCTTGAAAGCCTTGGTTTAATTAATTGTGGCAGGATTGAATCTATAAAATTTATTGAAGGGTATCCGTTATTATCAAAACTTTCATTACTTGGAAATACAATTGTTAATGACGGAAATTTATTGCCGGCAAAAAGAATAAAATCAGTTGAGCATAAGCATCACAGCCATTACAATGTTAAGTTAGAAAACCCCGGTTACACTACGAATATCAAAAACAATCTCCTTAAGATTAAAAACTTGTTTAAGTGAACCTATGAGTTTAGTATATTTTTATCGTAAATCTTCCTGGGTTGTTTTGCTCATTTTATTTTTAATGATTTTTTCTACAACCTCTTATGCACAATTAGGGTACAGAAATGTTTTATCGAATCAAGTAAAAATTAAGCTTCCATCTGTTTTTAAATTAATGGATGAAAATACATTGGCTATAAAATATCCACCTAATAATACACCATCAGAGGTTTACACCAATGAAGAAGCAACGGTGAATGTCGCTTTTAAGAAAACAAAACAGGTATTGACAGAACAAAAGGTATTTACAGAAGCTAAAAAGTTGGAGCAGCAATTAACCAGCAATAGTAAGGTTCAGTTAATCAGTTCTGAACAGATAAAAGCAAATGGAAATAACATTCATGTTTTTAGCTTTTACTCTAATGCTATTGATACAAAGGTGTATAACGTAATGTTTATTTTTTCTTTGAAAGGAAAGATGGTTGTAGGAAGTTTTAATTGTACCCTATTGCTGCAAAATCAATGGCAGGTCATGGTTTATGAAATCATTCGTTCCATAAAAGAAATTTAGCTGCTGTTATAAATAATCTTTGCAAGTATTTTTATTACAACGAGAACAGCAGCAATTAAAACTAATTGCCGAAAAGTTATTTTACGAAGCATAAGCCTTTTTTGCTTTTCTATCCCGGAGGAAAGCATCCACCATCTCAAAGACGGTAGCTTTATCGGTATCATTTAATTTTTGAATATCCTGCAACCGCTTCAAAGCTTTAGCATCAATCTCTACATTTGTTTTACCAACTAAAAAATCTAAAGACACTTCCAGGGCATCCGCAATTTTAGCAGCCACTTCCACAGAAGGTTTTACTTCGTCTCTCTCATACTTGCCAATAATATCGCCGCTTGTTCCAACGGCTTTGCCCAGTTCACTTTGTGAAATGCTTTTACGCTTACGAAGGGTTGTAATGTGTTCGCCGAAAGTCATATTTATCGTTTAAACAGCCTATTTACTAAGGCTTTTGTAAAAGTAGCTGATATAAATATCTGAAACAAGAGGTATTTAATTTGTCTGGTTCTAACAAATCTTCTACTTTTACGACAAATATGTCAGATTTAAAATTTATCCACATGGCAACAGAAAATTTAAACCACCACAACCCGGAGTATGTAACCTGGAAGTACGAAGAATTATTATTTGCCTTGTTGGGCGGCATCCGGATAGAAGGCCTGCACAGCATGAGGGTAACACTGAAAGTTGATTTTAAAACCTATCCGAGTATAAGACACAGTTTAGATTTATACAATGAAACCCAAACCCAAAAGCTGGTTAAAAATATTGCAGAACGGTTTACACTCAGCAGCACTTACATACAAACCGCCGTAGGGCATTTAATCAATACAGTGGAAGATTACCGGCTGCAGCAGATAGACAGCAACAAATTAAAAAGCATAAATCAAAAAATAGTACTCACTAAAGAAGAAGAACAGGAAGCCATCACATTTTTAAAAGAACTGAATTTATTACAACGGACAAATGACTGCATCGGGCTAAGCGGCGTAATCGGCGAAGAACAAAACAGGCTGATTATGTATTTAGTTTTTACCAGCCGCAAAACGGCCAGGCCATTGCACATCATTAGTTTTGGAAGTAGCGGCGTAGGTAAATCACATTTGCAGGAAAAGGTTGGGGAACTGATACCGAAAGAAGATAAAATAGAACTGACATCAGTAAGTGGCAATGCATTTTATTATTATGTGGACGATGACTTAGGACACAAAGTAATATTGATAGAAGATTATGACGGGGTGTTTGCAGCGCTGTACCCGATACGGGAATTACAAAGCAAACAGAAGATAAGCAAGACCATCACCATGAGAGACCGCAATGGTATTACAAGAACATTGCACCTTACCGTAAAAGGCCCTGTTAGTATTGGCGGCTGCACCACCAACGAACATATTTACGAAGACAATGCAAACCGCAGCTTCCTGATTTATCTTGATGAAACAGAAGCCCAGGACGAAAGGGTAATGGACTATCAGCGGAAATTATCAGCAGGAAAAATAGATGTAACAGAGCAGCAGAAAATACAGAAGCTTTTACAGAATGTACAAAGGGTATTACAACCCATCACCGTCCGCAACCCTTATGCAGAGCAGCTTGTAATACCGAAGGAAGTTTTTAAACCACGGCGTACCAATGCCCACTACATCGCATTTATAGAAGCCATTACTTTTTACAAACAGTACCAAAGGGAACATCAGGTAGATAAAGAAACCGGCGAATTATTTATAGAAACAACTTTAGAAGATATTGCAGAAGCCAACGAGTTAATGAAAAATATTCTTTTAAAAAAGAGTGACGAGTTAGGCTATGCAACGAGAAAATACTTTGAACAACTCAAAGAATACTTACAGCAAAACCAGCAAAAGACTTTTGTAAACAGCAGCATTAGAAAAGTATTTAGGGAGCATCCAAGCAAGCAGAAAAGATTTATGATAGAGTTGCAGCAGTATGGATTTATCAGGAAAGTGGACGGCGATAAAAAGAAAGGTTTTGTGTATGAAGTGGTAAGCAATGAAGAATACCAGCGGCTGCAGCAACTGATTAATACGGCTTTAGATGATGTATTGCAAAGGTTAAGGGATGGCAGTGGTTCGGTAGTAGTTCATGAACATAGTAAACCACTTAAA
>JAYUTC010000319.1:0-8545 GCA_043755395.1 Ferruginibacter sp.
ACCCTGCCGATTTAAAACAGAAAACATTTAGCTGAATATTGAAAAAAGTATTTATTAACCCGTCATTAACATTATAGTTTTAAACCTTTGTATCAGAAAAAACAAATGATAATTCGCTCAAAAACTTTAAGGTTATTAATTTTAATTAGTACCGTATTGGTTACTATTATCATTGCTGTGCAATTATTCTGGCTGCAAAAAGTTTACCGTTACGAAGAAAAACAGTTTAATATTAATGTTTCCAAAAGTATTCGTGGCCTATATGATGATATGGAACTGGTTAACGATGTATCTGATAATGTGCAGAAAGTAATTGAAAACCCTAAACCTGATTTATATTTATTAAGGATAGATTGCACACCTTACTTAGACAGTCTTTGGTTGAACCTTAAGGCAGAACTAACTGATTTTGATGTATATACAGATTGTAAGGCAGCAATATACAATCACGAAAAAAACACCTACACTAATGAACAATATATTGATTTGCCCGATGCCTATCATGTACCTAAAGAGAAGGAAACAATTCCGGTATTAAAAAGGGATTATTCCTATGTTTTATTATTTTTCCCACATCGTGGACAATATATTTTAAAGCAAATGTATTTTTGGATTGCATCAGGTGGATTGCTTTTGCTGGTTTTAACAGCATTTGGAGCAAGCATTTTTTACCTGTACCGGCAAAAATTTTTAAACGAAACTCAAAAGGATTTTGTAAACAATTTTACACATGAGTTTAAAACTCCACTGGCAGTAATTAAAATAGCAGCAGAAGTTTTACAACAACCCAATATAACAGATAAACCTGATAAATTAAAAAACTACGCCTCAATAATTGATGAACAAACCTCCCATCTTCAGGTACAAATACAACGACTTTTAGAAATTGCTTATACCGACAGCAATTCATTGCCACTTGAAAAAGAAAAATTTGACGTTAATAATTTATTACTTCAGGCTATTAACGATTTGCATCCATTAATAGAGCAAAAAAAAGCAATTATTAAAACGGATTTTTTCTCAAATAACCCTATTATATATGCAGATAAATATTATTTGCTGCTGACTTTTATCAATATTATCGAAAATGCTATTAAATATGCTGCCAATCCTCAAATTCTGATTTCAACTTCTAGTGAGGGAAATTCTTGTTGTATTTCAATTAAAGATAATGGCATTGGAATTAGTGAAGAAAATCAGAAAAAAATATTTAATCGTTTTTTTAGGGTTCCCGAAGGTGATTTACATACAGTAAAAGGTTTTGGTTTAGGATTAAATTTTGTAAAAAAAGTAATTGAAACACATGGTGGAAAAATTGAAGTAACTAGCCAGACAGGCAATGGGAGTACATTCATTGTAAAAATTCCGATAAATTAATAAGAAAATGAGCAAGGCAAAAGTGTTACTGGCAGAAGATGACCTTACATTAACCTTTGTAATTAAAGATAACCTTCAGGATGCAGGGTTTGATGTAACACATTGTGCCGATGGAGAAACTGCCTGGCAAAAATTTCAAAAGAATAACTTTGATATTTGTTTACTTGATATTAACATGCCATTAAGGGATGGTTTTTCGTTAGCTAAAAAAATAAGACAGCTAAGCGATGTAATACCAATAATATTTTTAACTGCAAAAAGCAATGAAGAAGATAAAATAAAAGGCTTTGAAACAGGAGCCGACGATTATATTACCAAACCTTTCAGCATTAAGGAATTAATTATGCGAATGGATGTTTTTTTACGAAGAACTAAAAAATTGCAATCAGATGCTATACAAGAGTACAGATTAGGAACTTTAAAATTTTCATTTAACGAATTAAAAATTTATAATGATAAGGAAACAATTCCGCTTACACAAAGGGAAGCTGACTTGTTGAAATTTTTTTCCAATCACATTAATAAAATTTTAAAGCGGGAAGAGGTATTGCTTAATGTGTGGGGTAAAGATGATTATTTTTTGGGCCGTAGTATGGATGTATTTATTACCAAGTTGCGTAAATATTTAAAAGCCGACCCTGCAATTAACTTAGAAACTATCCATGGTGTAGGTTTCCGCCTTCAAATAAATTAAACCTGCTGCAGGCTATTTAAAATTTTATCCTGAACCTCTTTTAATTCCTTATCTGTTGTTTTACTTTTTGGTCTTGCAAAATTTAAATCGTTGGCCGAATTAATGGGCACTAAATGTACATGTGCATGTGGCACTTCTAACCCTACTACACTTATACCACATCTGTTACATTTAAATACTTTTTCAATAGCATGAGCAATAGGTTTTGCAAAAAGCAGTATTTCTTTAAGGTATTCATCGGGTACATCAAATAGCTTATCCACTTCTACTTTTGGTACTACAAGTACATGGCCTTTAACTATGGGTTCAATATCTAAAAAAGCAAGGAATAATTCACTCTCTGCAATTTTATAGCAGGGTATTTGTCCGGCAATAATTTTTGAAAAAATGGTCATAATTAAAATACTTTTTAATAAAGAAACAATAGAAAAAGCCCATCCAAAAAAAGAATGGGCTCTATTAAATTTTTAAAAAAAATTATATGTTGATATCCTCAACTTTAAATTTTAAAGTTCCGGCTGGCACTATCACATCCACTTCGTCTCCAATTACTTTTCCCAATAAACTTTTACCAATAGGTGATGTAACAGAAATTTTTCCCAGTTTTAGATCGGCTTCTTTTTCTGATACAATCTGGTAGGTAACTTTCTTTTTAGTTCCCATATTTGTTAGCGATACTTTGGTAAGGATACTTACTTTACTGGTATCAATGTTGGTTTCATCTAAAATTCGGGCTGTTGCAATTACACCTTCAAGATATTTTATTTTTGCTTCCAGCATTCCCTGTGCTTCTTTTGCAGCATCATATTCAGCATTTTCTTTTAAGTCCCCCTTTTCCCTGGCTTCTGCAATGGCTTTGCTGGCAGCTGGCCTTTCATTTTTTTTCATCCCATGCAGCTCTTCCTTCATCTTCTCGAAGGTTTCTTTTGTAACGTAATTAGTAGTTGCACTCATAAAAAATCATTTTGTTTAAGAGAAAAAAAATACAACGCCCCAGATTGACAAGGCGTTGCATGTATCGCAAAAGTAATGAAAATTTTAAATACCTAATTTTTCCAATATTATGGAACTCATTTTATAAAATGCCTCATGGCTGTATCCGGCTATATGTGGTGTAATAATGACGTTTGTTTGCCCTGTAAGAAAATTCATTTTATCTTTTTCTGAATCGGAGAGTTTGTTTAAATTCTCATTTTCCAATACATCTAAAGCAGCCCCTGATATTTTATTTTCTTTTAATGCAGTTATTAAAGAAGCAGTATTAATTACTTTACCCCTTGAAGTATTTATAATAAAAGGTCTTTTTTGAAGTGAATTAAAAAAACCATCATTAGCCATATATTTAGTTTCACTAGTTAAGGGTAAATGAAAACTTATTACATCTGCATCATGGTAAATTTGCTCCAGGTTAGCTTCTTTAATATACTCTTCGCCAAAACCAGATTTATATCTATCATATGCCAGAATTGTTACATTAAATGAAGAAAGTAATTTTGCAAAAGAACTACCAGTGTTGCCAAAACCAATAATTCCAATTGTTTTTCCCAATAATTCAGTACCACGGTTGGCATCTCTTATCCATTCACCATTTTTTACTTCTTGGCTACTGCTATATATTTTATGAAATATCCCCAATACCATTCCTAAAGCATGTTCTGCAACGGCATTTCGGTTACCCTCAGGACTGCTCACACATTTTATTCCTTTTGCTTCTGCATAGTCAACATCAATCAATTCCATCCCACTACCCAATCGGGCAATCCATTTTAGTTTAGCTGCCCTGTCAATAATGTCTTTATCAATGAATAACCTTGTTGTAACCACCAGCCCTTCGGCCACAGCTATTAATGGTATTAATTCATTTTGATTTATCTCGGGAAGATATAAAATTTTATACCCTTTTTTTTGTAAAGCATCAATTAGATAGTCGTGTGCTTTAGCTGTTATGATAACTACTTTTTCAGATTCCATTCTGTAAATCGTTTTTCCTTAACTATTGCGATTATATAGCTGCAATCATACTTATCTCCACATTTACATTTTTGGGGAGGCCTTTTACTGCAACCGTTTCCCTGGCAGGAAAATCGCTGGTAAAATATTTGCCATAAATTTCATTGACCTGGCCAAACAAGTTCATATCACTTAAAAAAATTGTGGTTTTAACAACGTTGCTAAAATCCATTGAAGATACTGTCAATATTGCTTTAAGATTTTGCATTACCTGATGTGTTTCTTCAATTATATCAGCATTAGCCATTTCGCCGGTAACAGGTTTTAGTGCAATCTGACCTGAAATAAAAAGTAAATTGCCTGCTAAAACTGCCTGATTGTAAGGTCCAATGGGTGCTGGTGCATTATCTGTATTGATTATTCTTTTTGTCATTATTGTTTATTTATTCAAAATGCAAATATATCTTTTATTAACTACCTATTTTTGCAAAAACTAATAAATGAAACTTGTAGCAGTTACAGATGATAAACAATGGGAAGAATTAACGGAAAATTCCTATGATATTCAATGGATAAAGGCAGAAGTCAATTTTTCTTTTGATAATTATTCCGACGCTGATGCATACTTTATTATTAAAGAAAACAGCAACTATAATTTTACTGATACACTAAAACCTGTTTTTATTAATAGTGTCACAACTACTTTAGAAGAATTAAAAGCACCGGTTAATATAATGCGTATTAATGGATGGAATACATTTTTACAACGTCCCATTTGGGAAATTGCAGGTGAAATTAACGAAAGCAACAATGCTGTTATAGAAAAAATAAACAAAAAAATAATTTGGGTTAAAGATGAACCCGGGCTGATATCCGCAAAAATAATAGCCATGATAATTAATGAAGCTTACTTCGCATTAGGCGACAAAGTAAGCAGTAAAACAGAAATTGACATAGCTATGAAACTTGGAACTAATTATCCTTATGGACCTTTTGAATGGACAGAAAAAATTGGCATTGATAATCTTTATTCACTTTTGCAAAAATTAAGTTTAACCGATAAACGTTATCAACCTGCCACTATACTTATCAAAGAAGCAACCGAAAATAATTAATGAGCTTTATTTTAAATATTGATACTGCAACAGAAAATGCAAAAGTGAGTATTGCCAAAGATGGTAAAGTATTGCACTCATTAACCAGTGAATCACAAAGGGATCATGCATCCTTTTTACAAATTGCGATACAGCAATTATTTAAAAGTGGTGCTTTTAATTTACAAGATATTAAAGCAGTTGCAGTTACTGCCGGCCCCGGTTCATATACAGGATTAAGGGTGGGTATGGCAAGTGCAAAAGGTTTATGCTATGCATTAAATAAACCATTAATAACAATTAATACCCTGGAAGTTTTAACTATTGAGGCTAAACATGAATTAAAGAATCGATCGGGAATATTATTTTGCCCTATGCTTGATGCCAGAAGATCAGAAGTTTTTACAGCTATTTATAATGATACTTTAAATGCTATTTTACCTCCATGTGCAATGATATTGGAAGAAAATTCCTTTTTAAATCAATTGAAAAAAGGGGAAATTGTATTTTTTGGAAATGGCGCAGTAAAATGGAGAGCCATCTGTCAACACTTAAATGCTTCATTTATAATTCTTTACAACCAACCCCATGCAATGGCCAATTTATCTTATTCTTATTTTAATCAGAATAAGTTTGCTAGTCTGGCTTATAGCGAACCATTTTATCTCAAAGAATTTCAAAACAATATAAAAGGCTATTAGTAACTGCTAAAACCTTTTTTCAATAAATCCAATTAAACCTTTGTTGCATAATTAATTATTTGTATATTTGATAGTTCAAATATTGTTCAAGCATAATTAAAATTTAAATCTTATGATGATTGAAAATCAATCACAGGAGTCCGCTATGCCGACCTCCAAATCTCCTTCCGAATCTTCAATTAAAGTGGATTATCATGCTTTAAAAAAAGCTGCTCTTGTATTAAGAGCTTTAAACCACAAACTTCGCCAGCAATTACTAAACCTGATTGAAGAAGAAAAAAAGATTACTGTTACCGAAATTTATGTTCGTTTACGCCTGGAGCAATCCGTAGCATCCCAGCATTTGGCCATTTTAAGAAAAGCCGGTATTGTAACTACACAGCGTGATGGTAAATTTATTTACTATACAGTAAATTTTAAACGGATAGATGAAATAGACACTTTTGTTAAACAACTAGTTGGTTAACTTTTTTTAAAAGTAATTCATAAAAGCTTTCCGGTAAATACCGGAACGCTTTTTTTATTTTTATCTTTGCTGAAAATTATTTTTATGTTTATTAAGCAATTATATACTGGCTGTATTAGTGAAGCCGCCTATTATATTGAAAGTGAAGGCGAAGTGGCAATTATCGACCCTTTAAGAGATACCGACGAATATATTAAATTATCAAAAGAAAGAAATGCGGCTATTAAATATATTTTTGAAACACATTTTCATGCTGATTTTTTAAGCGGACACTTAGATTTAAGTAAACAAACAGGTGCCCCTATCATATATGGCCCTGGTGCAAAAACAAGTTTTAAAATTCATTCAAGTAAAGACGGAGAAATATTTAAACTGGGCAAAATAAGTTTTGAAGTATTGCATACACCCGGCCATACCATTGAAAGCAGCTGTTATTTATTAAAAGATGAGAATGATACACCTCATGCAATATTTACTGGAGATACACTTTTTGTTGGTGATGTAGGCAGACCGGATTTAAGCAGTGGTGACATGAGCAGCGAGGAACTTGCAGGTATTATGTATGATACTTTACAAACAAGAATATTACCATTGGCAGATAATATTATTGTATATCCTGCTCATGGTGCTGGCAGCAGTTGTGGAAAAAATTTAGGCCCAGCTAATTTTAGTACAATTGAAGAAGAAAAGAAAACCAATTATGCACTACAGCCTCAAACCAAAGAGCAATTTATAAAAGCAGTAACAGAAGGCTTATCAGCAGCACCAAAATATTTTGCTATAAATGCACAATTAAATATGGAGGGCTGCGATAGTCTTGATGAGGTAAAACTAATTGGCCTTACTCCTTTAAATATTGATGCTTTTAAAAAACTAATAAATGAAGATGTGATTATTTTGGATACAAGGCATGCTGATATATTTACTCAAGGTTTTATACCCGGCAGCATTTTTATTGGATTGGAGGGACGATTTGCAGAATGGGCGGGAAGTTTATTGCCATTTGAAAAACCAATTATATTAATAACCGAACCTGGCAAAGAAGAAGAAAGCGTTATTCGTTTATCAAGAGTTGGGTTTGCTAAAATACAGGGATATTTAAAAGGAGGTTTTGAAACCTGGAAAATAGCCGGGGAAAAAGTTGATATGGTTATTAATATAGAAGCTGATGAGCTGGCAATGGATTTACCACATGACATTAATTTGATTGTAATTGATGTTAGAAAAGAAGTTGAATTTGCCGACGGGCATGTGACAGGTGCACAAAATATTCCGTTAGGCGAAATGACTGATGTTATAAATATCGCAAATTTTGAAGACAATCAAAATTTATATGTACACTGTGCCGGAGGCTATAGAAGTGTGATAGCCTCTTCCTTGTTAAAAAGACAGGGCATCCACAACATTCGTAATGTATTGGGAGGCTGGGGCATCATAAAAGAACAAAAAACAATTAAAGTGGAGAAGGATGTCAGTATTTTAAATTAGCAAGTAAATTACCCTCATAAAATTTCCAGGAAAATATTATCCTATTAAATCCCCATATTCCTTTTTCCATTCAAACTTAAACCGCCGGTGGCTCCAAAGATAGTTGGGGGGATCTTCTTTTATGGTTTTCTCCAATATATCACGGTACAAACAGGTGAGCTCTCCAGTTTTTGTATCAGCGCTATTTTCAGAAAGCAGGGTTGTCTCAAAATGATAATAACCTCTTTTTATTTTTTTAAACCCAACATACACAACGGCAGCATTATTTTTAACTGCGCCCTTTTCCGGGCCTGAAACAAAAGGGGTAGGCCTCCCAAAAAAATTGATCCAGAAAGCAGTTGAAGGATCCCCGGGATTTTGATCGGCTCCCAGCGCCATGATATATTGCTTTTTAAAAACATCATGCATTTTATTTTTAAAATCAGTGGCGCTAATAAAAATAGCGCCGTATCTGGTACGGAAATTAAAAAATATTTTGCTGAATATTTTATTGCTTATAGGTATGTAAATTGCCACAATTGGAATTTTTAAACGGAGAGAATAAAGAAGGCTGCCATATTCCCAATTAAACTGATGGCCTCCCAGAATATTAATATTATATCCTTTTTTAATTAGTTCATTTAATATTTCAAAAGTGCCAGTATTGCGTTGTGTTAATTGTTTTTTTGAAATAGAGATCATTTTTAAAGTTTCAATAAATGTATCAGTAAAGTATTGATAAAATTTACTGGCAATCTTTTTTCTTTCATTATCTGTTTTTTCGGGAAAGGCTATG
>JAYUTC010000320.1:0-3391 GCA_043755395.1 Ferruginibacter sp.
CTATACGTATAAAAATCTTCATTTTTTTGGAGAAGCTGCTACAGACAATAACAGGTATAGTGCTTTTGTAAATGGCATTTTAATCAGTGCCGCCTCAACAGTTGATATGAGTTTTTTATACAGAAATATTTCTAAAGGTTATCAATCTCTGTATACAACAGCATTTACCGAAAATTCCTATCCAAATAACGAAAAAGGTTTTTATGCCGGTTTGGCCATACACCCCGGAGATATATTGCGATTAGATGCCTATGCAGATTTTTACAAATTCCCCTGGCTAAAATACAGGGTAAATACATCCTCTTCAGGTTCCGATTATATGATACAACTAACTTACCGGCCCAATAAACAAATAGAAATTTACAGTCGTTTGCATAGCGAGGCAAAAGCAATTAATTATAATCCTTATCAGCTTACATTATCTCCGGTAGTTGCACAGCCAAAACAAAACTGGCGTACCCAGTTCAATTTTAAACTTAGCCAGCAAATACTTATTAGAAGCCGTGTTGAAATACTTTGGTTTAATAAAAAAAGTAAAGATGCAGAACATGGTTTTTTAACCTACTTAGATTTAACGTATAAACCTATATTTAAACCCTGGTTGGCCAGCATTCGCTTACAATATTTTGAAACCGATAGTTACAACAGCCGGGTCTACGCCTACGAAAATGATGTGCTCTACAGTTTTTCCATCCCGGTTTTTTATGATAAGGGGTTAAGGTATTACATAAATTTAAATTATGACATTAGTAAAAAACTAGCCCTGTGGATTAAATGTGCTAAAACCGTTTATAAAAACAAAACCCTTATTGGCAGCGGTCTGGATGAGATAAATGGGAATAAAAAAAGTGAAATAAAGCTTCAGGTAATGTACAGATTTTAACATTTTTTTTTGCTAAAGCAGCTAAATAACAACTTAAAATGTCCAATATTATTATACGGATAATATTTTTTTAACATTTTTTTGACTTTAAAGAAATATTCCTATTTTTACAAATCATTAAACTTAATTAACGCACATGAGAAGATTTTTATCACTGTTTACAATGCTGATGCTCTGTGGGGTGTTTGCATTTGCACAAAACCGGGTGGTGTCCGGTAAGGTTGCCGATAAAGAAGGTAATCCAGTTCCTTTTGCTTCCATTAAAATTAAAGGTTCAAAAACCGGAGTTTCCGCAGATGCAACCGGTGCTTATTCAATTAAAGTAAAAGACGGTGATGTACTTGAAATTTCCGGTTCCGGATTTGCACCAATGGATGTTCCTGTTGGTAAATTATCTATTTTTAGTTCTGTACTTGAAAGAAATGCTGACCTTAAAGAGGTAGTAGTTTCAGGTGGTTACGGTATTAAGCGTAGTTCAAAAACATCCAGTACAAATACTCAGGTGGTTTCTTCTGAACAATTAAATACAATTCGCAATACCAATATTAATGAAGCATTGGCAGGTAAAGTTGCCGGTATTCAGTTACGTGGTCAGTCAGGTGCTAAATTAACCAGTACTGGTGCTGTTCGTCTTCATGGTGCATCTTCACTAGGTGGTGGTGCAGGTATATTATATGTATTAGATGGTACCCGTGTATCTGCTGATGATATAAATACTGATGATGTTGAAGATGTTACTTTATTGCAGGGCCCTGCTGCTGCTGCCATTTTTGGCCCAGATGGGGCAAATGGTGCAATGGTTATTACCTCTAAAAAAGTAAGAAAAGGGGCAAATAATGGTATCGGTATTGAAATAAATTCTGGTGTTAAATTTGATAATGTATATATTTTGCCTAATTATCAGAATTCTTATGCTGGTGGCGATTTTCAGGATATGAAAAAATACACCTACAAAGCTGGGCAACCAATTGAGTGGAAAGCTTTAGATGGTAAATACTATCCCGATTATTCAGAAGATGTTAGCTGGGGTCCACGTATGGTAGGTCAGGAATATATTCCATGGTATTCATGGTATGGTGGTCATGAAAGATCTTTTACAACTACAGCTCTTGTACCTCAACCAAGTAATGCCCGTGATTATTACGAAACACAATTTAAAAAATTCAATAGTATTTCTTTTTCAAAGGCTACAGATAATACAACTATTAAGGCTATTTATACTAATGTAGATGTACAGGGCCTTGTACCAACTACCTGGCTTAAAAGAAATCAATTAGGCCTTAATGCTTCTTTTGATTTAAACAGTCGTTTAAATGCTGCTATTAATTTAAATATCATTAATCAAAAATCAAATGGCGATTTTAATGATGCTTATGCAAATCAGTCGTCTGGTTCATTTAATCAATGGTTTCACCGTAATCTGGATATGGGTATAATAAAATCTCTAAAAGATTTAAAAACTCCTACAGGTATTCAGGCTAGCTGGAACCATAATGGCCCGGATAATTATAACCCTAACAATCTTAAAGATTTTTATGGCCCGTATTACTGGCAAAATTTCTATACAGCCTACGATCAGGTTCAGGTGTTAAATAATTTTACCAGATTTTTTGGAGATGCATCATTAACTTATAAGATAAGTAAAGATTTAAAAGTTAAAGGAGCCTACAGAATTAGAGAAACAAATTCTTTCAGCGAAACAAAAGTTAGCAGTGATTTAACTGATATGAAATTTAATTCTCAGGCTGCTTTTGGGTTTACAAAAGGTGGCTATGCAAGTGGTACCAATACTACACATGATGAGCGCAGTGAGTTTACTGCAATTTACCAAAAAACCATAAAGGATTTTAATATAGGTGCAACTGCAGGTATGGATTTACACAGTGTTTTGGCACACAGTAATTCCGGATCTACCTCTGGTGGTTTTAACACCCCTAATTTATATACATTGGGTAATTCTAAAGACCCTGTTACTCCGGTTGATTCAAGATTTAAACAAAAGGATAATGCGCTGTTTATCGCAAGCTCTTTTGGTTACAAAAAAGTCTTAACTGCTGAGGTTACTTTACGTAATGACTGGTATTCAACATTACCAGCAGATAACAATGAGATATTTACTAAAGCGTTTGGTGTGGCATTTACATTTAGTGAATTATTAAAGAATGATTTACCATGGTTAAGTTTGGGTAAATTAAGAGCAACATGGGGCGAAGTACCTCAAAGTATAGGTGCGTACGCTTATCCTGGTTCTTTATACAGTCAGGGTAGTGCCCAATGGAATGGTAATTTTACACAGGGTACCAGCAGTTCAAGAGTTGATCCAAAAATTCGTGGTGCTGTAGCTACAGAAAAAACTGCAGGTATTGATTTGGGTTTCTTTAAAGATAGGATTGCTTTTTCAGCTACTTATACTGAGCGTTTAAATAAAGATTTTCCTACAAATGCAGTGTTTAGTTTAGCTTCAGGCACATCTTCTTTATTAACAAATCTTGGGGAACTAGATTTTAA
>JAYUTC010000321.1:0-3384 GCA_043755395.1 Ferruginibacter sp.
ACACAAGTATACCTGCGTAAAATAAAATTGCTTTTTTTACTTAAGTGCTTCATTAAAAAACACCTGCTATAAAACGATTACAAGCCGAAGCTTTTAAAACTTGAACTAATCAACAATACTTACCGGAAAATTCATTTGATTGTACAACATCCTGACGGAATAATTTTGCCATAGCGGCAAAGTGAATGTTGTTTTTAGTGGTAGTGTTTTCATAGTTTTCATAGTATATTCAAATAAAGTTCTCATGGGAATCTTATTTGGTATTCTTGTTATTAACCTGGAAATCTGTGGAATTAACTTTATACGGATGTAAGTAATTTCAAAGGATTCAGGCGTACGGGTTTTGTATTTCGGATTTTAATAAAAAAACAACCTGGATTGTAAGGATTGTTTTTTCAAATTATCATTTACCAAAATTGTGCCAAACTTTAACTTTTATTTTGCACATCATCTTTAACCAATATAATTAAAAATGATTGAAATACGCTTCAGCACTGCATTTCAGCACATACTTAACTATTAATATTGTTTGTGATAAAAAAATCAGGTTTCATAGTTTTTTAAATTAAGGGGTTTAAAATACACTTCTTTAACTCACCCTGGCGGGTATTGGTAAAATGAAGATGTACGGATAAGTTTTAAACTCAAAAATATATTAATTATTGTAAGAAGGCAATGCTTTCAAAAAAACAGAGTACATGTCCTCTGTGATATCGTAAAAACACTTTTTTGGAATCGTATATTTTCAACAATAAAAATTTTGAAAATATTTATTGCATGCATCAAGCCATTGACAATAAAAATGTTTTCAGTATTGCAGCATTGGCTTCTATCCGGATGCTTTTCTTTTCTGCAGTTAATTGTTGTTGAATGGACGAAGGAACAGGAACCTTTTCTCCAGTCACAGGTTCCACCACATCATAAAACTTTACAGGGTGAGCTGTTTCCAGTATCATACCTTTTTCTGAAGGATGCGATTGTAAATATTGTTCTAATGCATAGTAACCAACTGCGCCATGAGGGTCCAATAAATAATTTTCATGCTGATATACGGATCTAAGCGTTGCTTTTGTTTCCTCATCAGTAATACTGCAACTGCTGAGTACTTTTTTCAAGTCAACAAACTGGTGGTTAAACAATTCTAATATGCGGATGAAATTACTTGGATTACCCACATCCATTGCATTAGATATTGTTGCTATTGCTTTTTTGGGTTCATATTTTTCTGTTTCCATAAATACAGGCACTACATCATTTGCATTACAGGCGGCAATGAAATGTTGCACCGGCAGCCCCGATACATGCGCTAATATTCCTGCACAAATATTTCCAAAATTTCCACTGGGCACACTGATGACAGGTGGATTGCCCCCACCCCCTAAAGGGGAGTTAAGCCATTGCTTGTATGCAAAAAAATAATAAAACTGTTGCGGCAACTAGCGGGCAACATTAATAGAGTTTGCAGAAGTAAGAAACATATTTTTATTCAACTCTTCATCTGTAAATGCCTGCTTTACCATTCGCTGGCAATCATCAAAAGTGCCGGATACTTCCAGGGCATGAATATTTTTTCCTAATGTGGTTAACTGCTTCTCTTGTACTGAGCTTACTTTTCCTGACGGATACAGTATTACCACATCCACTCCTTCCACATCATAAAAACCATTGGCTACTGCCCCACCGGTATCACCCGAAGTAGCTACCAATACTGTTACTTTTTGTTGCTGGTTTTTTACAAAATAGCCAAGGCAACGGCTCATGAATCTTGCACCAATATCTTTAAAAGCAAGTGTTGGCCCATGATATAACTCTAATGAATAAATTGCATCTGTTACTTTAACTAATGGAATATCAAAATTCACTGTTTCATTTACGATCCTTCGTAACTCATCATCCGGTATTACATCACCAACATAAGGTTTGATGACCTGATATGCTATTTCTTCATTTGAATACTGGTCTATATTTTCAAGGAAACCTGCAGGCAACAAAGGAATATGTTCCGGAAAGTATAAACCTTTATCCGGTGCCTGGCCCTGTATGGTTGCTTCTTTAAAATTTACTACCGGGCTATTATGATTGGTACTGAAATATTTCATTTTTTATTACACGAATTGTTACTAATTACACGAATTTCTTAGCTATTATTTTATGGTATCAATATCACTATGAAACAATTTTTTTGATTATGAGTTTCCCTCCTATTCATTTACAATTTTCACACCTTCCATATTAATGGTGGTAACATGGGTATGGTAATCTAATCCGATATTGTTATAAATATCTCTCATCACTGTTTCCACTGATAATGCCGTTGCTTCATCTTTGCTCAGCATAAATAAAGAAGGGCCTGATCCAGAAATTCCGCCGCCTAATGCGCCGGCTTCTTTACAACGTTTTTTTACTTCATCAAAGCCGGGTATCAGAATACTTCTTACGGGTTCAATAATTACATCTTCTAAAGAACGCCCTATTAAATCAAGATCATTCTTCATAAATCCTGCTACCAGTCCTGCGATATTGCCCCATTGCTTGATGGCATCTTTCAGCAACACTTCTTTACGCAATATCTGCCTTGCATCTTTTGTACGCACTTCTATTTGAGGATGCACCACTGTTACATACAATTGAGGGGCCGGGATGGAAACTATATCTAAAGGAAAAATACTTCTTATTAAAGTAATGCCACCATAAATGCCAGGAGCAATGTTGTCTGCATGTTTAACACCTGTTGCAACTTTTTCTCCAAACATGGCAAAACGAACCAAATCTTCTTTACTGAAAATATTACCCAGCAAATGATTGGCCGCCACCACTGCACCTGCGGCACTGGCAGCACTGGAGCCAATACCGCTGCCTGGTTTTATTCTTTTATGAATGATCATTTCAAAACCAATATTACCTTCTACCTCTTCAATCATTTCAATCAGGGGTGCACCTGCAGTATTTTGGGCAGGGTCTAACGGCAAAGGATAGCCGTCTGCACTGTGAATGATGATCTTCTTTTCATCCAGCAGTTTCACTTCCATCAAATCGTTGGGTTCATTCAGGCATAAACCGAGAACATCAAAGCCGCAAACGAGGTTGGCTACGGTACCCGGTGCATGAACTTTTACACTCCTATTTCCCCCATCCCCTAAAGGGGAGTTATATGAAGTTTCTATTTTTTTTGGTGAGCTCAATTTTTATCTTTTTATTCTGTTACTCAAAAAATACAATTAATTATTTCCATTTTAAACTCCCAATAAATTCACTGCCCATCAAACAATTAGAATGGTTGAATAACTCCCCTTTAGGGGATGGGGGGCATTACACTCTTGCAGATCGTATGATGTCAGCAAACACACCCGATGCTGTAACATCAGCTCCGGCCCCTGCACCTTT
>JAYUTC010000322.1:0-8493 GCA_043755395.1 Ferruginibacter sp.
TTTAACCTCAATAGGTAACTCTCCTTTTAAAATTTGAATTTCATCCAGTTTGCAATCTATTTTTTGCAAACTTACCAGAGATTTTAATTTTTCTTCAACCGAAAAATCTTTTACTGCAGCCATAATTATTATTTGAAGTTTGAGTTTTTAATTTTTTTATGTTTTTTTATACACTTATTAATCATGTAGCTTTTTATAAACAAATGCCAACAAGCCACATTTTTATTTATACCTATTTAAAAATACTGAACCGGATTGGTTTTTACCCTTGTTTTCAGGGTCGCAAAGGTAGGGAATTTTTCACTCAAAATGTCAAATAGCAAGTCAATAGTAAACTGTTCGCTTTCGTAATGCCCAATATCTGCTATAACCAGCTTTCCGTCAGCATCAAAAAATTCATGATATTTAATATCAGAGCTTATATAAAAATCAGCCTCGGCCTGTACTGCATCAGCTATTAAAAAACTACCTGCTCCTCCACAAAGGGCTATTTTTACAACCGGTTTCCCTAATAAAACAGTATGTTTTATGACTGAAAGATTAAATTTTTCTTTTAAACAAATAAGTAAATCATTTTCACTTAAGGATTCTGGTAAATCCCCAATTAACCCACTACCAATTTGCAAATTAGTATTACATAAATCTATAATATCATAAGCCACTTCTTCATAAGGATGAGCAGCTATCATTGCATTGTAAATGGTTGTTTGCAACCATGACGGAAATATTACTTCAATTTTTATTTCATTTTCTGTGTGTCTTTGTCCAATTTTTCCAATAAACGGATTTGAGCCAGCCCCTGCTTTAAAGGTACCTGATCCCGGGACATTAAAACTACATTCACTATAGTTAGTTATTTGGCCTCCTCCTGCTTCAAAAATTGCACTACGGACTTTTTCGGCAAACTCAACAGGCACAAAAATGAATAATTTTTTTAGTGTATTATTTTTAGGTCGCAGTACCCTTCGGTTTATCAATCCAAGTGTATCTGCTATTTTCCCATTTACCCCATGCATCACATTATCCAAATTAGTATGAATAGCATAGATAGCGATATCATTTTTTATTGCCGCTATTATCGTTTTTTCGACATAATTTTTTCCGGTTATTTTTTTTAACCCCCCAAATACTACCGGATGGTGTGCCACAATTAAGTTGCATTTTTTTTCAACTGCTTCAAGCACCACCTCTTCATTTACATCCAGTGCTGTTATAATACCTGTACATTCCCACTTTGAGTTACCAGTTATCAATCCTGCATTATCGTAACTTTCCTGCAAAAAAGATGGCGCAATTTTTTCTAAGAAAGTTGTAATATCTTGAATTATCATTTAATAAAATTTAAGTATGAAATCATCAGAACTTTATAAGAAATATAAAACAAAGATGCAAAAAATTGCTGACGTAAAATATGCCTCAGCAGTTTTACAATGGGATCAGGAAACTTATTTACCACCAAAAGGAAATGATTACAGAGGAAGACAAATTGCAACACTCTCCGAAATTGCACACCATCAATTTACTGATGCAAAAACAGGTGCTTTATTGAATGAATTGATTTCAAAAGACAATTTAACCGATAATCAAAAAAGAAATGTGCAACTTAGTCTGGAAGATTATAAAAAAGCAAATAAATTCACCAGTGCTTTTGTAAGGAAAATGAGCGAAACTGTAAACAAAAGCTTTCATGCCTGGATTCAGGCTAGGAAAGAAAATTCCTTTGCCGGTTTTCAAAAACCCCTGGATAATTTAATACAATTAAAAAAAAAGGAAGCTGATTTGTTAGGATACGAAACCCATCCATATAATGCATTGATGAATGATTTTGACAAAGGACTAACAGTTGAAATTGTTGATAATGTTTTTACTGATTTAAAACCACAGTTAATTGATTTACTGAATAAAATAAAAGATAAAAATCAGGTAGATAATTCATTACTTCATCAGCATTTTGATAAAAATAATCAATGGAAATTTGGAATGGAAATATTAAAACGCATGCAATTTGATTTTGAAGCTGGCAGACAGGATATTAGTGAACATCCTTTTACTATAAACTTCAGCAATGCAGATGTAAGAATTACCACAAGAATTGATGAAAATGATTTTGGTAATATGACGTGGAGTTGCATACATGAAGGTGGACATGCATTGTATGAACAGGGATTACCGGGAGATGAGTATGGCTTACCGCTTGGAGAATATTGCAGCCTAAGTATTCATGAAAGCCAAAGCCGGCTTTGGGAAAATAATATAGGCCGTGCCCTACCCTTTTGGCAACACAATTTTTCCTTATTAAAATCGTTATTTGATAAGCAATTGTCAGGTATTTCGGTAGAGCAGTTTTATAATACTATTAATAAAGCAGAAGCTTCACTAATAAGAACAGAGGCAGATGAACTTACCTATCACTTTCATGTAATGATCAGGTATGAGATTGAAAAAATGCTTTTTGAAGGTAGTATTTCAACAAAAGATATTCCTGTTTACTGGAACGAACATTACGAAAAATATCTGGGCCTTAAAATACCGGATGATAACAGAGGATGTTTACAGGATGTACACTGGAGTCACGGCAGTTTTGGATATTTTGCCACCTACAGTTTAGGAAGTTTATATGCTGCACAGTTATATGCAGCTATTTATATAGAAAATGAGTCTGTAGAAAAAGAAATTGCACAAGGCAACTATGAATTTATTTTAAAATGGCTTGGTAAAAATATCTATCAAAAAGGAAGATATTATAATTCAGAAGAGTTATGTTATAAGGCAACAGGAGAAACATTAAACAGTACCTATTTTATCCGCTATGCAACTAAAAAATATACCAATATTTACAATACTTAAATCAGAAGAATTGCCAAAGGTTTTATATAAGTCAAGATTTATTATTGCACTTACTATTGCAGTAATATTGTTGTTGAGCGGATGCAGTAAAGCTACCCTGATAGAACAAAATCAAGATTTGTTACAAAAATCTTTTGAGGAAAATATTTTAAACAGGGATTTTATAGTTCATTTAGCATCAGACAATGGCATTGATATAACTGCTCAGTTTAATGGATTTAAATTTAAACTTACAAAAAACACTTTTCTGGATGGCCCTATGACTGCAATAAACGGTATTCTTACCATTACCGGAACATGGAGTTCTAATAACGATTATAGTAAACTGGTAATTAATTTACCTTCGCCAATTCCTGGATTTTCTTTTTTAAACAGAGAATGGAAATTTACAAAAAAGGCTGTACCTATAATGGAATTGTCGCCTTGGGGAAGTACCGAACCAAAGGTATTACACATGGAAAGGCTGTAATATTTACAAAAAAAGCAATATATTTACATCAGAATATATCTTTATCTTATTACAAAACAAAAAGCTTTTACAAAATTATAAATTTCTTACAGTTCATTTGTTTGTTTATAAGTTATTGGATATGTTATAAAATAAGATGCAATTAAAACTGCATTATCCTAATATTCATAAAAAACAAAGCACTACAAATGACTGCCAATTTTGGAGTCAAATACTCTTTAATTTTTGTATTATTAGCAATTTTTAGTTTTTCCACAAAAGCCCAACTAACTGCTAATTTTACAGCCACACCCTTATCTGGTTGTGCGCCTCTTGTTGTAAGTTTTACAGATCAATCTACAGGCTCACCAACACAATGGAAATGGGATTTAGGCAATGGAACAATATCATTTCTTCAAAATCCCTCCGGCACTTATTTTAATCCCGGGCAATATACTGTTAAACTGGTTATTTATAATGCAGCAGGTGATTCCAGTGTTATTATTAAACCTCAATACATTAATGTATATGCCACTCCTGTAGTTGCATTCTTTGGAACCCCATTAGCAGGATGTTTTCCCTTACCGGTTAATTTTACTGACCAAAGTACAGCTGGAAGTGGCACAATTACAACCTGGCAATGGGACTTTGGAGATGGTACTTCGAGTAACATTCAAAACCCTTTACATATTTATGCTGCTGCAGGTAACTATAATGTAACTTTAAGATTAACAAACAGCTTTGGCTGCATAAAAGTATTATCAAAAGCTCAGTACATAAAAATAAGTTCAGGTGTTCATGCAGATTTTTCTAATTCTGCCCCTTCCGGTTGTCTAATGCCTGTAAATATTAATTTTCAAAATCTATCAACTGGAACAGGTGCATTAAGTTATCAATGGAGTTTTGGCGATGGAGGTACTTCTACACTTGCAAATCCATCTCATCTTTACAATGCTGCGGGTATTTATACAGTACAGTTGATAACAACCAGCAGTAATGGATGCACGGATACAATAACAAAAATTAATTTAATAAATATAGCAAATATTAATGCTGCATTTACAAGTTCTGGCAGCGTTTGTGTAAATGCCCCTTTATCAATTACCAATACTTCTACTCCATTGCCAATAGCAGTTGCATGGGATTTTGGTGATGCCACAACATCAACTGTAACTAATCCCATAAAAATATACAATACTGCCGGGGTATTTCAAATAAGATTAATTGCCAACTTTGGGGGGTGCTTTGATACAGCCTTTAAAACTGTCAGCGTTTTTGATAACCCTGTTGCCGGTTTTACTAACTCCAATTCAGAATCCTGTAAACCTCCGCTTACGGTAAGTTTTAATAATAACAGTACGGGTGCAATTATTTACAACTGGAATTTTGGTGATGGCAATACTTCATTACTTCAAAACCCAACACATACTTATACAAACTATGGAACTTTTGATGTTGTACTAATTGTAACTAACAGTAACGGTTGCTCTGATACGCTACGTAAAATTAGTTTGGTAAAAATCCTCCCCCCCCGGGTAACCATTAATAATTTACCTGTATCTGCCTGTGCTCCATTAACCTGGTCATTTTCATCAACGATAAACTCAATTGACCCTGTTATTAGTTACCTCTGGGATTTTGGCGATGGAACTACTTCGGCAGCTTCAAATCCAACACATGTCTTTAATGCGGGCTCTTATACAATTCAGTTAATGATACTTACTGCAGGAGGTTGTACAGATACTGCAACTGTTACTCCTGGAATTATTGCCAGTGTAAAACCAGTTGCAAACTTAGTAGCTACACCCCGGGATATTTGCGCTCATTTACCGGTAACTTTTACTGATTTATCTACCGGAACTGCAACTTCATGGCTATGGCTTTTTGGTGATGGCGGCACATCAACTGAGCAAAACCCTATTCACATTTATGAAGATACCGGATACTTTGATATTACACTTATAGTATGTAATGCCGGATGTTGTGATTCTATAAAATTTATAAGATATATTCATATCAATCCACCTATTGCTGCATTTGACGTTAGTTTTAACTGTAATAATCCCAAACTACGCATTTTTACCGATCATTCTATTGGTGCAGATGAATGGAATTGGAATTTTGGAGACGGTGCCACATCTGTATTACAAAGCCCGGTACATACTTATGCTGATACAGGAACCTATACTATTACACTTCTTGTAAAAAACTATACTACTGGCTGCGAGTACACGAAAACAGAAACAATACAGATAATATCAGAAAAAGCAAATTTTAATGTTTCTGATTCAGTTATTTGTAAAAATAATTCTATAAATTTTACAGCAATTGGAAATAATAATATAAACGTTACTTCATTTGAATGGTCATTTGGTGATGGAACTACGTCCAATAATTCAACTGTTTCTCATATATATACGTTGGCAGGAAAATACACTGTACAATTAATTGTTACAGATATATTTGGTTGTAAAGACACTTTAATTAAGCCATTATATATTCAGGTAGATGGCCCAACTGCCGGTTTTGCACCAAGTGTTCCTGGAAGTTGCCTTTTAAGTGCTGTAATATTTACTGATAATTCTGTTAGTGATGGTATACATCCTATTGTTACCTGGATATGGAATTACGGAGATGGTATAATTGATACTTTAAACGCACCACCATTTCTACACACTTATGCTAATCCGGGGAATTATACCGTTTCTCTAAAAGTTATTGATAGTAAGGGTTGTATTGATACTATACTTAAAATAAGTGCCATTATTATTTCTAACCCCATAGCAAATTTTTCTACCATTGACACGCTATCATGCCCAGGAAAATTAATAACATTTACCAATACATCTACCGGGCCAGGACTTAATTATGAATGGCACTTTGGTGATGGCGCAACAAGTATAACTACAAATCCGGTACACAGTTATGCTACCGACGGATTGTATACCATTAAATTATTTATTACTGATCAATATGGTTGTAAAGATTCCTTAATTTATCAGGATTATGTAAGAATTATTTCGCCGCTGGCTAACTTTACTTTGAGTGATTCTTTAGGAACCTGCCCTCCTTTATTTGTAAGTTTTACCAATACATCTCAAAATTACAATTCAGTGAACTGGGATTTTGGTGATGGCACTTCTACGCAAACAGATAATCCCTCACATTTTTATAATGTTCCCGGAGTTTACATTGCTAAGCTTACTATCACCGGACCCGGTGGCTGTTTGGATATTAAACAAAAACAAATTACTGTACGTGGCCCTTTAGGAACATTTAACTACGGACCAATAAATGGCTGCAAACCCTTAACTGTAAATTTTACTGCATCTACACAGGACAGACTTTCTTTTATATGGGATTTTAATGATGGCACTACAATGGCAACTCCCGATTCAATCGTTTCCTATACCTATACTATACCCGGAATTTATATACCAAGTATGATATTAGTGGATCCTAATGGATGTGTTGTGCCTATTACCGGCCCAGATACAATTGTTGTAAATGGAGTAAATGCTGATTTTGGTTTTACCAATCAAACATATTGCGATGTTGCTACCATTGCCTTTTCTGATTCCTCTACCAGTTACGATAATATTATAAGTTATAAATGGGATTTTGGTGAGGGAAACACATCATCATTACAAAATCCAGTACATTTTTATGCAACAGCGGGGTTATATTATCCACAATTAATTGTTACCACACAAAACGGCTGTACAGATACTGCCAAAAGCCCTGTTCCGGTAAAAATTGTTGCCTCACCACAGGCAGATATTACCAATACAGCAAATGGCTGTACACCACTAACGGTAACCTTTAACGGACAATTAATTATTCCCGACACTTCTGCCATAAACTGGCAATGGAATTTTGGGAACGGGAATATATCCAATTTACAAAACCCAATTGCACAACTTTATACTATTGCAGGCACCTATACAACACAGCTAATTGTTACTAACAGCAGCGGCTGCAAGGACAGTGTTATTAAATCGATTGACGCATATTTAGTACCAACCATAAATGCAGGATTAGATACATTGGTATGCCGAGGCAAAAGCACTTTACTTAATGCTACCGGTGCACTAAACTATACCTGGAGCCCTGTAAATGGGTTAAGCTGTAGTAATTGTTCCAGCCCTGCAGCCAGCCCCGATACTTTAACCAATTATATTGTAACCGGAACAACTTTACAGGGGTGCAGCAATATTGACAGTGTATTAGTTAATGTAAAGCAACCATTTATAATGAATAACAGTAATGGTGATACCTTATGCAAAGGCGGTTCGGTAAGGTTGTTTGCCAGTGGTGCATTTTCATATGTATGGAGCCCGGCAACAGGACTAAACAGTACAACCATTGCCACCCCATTAGCCAGCCCGCAAAATTCAATAACCTATCAGGTAATTGGCACCGATAACAAAGCTTGTTTTAAAGATACCGCCTATATAATGGTAAAGGTATTTCCAATACCAACTGTAGAAGCAGGGCAGGACAAAACAATTAATGTTGGACAAACCGCAGATTTGTTTCCGTCAGTTTCAACAGACGTAAGTTCTGTAATCTGGACACCAACGCAAAGCATTATACGCAATAATTACCCAGGCATTACGGTTAAACCAAAAGAAACTACCGAATATACGGTAGAAGTAAGAAATGGGGGTGGCTGCAAATCCAGAGACCGGGTGACCATATTTGTAGTGTGCAATGGAGCTAATGTATTTATACCAAATACTTTCTCCCCAAATGGTGATGGTAATAATGATGTTTTTTATCCCAGGGGTTCGGGTTTGTTCAGCATAAAAACATTGCGCCTGTTTAACCGATGGGGTGAAGTGGTGTATGAGAAAAATAGTTTTATGCCCAATGATGCAGCATCAGGCTGGAATGGCAGATTTAAAGGACATCTGCTTACACCTGATATATTTGTTTATACTGTTGATATTATTTGCGAAAACGGCACTATACTTACACTTAAGGGCAATGTTGCATTAATTCAATAAAAAATTTGGTAAATATTCCTCATTTTAAAATCTCTACTACTTATTTTGAAAATAAATAATTACCCTTTCAAATTATTTATTAATTCCACATACTCCCCCATTGCTGTTTCTTTTGGTTTACCCTTTAGCAAAGACCAGGATTCATATTTGGCTTTACCAACAAAATCAAAAGGGTTAGATGGCATTTCT
>JAYUTC010000323.1:0-8486 GCA_043755395.1 Ferruginibacter sp.
TTATTTTTTTTTTAGAAAAATCGGTTTTTCTTTTGACCAGTTGTTTAGAGCTACTGCTGATCCAGTTATACATACTAATTCATCTTTATTCAATATTGGAGCTTTAACCCTAAACTCATGTGTATAATTTTTATTAGATTTTGAAATACTGAGGGCAACTGTAGTGGGAGTTTTTAATATTACATCCTGAAAGGCCTGTGTAAAATACACATTTTCTATTTCACCCGAATAATTCCAGGTGTCTAAAAGAACAATTTCTTCAATATGTAAATTATCGGATGTAATGATTCTGTCATCTCCAAATTCAACAGATTCTTCTTTTCCATCCTCCCGTAAAATATATTTATAACTAATTGGAGCAATATCTTTTGCTGAATCAATATTGATACTTCCATGCCACAATTGGTTATTAAGATACTGTAAAGGGAAAGCCAGACTCAAATCCCCGTAACCCAGCTTATCAGTATTTCCACTAACAAAAATAGTTTGCCCAAAGTGAGTTGTAAACCGTAAATAAAAATTTAATACCATCAGAAATTTTAATATCAGGCAGCAATATAAAACCTTTATAGCAAAATGTAAAAAATACACATTAAAATTTAAATAAAACATCAATATATTATGAAAATGGTCAAATTTATAAGTGCAAAAATTGTAAAATTCAATAATCTTTAAAAAAAAGTGACAGATAAAAGCTTCTACCTTATATTTGCAAAAAAATAAAAATGGAAACAACTAAAAAGAAAACCGGAATTTATTGGGTACTGTTTTTACTTTCTGTAGCTGCTTTTTTTGTTGTATTGAATTCACCAGTTGGCTCATATTGTTCCATGGTACTACCTTTTAATACTACATTTTTGGCCAAGGCCTTAGATTTAATGTAAAATTTATATTTAAAAATAAAAAAACATCCGCCTCCCGGTGGATGTTTTTTTATGCCTGATAAAGAATATTAATCAGTAATATTTCTATTTTTTTGGAAAGTCTGGATTTGCTTTTACTTCGTTTATTTGCTGCATGTGCCTGTTTGTATGCGCCGCTATAAGTAAAACTATTTGATAAGAGTCAATAGGCCCAAAAGGAGTTTCGGTTACTACATGATTCCGCATATCATCGGATGTGTTTTTTATAAAATTGATCAGTTTACCTCTTTCTTCTTTAAAAGCACTTAATGTTAGTTCCATTGTGGACCACTTTGCATTTTTGGGTAGAAAATTATCAGGTGCCTGTACTTTATTACTTCTGTTAGATACTCCTTTCAACATATCATCATCAGATATTTTAATTCCGGCTCTTTTATCGGCATTTGCAGGAGCTTTTAAAGCACCATCCGCCCACATCCATAAACCTGCTTCAGCCAATGTCAAGTGTTGCAAACATTCTTTTACCGACCATTTTTCAGGCGTAGCTTTAAAATTTAATTGTGTTTCAGAAAGGCCTTTTACACTTTTCACCAACTCCTTTTGAGTTTGCTTTAAATGCTTTATTACAAACTTTCTTTCATCTTTTGAAAGAGTTGCATCAAAAGATGTAGCTGAAATACCTAAAATGGCAAACAGTAACAAAAACAACATGCCTAAGTTTATTGCTTTTTTCATACCAGTTTTTTTGGTGATTACTAAATAAGACTTAGTAAAGTAATAAAACTATATGAAATTTGCAACCCTCTTCCTTATTAAATAATAAAATCCAGTCTAAATTAGTACAGGAAACAAAAGTGACATAAGTAAAATATAGATTTATCTGACAGCTCTGGAATTTCTGTAATTTCCATTAGCTGCCTGTTGCATGGTAATAGAACGGGAACAAGACACTAAAAAAAGCACAACCACCAATAAAGTAATAAATGTTTTCATAAAAATATTTTTGGATCATGAAAAATAACAGTGTAAAAGTAAACTCAATTAAATAACATTTCATGAGTGAAACTGACCATTTTTTTTAGTAGTTGTACCTAATATTAATACGATGTATTTTTCTAACAGTCTGTTTACTAATGTAGATTTTATTCTATAACTTTTGTAAGCTTACTCTATTTTTATACATCTTTTTATTTATTTCATCCTTATTAACTTTATACTAACTATACCTTAAGTTTTAGCTCCTCAATTTTAAATGTCCATATTTAGAATATACCCAATATTAAAAATTGCCTAACTATATTTAATATCATTCAACAAATGAAGGGTATAATAAATAGAAAATTTTAAAAACTCATAAATCTGTTTGCAATGGTGCCGCATAAGAGTATTTCAAAGGCAGTGTAAAGATTGAGATTGGTAAGGAAAACTAAAAAGCATTAAGAATAACCAAATATTAGTAATTTAATTAAACTAGAATATTCTAAATTTACTTATTGGTTTTGTGAGTCATCGAGTTATAATGAAAAAATTTATTCAATTTTTACTTCTTACAATACTGCTGCAACAATTTTTGTATGCACAGGAAGTAGCTTTCTCTGATTCATCGCTTACACTTGGTAAAATTGTGGTTACAGCCTTTGAACAAAACAGGGCTATCAGTTGTGGTACAATTGTAAAAGTACTAAACAGCAATAATGCCGATAGGGTAAATAAAACATCCTTAGTAAATAGTTTTAATGCCATAGCAGGTATAAGAATGGAAGAACGTTCACCCGGAAGCTATCGTATTAATATAAGAGGAAGCTCATTACGTTCTCCTTTTGGTATAAGAAATGTAAAATTATATTTGAATGATATTCCAGTAACTGACCCGGGTGGCAATACATATTTTAACCAGTTTGCCTTTAATAATTTCTCTTACATCGAAATTATTAAAGGCCCGGCAGGCAGTATGTACGGGGCTGGCACAGGTGGCTTAATATTAATACACAGTTTTGAAAATAGCTGGAAACCAACTTTAACTGTTGATTACATCACGGGAAGTTATGGTTTACAAAATATTTTATTGTCTGCTGGTTTTGGTAAAATAAATAGTCGCAGCCTAATTACTTTTGCACATAACGAAAGTGATGGTTATCGTGATCATACTAAAAGCAAAAAAGATAATGTAAGTTTTGTTTCACAATTTAAATTTTCGGATAAACAAAAATTAACTGCAACTATTTTATACAATGATTTATTCTATGAAACTCCGGGAGGATTAACTAAAGCAGAATTAATTGCCAACCCAAAACAATCAAGGCCTGCATCAGGAGGATTTCCCGGTGCCGATGCTGTAAAAGCTGCAATTTATCAAAAGAATTTTTTAGCAGGCATTAATCACCAATTCAATTTTTCCGCTGCTTTTAAAAATACAACAAGCCTTTACGGTGCATTTGCACAAATACAAAATCCTACCTTCCGCAATTACGAAAGACGAAATGAACCCGGTTTTGGAGGAAGAACATCATTTATTTATGAGAGAAAAATAAATAAAACTAAAATACAATTGATTACCGGAGGAGAATTACAGAAAGGATTTTTTAATACCCAGGTTTCTAAAAATAAAAACGGCAGCCCCGATACATTGCAAACCAATGATGATATATACTACAGTACTTACAGCATTTTTACACAGGCTGATTTTAATATTAAAGACGATTGGATACTGACTGCAGGTGCCAGCATAAATAAATCGAAAGTAGATTTTACCAGATTAAATAAATATCCCGTATTGCAACAGGGCCGTACTTATAAAAATGAATTATCGCCAAGAATAGCTTTGCAAAAAATAATAAAAACTAACAACGCATTTTTTGTAAGTATTTCAAAAGGCTTTTCACCTCCAACAGTTGCAGAGTTACTTCCATCCACAGGCGTTATCAGCACTTTTTTAGAAGCAGAAAAAGGCATCAACTATGAATTGGGTGGGAAGATTTCTTTTCTAAAAAATAAATTACGGGTAGAAGCAACAGGTTTTTATTTTAAGTTAGACAATGCATTAGTTGCAAGAAAAGACAGCAATAATGCAGATTATTTTGTAAATGCAGGCAATACTAATCAAAAAGGTATCGAGATCAGTGCTGATTATACCAACTTTTTCCGTTCTCCAGTTTTTGACTATATAATAATAAGACCTGCTTATACATTTAGCGATTTTACATATGGCAATTTTAAAAAGGTTTCAACCGATTTCTCAGGAAAAAAATTACCCAGTGTTCCAAAACATACTCTTGCTGTTTTGGCAGATGTACAATTTAAAAAAGGTATTTACTTCAATAGCACATTTTATTATGCCGATAAAATATTTTTAGATGATGCTAATTCAGTTGCAGCTATTGCCTATCATTTATTGGGCTGCCGCCTGGGATTTATGTTACCTGTAAAAACAAAATTGAAATTAAATTTTTATACCGGTATTGATAACCTCCTTAATGAAACCTATAGCCTGGGAAATGATATTAATGCCGCAGCAGGACGCTTTTATAATGCAGCACCCAAAAGAAATTATTATTTTGGTTTTTCTGTGAAATTCAATTATACTAACAAGAAGTAACCAAGTTTATTTTCCTTATATGATTCTCATAAGAAATAAGTTTTAACACAAACCTAAAAATCAGCCCGGGAATATAGTAAAAAATTTATTACAACACCTGGTTTAAAAATAATGGGAGTCCACTTTTCCAATCGCCATCTATATAAAGCTCAAAAGAAAAACGTCCGGTTTTTGTAAACTGCAGTTGATTAAAATTAAACACAAAATTTAAAGAAGCAAATTGGCCGTTTGAGGGAACAGGAATATTAATATTACCTGTTATTGGCTGAATTAATTCTTTTGCATCTGCATCTATAAACCTTAATTTAAAATCATGATTGCCTGCTTCTTTTGCTGAAAACCTTAAACGGCAGGCAACTGTGCAGGCCGGGTGTTGTACCGGAAATTGTTTTGCATTAATACTATCGAAAGTACCAACAATAGTTAATTTAGAGTTATTGTCCTGTGCAAAGTCGCATAGAGTGAAGATTTCTATTTCCATTTGTATAGTTTATTAATTACTGCAAAAATACAATTTGAATATCAGCATAAGATAAACTAAGCACGATATTTATATTATTTGAACTAAATACTTTTACTGGCAGATTAATTTAGATAGCCTTACGCTGCATAAGTATAAGTTGGGGTACATAAAAATTTGGTTGAACAAAGTATTTATACTTACTTTAATATTAAAATAAAAGCGATGAGTTCCTTATTATAGTTTATCTTTTTTTATATATTCTAATTTTCTACTTTTTATTCTTCATTATTAAACTAACCGAAATGATGAAATACATATTTATACTAATAGCGCTAATTTTAATTGATACCACAGGCATGTCTCAATCAATAGGTTCAAAAGTAAGCCTTACTGATGCTGGCGGAAAAAAATACACCGGAATTATTACTGCTATACAGGGAGACAAATACAAAGTAAAATATGATGGCTAAGATTTTGAATCCTGGCTAACAAATAACCAATTTTTGGTTACAAATACGCAGCCAGATACAAAACAGGTAAATCCAGGCCCCGAAATGAATGGAGGATTACCTAAAATAATTGGAACCAGTTGGGATCTTCTTGTTATATATACAAAGGGTACCCAACCGAAAGGAAATTTGCAAGTATTACCCACTTATCTTTTTTGTAAAACAGGAAGATGGGAATTCCAAACTTCTTTAACTCAAATGGGAACATATAGTATTCAGGGCAATCGCCTTACTTTAATTCATGATGGTACCGACCAACTGACAGAGAATTATATAATGACTTGGAATGCCTCAGGAAATTATCTTGAACTGAATGATGGCAAACTTATTTTTAGATTGCGCTATCATGTAAAAGCAAAATGTTAGAGGTAGCTGGAGTTTTTTTTGTAACCTTTAAACGTATTTGTTAGTATCGAAACACGGAAAACCAGTGATGTTTTACCTGAAAATGTAAGGCAATTAAAAATTGGGGCAATTGCCCGGGATATATTGCTGGCATGTTATCACGAATTTACCATTTTAATTCTATTGTGGATCATATAATGTAGGTACCCTTATCCATTTTACAGTGTGCTTCATACCAACAAAGGTTAAATAATGTACTATAATATAAATTTATCGGTTATATTTATTTAAAACCAGGTTATGATATTTAAAAATAAATTTAAAGATTTTGTATATAACAAAATTCGATTAGAAGCTTATAGCGATGCCATTATTGCAATTGTGATTACATTATTAATTTTAGATTTAAAAGCGCCGCATTTTGAAAGCAATAATTTGCACGCCAACATGCAAAAAATAATGGAACTTAAAAAAGAGTTTTTTGGATGGCTTATTAGTTTTTTATTAGTGGGCGTTTACTGGTTTCAGCACCATAACATTTTGCATATGGCAAGTAAAATAGATTTAAAAATAGTGGTTATAAATCAGGTTTCATTAATGGGTATTTGTTTAACCCCTTTTACTGCTTCTTTATTAGGCAAAAATGGCAATAATCCAATTTCGGTTACTTTATTTTCTGCAATATTTTTTTTAGTAAGTTTAACCATATGCTGGATGTATGCTTATATTGCAAAAAATTATTTAAAGGAAACCTACAATAAAAAGAATGTTTTAAAAAATGTAAAACTTTCTTATTTAATAGCTCCAACTTTTAACCTGGCTGCAGCAATAGTATGTTGGTTTAACCTGGTTTTATCTTTTATAATACTGCTTTCGATTCCAATACTATTTTTGTTCCCGTTGGACAAAGAAGAAAAGTAGTTTGAAATATGCGGTTAAATTAAACAATTTATATTTTTATTTTCGTCACAGTATATATATTATTTTCACAGGAAGATCTTAATCTGTAAATTAGAAATGTAAATTCCTTATATGAACCTGAACAAAGTAATTATTTCATGCATGCTCCTGTGTCTGGTGGCAACTTACGGGTGCAGTAAAAGCGAAACTAATTCTTCAGGTAATAATGCCCCCCCCCTCCACTGCCCCCTGGTACTTAATTGCTTGGAAAATGGTTTGTTATTAAGGATTCAATAGTCACCAACAATTTTGCCTTTTCGGATGGCACAATTCCTATCCCTGGAATATATTATGGCACAGCAAATGACTACTGGCTTTTCCAGACCAATGGCACCGTATATATTTACGAAGGAGGTTATGTAGGAACCCCGGCATACCAATTACTTTCAAGCACCAGTTTGTTAATACCTTCCATGCAGTGGGGCAACATTACTATCATTACATTAACCAGTACAAATTTTACTTGGGAGAAAGCCATTACCAGCAGCAATGGTGGTACTTATTACAGAAGGGCTTATTTCAGAAAGTAGTTTGACCCCTGTGCTTTATGCCTATAAAAAATAAAAAAACCATTCAATGAAGAATGGCTTTTTTATTTCGTTTATTAATCACCATGCGACAAGCCCCTGGTGACATTTCATTTTTACTTCACTTCCTCAAAAGGCACATCCTCCACTACACTTTCACTTTTCCCTTGTTGTGGTTCAGTACCATCTGCACCCGGTTGATGATGACCATTGCCCCCTGTTGCCTGTGCACCGGCGCCATCCTGCGTAGCCTTGTACATATCTTCACTGGCTGCAGTCCATGCCGTATTCATTTCTGTCATGGCTGCATCAATTTGTGTAAGGTCGGCAGTTTTATGAGCTTCCTTTAATTTTTCCAATGCGGCTTCAATTGGTGCTTTTTTATCAGCAGGTATTTTATCGCCGTATTCTTTCAGCTGTTTTTCTGTTTGAAAAATTAAACTGTCGGCCTGGTTTATTTTTTCTACTTTTTCTTTTTCTATTTTATCAGTGGCCTCATTGGCTTTAGCTTCGTTCTTCATTTTTTCTACTTCTTCTTTGCTTAAGCCACTACCACCCTGTATGGTAATTTTTTGTTCTTTTCCGGTGCCTTTATCCTTAGCCGTTACATGCAAAATACCGTTGGCATCAATATCAAAAATAACTTCTACCTGTGGTACACCACGGGGTGCAGGTGGTATGCCATCCAAATTAAATGTTCCCAAACTCTTATTCTGATTACTCATTGGCCTTTCGCCCTGTAGTACATGTATTTGTACGCCGGGTTGGTTATCACTTGCGGTACTAAATACTTCCGATTTTTTTGTTGGAATAGTAGTATTGCTGTCAATTAATCTTGTCATTACACCACCCATGGTTTCAATACCCAAACTTAAAGGTGTAACGTCCAATAATAGCACATCTTTAATTTCACCTGTCATTACCCCACCTTGTATTGCAGCACCTACTGCAACCACCTCATCGGGGTTTACGCCACGGTTTGGTTTTTTACCAAAGAATTTTTCTACAAGTTCCAGCACTTTTGGAATACGGCTGCTTCCTCCCACCATAATAATTTCGTCAATTTCGCTGGTGTTCATGCCGGCATCTTTCAAAGCTGCTTCGCATGGTTTTAAACAACGTTCAAATAATTTATCCGCTAATGCTTCAAATTTTGCACGGGTTAATTTCTTAACCAGGTGTTTAGGTACCCCATCAACTGCTGTTACATAAGGTAGGTTAATT
>JAYUTC010000324.1:0-3380 GCA_043755395.1 Ferruginibacter sp.
AGGTCTAGCTCACTAAGGCTTTCAGCCGGGGCAGTTTGATTGGCAAATAATTTTTCTGTTGTTTCAATGGCCTGTGTATATTCTTCTTCACCATGTACAAAAATGGTTACTTCTTTGGCCAGTGTTTTTTGTAAAATCCTTTTTGCAGCATCCAATTTGTGCGTTGCAATTACAGTATCAATGGTTGTTTTATCTAAAAAAGTAAAAATTTTTATCCAGCCTTCAGCATCTATATCGTTTGCATTAAGCCAAAATTGATAAAACAAGTAAGGAGATGTCTTCCCTGCATCCAGCCAAATATTTCCTTTTTCTGTCTTGCCAAACTTGCCTCCATCAGCTTTTTTAATTAACGGGCAGGTAAATGCAAATGCTTCCCCACCAGTTTTCTTTCTTATTAATTCAGTACCAGTCACTATATTTCCCCACTGATCACTGCCCCCCATTTGCAGTTTACAGTTTTTGTTTTTAAACAACCAGTAAAAATCATATCCCTGTACCAACTGATAAGTGAATTCAGTAAAGCTCATGCCTGTTTCTCCATCTAACCTTTTCTTTACACTGTCTTTTGCCATCATGTAGTTAACAGTTATGTGTTTACCTATGTCTCTGATAAAATTTAAAAAAGAAAAATCTTTAAACCAATCATAATTGTTGGCCATTTCTGCAGCATTTATTTTACTGATATCAAAGTCTAAAAATTTTTCTAATTGAGCTTTTACACAGGCAACATTATGGTTTAAAATATCTTCACTTAATAAATTACGCTCTTCACTTTTACCACTGGGGTCCCCAACCATACCCGTAGCTCCCCCAACAAGTGCAATAGGTTTATGACCGGCTTTTTGCAAATGAATCAACAAAATAATGGGCACTAAACTTCCAATATGCAAACTGTCGGCTGTAGGATCAAAACCAATATAAGCCGTAGTTATTTCTTTATTTAATTGTTCCCTGGTACCGGGCATAATATCCTGTACCATTCCTCTCCATTGTAATTCTTCTATTAAATCGTTCATAATAAATATTTATAAAACTTTAAGCCTGTTGTTTTCGTAAATAAAGACATACCAACTTAGGCAAAAATGCTTATAAAAAATGATAAAACCACATACTCTGCTTCACCTGTGGTAAATCAGATTATAAAAATGCGTAAATTTTATTTATTGTAATTATTTAATTGTGGTAAAGCATCCCTTTGCTTAGTAATTGGGTCTTTAGGTAATTGGTAAAGTAATGCTTAAAAATATATTGTAATTGTTAGATATATAATGATTAATTTTATTTAGAATATTAGCACAATTTACCAAGTATAAATACGTTTTATACATAATATCCTTTAAAAATTCAAATGCTAACCCTAAAGTTATTATGAGAAAATTTACAAAAACAGGTTTGCTATTATTGTTACTTTGGCCGGTAGTAAGTTTTTCTCAATTTAGAAAATACTCTAATGAATTTTTGAATATTGGCGCCGGAGCAAGAGGTCTTGCCATGGGGAGTGCCCAGGTAGCTTCTGCAAATGATGCTACAGCGGGTTATTGGAATCCTGCAGGTTTAGTTGGAGTAAAAAACAATCCTAATTTAAATTTAATGCATGCAGATTATTTTGCCGGTATAGCAAAGTACGATTATGTTGCATTAGCAATTCCGGTTCAGGATAATAAAAGGACGTTAGGTATTTCTGTTTTACGTTTCGCTGTAGATGATATTCCTAATACACTTTATCTGGTAGAACCCGACGGAAGTATTAACTACAATAACATTAAAACCTTTTCATCAGCTGATTGGGCCTTTCTTTTATCTTTTGCGCAAAACATTAAAACTACAGAGAACAAAAATATAAGCTTTGGTGTAAATGCAAAAGTAATTTATCGCAAAGTGGGAAGCTTTGCTACAGCATGGGGTTTTGGTTTAGATGCAGGAATACAAATGCATGGAAAACGGGGGCATTTTGGTGTTGTGGTAAAAGATTTAACCACCACATTTAATGCCTGGTCATTTAAATTTACCGAAAAAGAAAAAGAAGTTTTATATCTAACAAAAAACGAAATACCAGTTAAGTCAACGGAACTAACTGCACCTCGTGTTGTTATTGGGGGAGGTTATAATATTAAATTGGGCAAAGCTGTTAACCTTATGGCTGAGGCAAACCTGGATATAACTTTTGATGGAAAAAGAAATACAGTTTTTAGCAGCAATCCTGTAAGTGTTGATCCTCATGTTGGATTAGAGGCAAATATAAAAGATGTGTTTTTTGTAAGAGGAGGAGTAACTAATTTTCAAAAAGCACTGGCAGATGGGGATACTCTAAATCAAAAGAAAGTTTGGATTTACCAACCCAGTATTGGAGCCGGATTTAAAATTAAAAATGTAATGATTGATTACGCTTTTACCAATCTTGCCAATCAGTCTAACCCCTTATACACACATATATTTTCTTTGCGGATTAATTTGGTAAAAAAAGAAAATGAATAAAATATAATTGAATCTGTCATGAAAAAATATTTATTTACAATAGTTATTTTATTGCTTGTAACATCGGGCTTTTCGCAATTTAATAACAGCTGGATAGATTATAATAAAACTTATTATAAATTTAAAATTGCAAAAGATACACTTTGCCGCATTTACCAACCTGTATTAGCTACCATAGGTTTAGGAAGTACACCGGCACAAAATTTTCAACTTTGGCGCAATGGAAAAGAGATAAGAATGTTTACCTCAGTTAACAGCGGTACTTTGGGGGCAACGGATTATATTGAATTTTGGGGCGAGATGAATGATGGCAAGCCCGATAAAACTTTATACAGAGATACTTTATTTCAGTTAGATGATAAATACAGTTTATTTTCTGATACTGTAACCTATTATTTAACAGTTAATTCTGCCGGCGGAAATTTAAGGTTTATACAAAGTGCTAACCCGGTTGCAGGAAATGTTTTGCCAGCCAATGCCTATTTTTTGCGCAGGGTTGAAGCACATTATAAAAATAATATTAACCGGGGTTATGCCGCAATATTAGGTGAGAGTGTATATTCCTCGGCATATGATATTGGTGAAGGTTGGTCTAGTAATAATATTAATTCTTGTTGTCCCTTAAGTAATGTTATTTACGGTACTAATAAATATGGGGCAGGTCCTGCAAACAGTGTTACATTTACTATATCGGCATTTGGTAATGCTTTATATACAAGAGATTTAGGAGCAAAGCTTAGTGGTACAGCTGTATTACCTCTTCAGAATCCAATGCCTTATTTCAGTTACCATAAAGATACTGTTAGAAATTTACCTCTATCTGTTTTTACAAATCCCGCGTTTATTGGAGTAAGTATTAGAGGGGAAAATTCTTCTAACAGTGCAAATGATAGAATTGTTGTTTC
>JAYUTC010000325.1:0-3376 GCA_043755395.1 Ferruginibacter sp.
CGTTAAGCACTAACTCCCCTTTTTGGGAAGGTAGAAAAACAGGCTATAAATCTTTTCGAACAAAAGTATTTGATAAATTTCCACGAACTGGTATCCCTGATTATTTTGAAAGCATAGAAGCTTATGAGAGTTATGTAAAACTACTGGTAAAAACAAATTGTATAGACAATGCAAAAAAAATCTGGTGGGATCTAAGGGTACATCCTTTCTTTAATACGGTTGAGTTTCGAATTTGCGATATACCAATGACCGTACAGGAAACCATTGCTATTGCTTCATTATTTCAGGCTTTGTGTGCAAAATTGTATAAACTACGTAGCCAAAACCTAAATTTTATGACCTATTCACGGGCATTGATAAACGAAAACAAGTGGCGTGCCAGTCGCTATGGTATTGATGGCAGTATGATAGACTTTGGTAAAGAAACTGAAGTGAATACAAGGGTGCTAATTTATGAACTGCTCGATTTTATTGATGATGTGGTACCGCAACTAGGAAGCCGACATGCTGTTAATTATGTACATAATATGCTGGAGCAGGGAACGGGCGCAGACAGGCAACTAAAAGTATACGAGCAAACCAATAGCCTTGTAGATGTAGTTGATTATATTCATGGAAATTTTTTAGCTGGTATTTAACCCTCCTGCCGTACTCTAAAATATATCTAAAATAAAAATATTATTTTTGCCGCATGTCCTTAGTTGAAAAAAGCAAAATTCGTATAGCAATTCTTGATCTCTATGATGGTGTAGCCAACCAGGGAATGCGTTGTATCAGAGAAATACTCAATCAATTTGGAGATTCAAATAATGTAGATATTACATGGGATGAATTTGATGTTAGACAGAAAAAAGAAGTCCCCGATCTTACTTATGATATTTTTATTTCAAGTGGAGGCCCTGGCAGCCCTTTAGACAGTGAAGGAAGTGAATGGGAAAAGGTATTTTTTAGCTGGTTACATAAAGTCCAAAAATGGAATAACAATGAAGCTCATGTTCAAAAAAAATATGTTTTCTTTATTTGCCACTCTTTTCAATTAGCCTGTAGATACTATAAAGTTGGTAATGTTTGCCAAAGAAAAAGTACTTCTTTTGGGGTTTTCCCAATTCATTTATTAAAAGATGGAAAAAAGGAAGTTGTTTTTGAGGGCATGAAAGATCCGTTTTATGCAGTAGATAGCAGAGACTACCAGGTTGTTGAACCAAGACACAATCATTTACTTGAAATGGGTGCGTCAATTTTGGCTATTGAGAAGGAGCGTCCGCATATTCAATTAGAAAGAGCTATTATGGCCGTTCGTTTTAATGAGTACATGATTGGTACACAGTTTCACCCGGAAGCTGATGCTGTAGGAATGAGCATGTACCTGCAAACTACAGAAAAAAAGAAAACGGTTATTGAAAATCATGGCGAAGCAAAATGGGCCAGTATGATTGAACAATTAAACGACCCCGATAAAATCATTTTTACCTACGAACACGTCCTTCCCAATTTTTTACAGGTTGCTGTACAAAATTTACAGCCAGTTGAAATATAATTCCTTTTTTATTGATAGCATAGTTAGATTATTATGATTATTTTTAACTAACATAATACTATCAATACATCCTGCATGCAAAAAGAATTAAGACATCAATTCAACAGCAACTTTGCCGAAGAAAAATATACAAGGTATGAGCAAGAATTAGAGAATCTTCATCCGGGATCACTTGAATTTAGAAATGCAGAAACACCGGTTTTTATTCCCAAAGATTTTACTCAAAAAATGTTAGCTGCATGTGAAGATATTATTGATGTAATAGTTGATCCTAACTTTAAAACACTTACCGAAAGAGCTATACCAAAAAATATAACTGTTGCCAATGAAAATGACCATGCAGAATTTATTGCATTCGATTTTGGCATCTGCGAAAATAATAACGGTACACTGGAACCACAATTGATAGAAATGCAGGGATTCCCTACCCTATTTGCATTTCAGGCTTTTCATACTGCCATAACTAAAGTGTATGCAAATGTTCCACCAACATATGATGCCTATTTAAATGGTTATACAGAAGCATCTTATTTGCAACTGCTTAAAGAGATTATTGTAGGTGATGGCGATACCGAAAATGTTATCCTTTTGGAAATTTATCCTGAGCAACAAAAAACAAGAATTGATTTTTATTGCACTGAAGATCTGCTGGGTATTAAAACAGTTTGTTTAACCAAACTGATAGGTGAAGGCAATCAATTGTTTTATGAAAAAGATGGTAAAAAAATACCAATAAAAAAAATATACAACCGGCTCATTTTTGATGATTTGCATCAGCAAAAAAATCTTGGTAAAATTATTGATATTTCTCATCCGTGGGAGGTAGAATGGGTACCTCATCCTAACTGGTTTTACCGCATCAGTAAATTCACCTTACCAATGATAGATAATCCTTATGTGCCGCCAACTTTTTATTTAAATCAGTTGAAAAGTGTACCTGCTGATCTTGAAAATTATGTGCTAAAGCCATTATTTTCTTTTGCAGGAATGGGTGTTATTATTGATGTTACAAAGGAGGATATAGACAAGGTAACAGATACGGAAAATTGGATTCTCCAAAAAAAAGTAAAATATGCTGATGTAATTGAAACGCCTGATATACCCGCAAAAGCGGAAATCCGTTTGTTTTATTTTTGGAAAAAAGAATGGGCCAGGCCAATAGCTGTGCATAATCTGGCAAGGCTAAGTAAAGGCAAAATGATTGGCACGAGATATAACAGAGATAAAACCTGGGTTGGTAGCAGTGTAGCTTTTTTTGAGCGATAAAAATGAATCAAATAATTTAACAGGTAATGATTATTTTATTTTACAGATAAAAATATAGAAATGAAAAAGGGACCAGCAAGATTTGTTTACTTTTTTAATAAATTACAGGTACTATTAGATAATGCAGCCAAACAAAAAAATCCAGCCCTGTGGCTTTATAGTAATGATGCCCGTACGCCGTTGTTTATGCTGGAAGGATTGGCTAAGTTGTACACACAAATTCACAATAAAAAGAAATTTACAAAACTAAAAGAACAGTTTAAGTTATTGGAAGACACCTTGGGTGCAATTGATTATTATGATAACATAGCAAAAGATATTAGTAGCAATAAAAAAATACCTGCTTCGGTTATCTCTTATTTACAGGCACAAACCAGGGAAAAAATACAAAGTTTGAATGAAATACTTGTTGAAAAAGAATGGCTTTCACCAAGCAATAGCCGTATCAAAAAAATACAAAAAAAATTAAATGAAGCAGATTGGCTGAAAGAAAAAGAAGATGTGAAAGCAATTAATGAATTTTATGGAGAGGCTATTTATGATATTACCGAGTTTATTCAAACAGAGGCTTAT
>JAYUTC010000326.1:0-3356 GCA_043755395.1 Ferruginibacter sp.
CTTTTTCATTAGTTGCAATAATTGTTTTTCCTTTTAAAACGTGTGCATTAGTAATAAGATAGCCCTGGGCATCAATTAAGAAACCTGTGCCGCCTGATTTTGGTGTTGCAGCAGGATTAATTTTACTTTTTAATGCAATAAGTTCTTTATTTGTTTGTGTTTGATCTTTCTTAATTGCAATTAACTCCCTGCTAAGTTTATCAGTCTCGGGGTTTGTTTTATTATTATAAACAGATGTTAACCCGGCAGTAACTATCGAAACTATACCTGCGATACTTGCAGCTACTGCTATAATACGCTTATATTTTTTCCATAAATAAACAACTTTTATTTTACCGTTCAGCTGCAATTGGTTAATAATACCTTCATCAGCCAGTTTGGTTTCAGTTTCGCCTAAGGAATGTTTAAAATTTATTAAAGAACCATGCTTTTCCACTTCATTAATAAAAAAAGTATGCTCTACCACCATTTGATCCACTTCTGGATTACTCTTACGCATGTCTTCCAAATAAATTATTTCCTCTGCCGACATGTCTCCTTTCAGGTATCTTTCAACTGCTTCTAATAATAATTTGTCATCCATTTTATTGTCCATTTTTATATTGTGCGAAGAATAATTTTTTTAATCTCATCAGGCATTTATATTTCTGAGTTTTTGCGTTATCAGCATTTGTATAGCCAAAATCAGTTGCAATTTCCTGCATATTCTTTTTTTGTATATAATAGGCATCTAACAAACTTTTACAGGGCTCACCAATTTTACTCATGGCATTTTCCATTAATATAAAATCTGCATTACGTTTTTCATGTAATTCCATCTCTTCATCCACAACAATAGTTTCTTCAATATTTCCCAAATAACCACTGTATCGTTGCATTTGACTAAGCCTTTTTAGCCAAAGCCGCCTGCATACAGAATATATATAAGTTTTTAGCTGGCTACTTAGTTCAAATCTTCCCGAACTTGCTTTTTCATACAAAACAATCATAGCTTCCTGAAAAATATCCCTGGCATCATCATAACCTCCACTATTATTTAATATAAAAGCCTGAATCATAGCATAATTCTGCCTGTATATGGTTTCAATAGCCTGCTTATTGTTCTCTGCCAGTCCTTTTAATATCAGTTTTTCTTCCTCAAATGTGCTCACCTGGTTATTTTAATACGTTTAAATATAATTTGTAACCCAAAACAACGAAAAATATTTTATAAATAGAGGGTTACCTTTTTTTAATTCTGGTATAAATAGCAAATTATAATTTTAAAAATTTAAACAAAAACAAATGAAAAAAGTATTTTTAGCAATCGCAGTAGCATCAGTATTCACAGCTTGTAACAGCGGCGAAACAACTGAAACTCCAAAAGTTGATTCACCAGCAGTTGTAGCTCCAAAAGTTGATTCACCAGCAGTTGTAGCTCCAAAAGCTGATTCTCCAGCTGTAATGGCTCCAAAAGTTGATTCTCCTGCAACTAAGAAGTAATTATTAACCGGCAACTGGTTGCTTGTATTAAATGTCGGTTCAAAATAAATATATTCAAATGGCAAGCAATCATTTAAGTCCCTCCAATTTTCAGGAGGGATTTTTTTTGTTTGTATAACTTTGTTTTAGTATTTTTGAAACATAATGATAAACAAAGGCAACCATAGCTTCTATTATTTTAGCTACTATTTTAAAAATAGACCGGGATGCTTTTGTTAAAACTGAATAATTAAACAGACTAACATAAAAAGGATCCCGGCTTAAAAGCCGGGATTTTTGTTTGCAACAAAACCATAAAAGATTTTTTATAGATAAAAGGTGGAAATTAATTCAAATATGAACAGTGATAAACTAAAGGAAGTGGGTAAAAAAATATCGATTCAGGGTTTTGAAGGGAGTTTTCACCAGGTGGCTGCACAACAGTATTTTGGAAAACAAACTGAAGTAATTTGTTGTTACACATTTAAAGAATTAATAAAACTTGCAGGGGATAGAAAAATGACTGATGGTGGGATAATGGCTATTGAAAATTCTATAGCCGGAAGTATTTTACCAAATTACAATTTATTGCTAAAGAGTAACCTGAAAATAGTGGGTGAAGTTTATCTGCAGATAAAACAAAATCTTTTGGTTAATCGGGGAATAACGTTGGATGATATAAAAGAAATTCATTCTCACCCGATGGCCATACAACAATGTTTTGGATTTTTGGATAAATACAACTGGAAGCTGGTTGAAACAGAAGACACCGCATTAAGTGCAAAATATATTCATCAGCATAAAAATAAACATGCTGCAGCAATTGCCAGCAAACTGGCTGCAGAATTATATAATCTGGATATTCTTGTTCCTAACATTCATACTTTAAAAAATAATTATACACGCTTTTTAGTATTGGAACGGCAAGATATGGTTAATGAAAACAAAGATGCGAATAAGGCGTCCATAAATTTTTTCACCGATCATTCAAAAGGAAGTTTGGCAAAAGTGTTAACAAAAATTGCTGAATCAGGTATAAATCTTTCTAAACTGCAAAGTATGCCCATTCCGGGAAGTGACTTTAAATATTCTTTTCATGCCGATTTGGAGTTTGACAATGTAAAACAATTTAGCGCTGTTTTAGAAAAAATAGAAACTTTAACCGAGTCGTTGAATGTTTTAGGTATTTATAAAAATGGAAAAATATAATAGTATGGAAGTTGCAATAAGATTAGAGGGAATTGGAGAATACTACTTTTCTCAAAAACTGAGAGAGATTGATGCTATGAATAAAGAAGGTAAAAATGTTATTAGTTTGGGTATTGGAAGTCCTGATTTACCTCCGCATCCCGAGGTAATAAAAGTTTTACAAGTTGAAAGCGCAAAGCCAACCGCTCATGCTTACCAAAGCTATAAGGGCATTCCTGCTTTAAGAAATGCCATTTCTAAATGGTATAAAAAATGGTATGGCGTTAATTTAAATGCTGAAACAGAAATATTACCATTAATAGGTAGCAAGGAAGGTATAATGCATATTTGTATGACCTATTTAAATGAAGGGGATTTTGTTTTAATCCCCAATCCTGGTTATCCTACCTACAAAAGTGCGGCTACAATAGCAGGTGGGAAATGTATAGAATATAATTTAATTGAAGAAAATAACTGGCTGCCAAATTTTAAGGAAATAGAAAATAATTTATACCTAAACAGGGTAAAAATTATGTTTGTTAATTATCCACACATGCCTACAGGGCAATTGCCAACTCAGGAATTATTTGAACAACTTATCAGGTTTGCAAAAAAATATAATATTCTGCTTGTGCATGATAATCCTTATAGTTTTATTTTGAATGAACAACCTATGAGTTTGTTAAGTACAGCAGGTGCAAAAGATT
>JAYUTC010000327.1:0-3353 GCA_043755395.1 Ferruginibacter sp.
TCACGGAAATTTGTACTATTTCTTTTGCACAAAGTGTGGGTATTGGTACAAGTACACCCAACAGCAGTGCCATACTTGATGTTTCAGCTACCAATAAAGGGTTGCTTATGCCAAGAGTAGCCCTTTTAGATAATTTGGATGCTACAACCATACCATCACCCACAAATTCTTTATTGATTTATAATACAGCTACTGCGGGCAGTGGAAGGTTTGCTGTTACTCCAGGTTATTACAGCTGGAACAGTGTATCCTTAACTTGGATACCTTTTTTAATGGGAGACAATAGTGATAAAGGCGCATGGTTAATGAAGGGTAATCTGGCAACATCACTCACTACAAATTTTATTGGCACTACCGATAATCAATCCTTGCTGTTTAAAATAAATAATTTGAATGCGGGATTTTTGGGCGTAAATGGAAATACAAACTGGGGGTTAAACAGCGGTAATATTAATAACAGCGGTGTAAGCAATGTGGCCATTGGGAGTGCAGCTTTATCTCAAACAGTTAATCGCTCCAACCTTGTGGCAGTAGGCGATTCGGCATTGATGAATAATGGAACCGGAGCATCTACGGCTGCAGATGCAACCAATAACACTGCCATTGGCTCTAAAGCAATGTTAGCAAATACAAAGGGTAATGATAATACTGCAATCGGTTTTCAAACATTAAAAGCAAACACTAATGGTATATACAATACAGCAGTTGGCTCAAAAGCATTGGTAACAAATACTACAGGTAATGCAAATATTGCTTTGGGAACATTTTCCCTTTTTTCCAACACCACAGGCAGTAATAATATTGCAAATGGGTATCAGGCATTATTGTCAAACACAATCGGATACAGTAATGTGGCAGTTGGAAAAGCTGCTTTGTTAAATAGTGTTACCGGCAGCAACATGGTTGCCATTGGCGATTCGGCGCTGCTTAATTATGAAAATAACTCAACATCCATAACATCACTGTACGGCAATAATATGGCCGTTGGTTCAAAAGCATTGTACACTGCCACCACAGGTACTTCCAATACTGCTGTTGGCAACCAAGCATTGTATGCAAACACTATCGGTAATTTTAATGCAGCGGTTGGCAATCTTAGTTTGCAAAATAATACCACCGGAAGCAACAATATTGCAGTTGGTATAAGCAGTATGGCAAATAACAAAACAGGGTATAACAATGTAGCTATTGGAAGTAGAGCTTTGCTTGGCAATAATTCTTCCGGTTACGCTAATGTAGCAATTGGCGATGTTGCTATGCTTGCCAACATTTCAGGATATGGTAATTCCGCTGTAGGAAATTCCAGCCTGTCTTCAAATACTATAGGTATCAATAATGTAGCAATTGGCTCTTTGGCAATGTTGGAAAACACTATTGGTAGCAGAAATTCTTCTCTAGGTAGCAACAGCTTATCTTCAAACTCTTCGGGGAGCAAAAATGTAGCAATAGGCGCTGATGCTATGCAGCGTAATAAAATAGGTATCGAAAATGTGGCAGTAGGTACTGAGGCTTTGTTATTGAATACTGGCAATAATAATGTAGCTATAGGATATAGATCTTTATATCTGAATACTTCCGGAACTGCTAATACAGCCGTTGGACATTTGGCTCAATATTCAAACGAAACAGGATCAAATAATACTTCTAATGGCAGCCAGGCACTTTATAATAATTTATCAGGAGATGGTAATACTGCTATTGGTCGAAATGCGCTTTCAAATATTACCAGAGGAGATTTTAATACAGCATTAGGTGAATCTGCATTGAGCGGCACAGCGTTGGTTAATAAAAACACGGCCATAGGATATAAGTCAGATGCACCCGGCACCCTTAGTACCAATGCTACTGCGATTGGCGCCAATGCCATAGCCAATTGCAGCAATTGTATGGTACTTGGTAGTGTACCTGGTTTAAATGGCGGTACTGCAAATATTAATGTAGGTATTGGAACCAATATCCCACAAACTGACTTGCATGTAAACCCAAATGGTGCAGGTAGTATTTTAATTGGAACCAATAAATATTCAGGTGGTTATACCAATTTAGAAATGGGTGTAAATACACAAAGCAATGGATATGGTTTTATACAAGCAACGAAGGCATCGGGCATTAATGGCGGCGATTTAGTTTTAAACCAAAGCGGTGGCAATGTTGGTATTGGTGCAAATGCTCCTCAAACCGATTTACACGTAAACCCAAATGGCGCAGGCAGTATTTTAATTGGCACCAATAAGAATAGTGGAGGTTACACAAATTTAGAAATGGGTATAACATCCCAGTCGGGGGGAAAAGGATACATACAATCTACAAATGTGTCGGGTACCTCTTATGGTGATATGCACTTGAATCCAAATGGTGGATATGTGGGTATTAATTTGCCAACTGGTACAACTGCTTTTGCACCGCTTGATATTAAACAAACAGCAACAAACAGGGGGTTAAGGCTCAGAAATAATTACAATTCGAATGGCTGGGATATTGCTTCAAATGGAACATTAAATTTCTACGTTGGCGGATTATATGTTTTAGAAATTGGCCAAGATGGATCATATAATCAAATAAGTGACCAACGACTTAAAACAAATGTAGTTAAAATGGAAAACGTGTTAGATAAAGTAATGGCTCTTAAACCAAGCAAGTATCAATACATTAATAACAATCCAACACATAAAATTTCAACTGGATTTTTGGCACAAGAAATAATGCCTATATTTCCTGAATTGGTCTCTGATTTTAAACATCCTACTGGTGATACAACAGACAATACCGTTTATCATACAATAAACTATACGGGTTTTAGTGTAATTGCCATTAAAGCCTTACAGGAACAACAACAGCAAATAGAAAGCTTGAAGACTCAATTAATTAAAATGAAAGAAGATATTATATCCCTTCAAAAAAAATAATAAAATCTTTCTAACCTTACTAATAAAGTAGCCCTCCATTTTTTTTTTGAGTTTTTTTATGTGTGAAGTTGCATTATATTTTAGTGGCAAGCCCATTCATAAAAAAATAATGCAAACCCCTTACAAGTTTTTGTAAGCAGAATGTTTAAACATCTTATAAATAAAAAACTTTATTTTTTGTGTAAATTATTAATACAGCTATGCATTGCAGCTATTTCTTTTTGAAAACTTATATAAAAAAAGCATTGAAATAGTTGTGCGTCATGGCAACGCAGCCGTTCATCAAATATCAACCCCCAAATGACAAGTGGTAAAAACAAATCTTAAATTCATTTTTACCTTTACAAAAAAAATATATGAAATCAATCATTTTTTCTATTCTGACAATTACATCTTTGACAATCAATGCTCAAAATGTATTAACCCCATCTAAAAAGTCCTTTGACA
>JAYUTC010000328.1:0-22573 GCA_043755395.1 Ferruginibacter sp.
TATTACCGCCAATATCAATCTATTTAAAAAAGCACAGATTATTATGGTATCCCCTTTAGAATATAACTATTTAAGAAAGTTTTACGATGAATATAAAATAGCTGACTACCCAATGATTACCATGGGCAGAGACCCCAGTTACTTTTTAGGCACTTTTTATAAAGTACGCTCCTTTCCTTCCATTTTTGTATATAATAAAAAAGGGGATTTTGTAACCTCTTTTTCCGGCAGCACACCAGTTAAAGAAATTGCAGCAGCATTATAAAGTTTTATATTTTATGAAAAAGATAACGATATTGTTTTGTGTAATATGTACAAGCACTTATGCTTTTTCGCAGTATGATTCCATTTCACTTTATCTTAAAAATAAGGCTTTACCCAATTTTATTTTGTTAAACACCGATTCGGTTGAATTTACACAGACCGTCTTGGTTGAAGGTAAAAACACCATCATTATGTTGTACAATCCGGAGTGTGAACATTGCCAGGAACAATTGCAGCTCTTAATCTCCTTGCCAGAAGTTATACTTAATACAAACATATTATTAACATCTTCAGAATCGCTTAAAAAAATTCAAATTTTCTATAATAAATTTCATTTAGCAAAATATCCCCTTATACATGTTGGCAAAGATTATAAATACTTTTTTGGTAGCTATTTTCGCCCCAAAACTATTCCTGTTTTGGCTTTTTATAACAGGCAAAAACAATTGGTTTATTTCAACCAGGGAAATGTAAAAAAGAAACAAATTTTGGACGCTTTTAAAAAATAATGACCCTATTTAATAAAACGTTGGTTCCACAAAACTTCATCTTCAACAACAATCCTGATATCATAAATGCCTTTACCCAGGTTATTCACCGGAATCTGGATAATTGTATTTAATGAAGCACTACGTAATCTTGTCAATATTCTGCCCGAAACATTTTGTATAAAAACATTTATAACACCTGTAATTTTATTAGAACCTTTGTATTGCAACGTAATAACATCCCCTACAGGTACTGGGTACATTACCCAATTATTATTTGTAGCACCAATATTAATCATTACACTTGTTGAATACTCTGCCTGCCCTTTTTCCATTATGCATTTCAACCTGTAATATATTTCTCCTTTGAAAGATTTGTTGTCAAAAAATTGGAAAGTTAAATTGGGATTAAAGTTTACTATGTCCTGCCGGGCAATTTCTATCCACCCCATATTATCATTACTTCTTTGAATAATATAGGATTTGATACCAGATATTTTTTGCTGCCACTTAATGTTTACTGCCTTCTTTTTAACATCATAAACTACTGTAATTCCAGGGGTGGTGTTTGCCGCAACCATGCAGCAGGACAATGCAAAGAAACAAGTGGAAATGTAAATCTTAATCATGACTAAGGGAATTGTGTTTACTTAACGGAAAAACACACCAAATTTTCTTATCAAATCGTTAAAACATTTTATTGCCGGTTTAAAAAACATGATTTTAGTCAATAGCAGGAATAAACTATTCAATTACCTTTGCGACGAAAATAATTTCTTCAAAAAAATAAAAACATATATGAAAGTAACTGTAGTAGGTGCCGGGGCCGTAGGCGCAACCTGTGCCGACAATATTGCCCGTGCAGCATTATGTAATGACTTGGTTTTGCTTGATATTAAAGAAGGCATTGCCGAAGGTAAAGCTCAGGATATGATGCAAACTGCCACACTTTTAGGCTTTGACACAAAAATTACCGGCAGCACAAATGATTATACAAAAACAGCAGGAAGTGATGTAGTAGTAATTACCAGCGGTCTGCCACGTAAACCCGGTATGACCCGGGAAGAACTGATTGGTGTAAATGCAGGTATAGTAAAAGGTGTGTGTGAAAATATTTTAAAGCATTCTCCCAATGCTATTATTATTGTTATAAGTAACCCGATGGACACCATGACTTATTTGGCACTAAAATCAACCGGTTTGCCAAAAAACAGAATTATAGGCATGGGCGGCACCTTAGACAGCAGCCGCTTTAAATATCAACTGAGCCAGCAATTAGGATGCAGCCCTTCTGATTTAAATGCTGTAGTTATTGGTGGACACGGCGATACCACTATGATTCCTTTAATTAGTAAAGCCACCTGGAATAGTGAACCTGTAACCAATTTTTTAAGTGCAGAACAACAGGAAAAAATCGTTAAAGACACAATGGTTGGTGGGGCAACTTTAACTGCTCTTATTGGAACCTCTGCCTGGTATGCACCAGGAGCTGCCGGAGCCGCTTTAGTAAAAAGTATTTTACGTGACGAGAAAAAATTATTTACCTGTTGCGTGGCTTTAGATGGCGAGTATGGTCAAAAAGATATTTGCATTGGTGTACCGGTAGTAATCGGCAAAAACGGCTGGGAAAAAATTGTTGATTTTAAATTGAATGCGGACGAACAGGCTGCTTTTGAAAAAAGCGCAGCTGCTGTAAGAAGTATGAATGATGTGCTGGCAACTTTGTAAAAGATAATTGCTTACTTTTTAAATGTAACTGAAAGTTGAATCCTTAATTGGACATCTTTGACAGCGTTTATTCTCAAAAATGAGAGTAGTCTGTTTAACTTATAAAATTTATATCACTTTTATTTTTATGGGGTGCCAAAGACACCCCATTTTTGTTTTATTAATATCAATTAAATAAGGGGATTTTTCCGTCTCCTTTTTTGTAGAACTTTAGTGGCTTCCGCTAACAATCATCTCTTTATTAATTTTCTGAACTAATCCCTGCAATACTTTTCCAGGCCCCACTTCTATAAAATGCAATGCCCCATCGGCAATCATTGCCTGCACGCTTTGTGTCCACCTAACGGCACCGGTCAACTGGTTAATTAAATTATTTTTTATTGCAGCCGCATCTGTAACTGCTTTGGCCACTACATTTTGATAAACAGGACAAGTTGGAACATGAAATGCAGCATTATTAATAGCTTCGGACAGTTCTTGTTTTGCAGGCAACATCAGTGGGCTATGAAAAGCACCCCCAACCGGCAATACCAATGCCCTTTTTGCACCTGCTGCTTTCATCCTTTCACAGGCAATTTCAATACCTTTTACAGATCCGCTTATTACCAATTGCCCGGGGCAATTATAATTTGCGGGTACAACAACTTCATTGGTTTCAGCATAAACTGCAGCACAAATTTCTTCAACTTTATTATCGGCCAAAGCCAAAACTGCAGCCATGGTTGAAGGAATTAATTCACAAGCCCGCTGCATGGCTTTTGCCCTAATTGAAACCAATTTTAAAGCATCTTCAAAACTCAATGTATTATTGGCTACCAATGCAGAAAATTCTCCCAAAGAATGACCTGCCACCATATCAGGCCTTGCATTATCTATAGTTTTATATACAATTACAGAATGTAAAAAAACTGCTGGCTGTGTTACATTCGTTTGTCTTAAATCTTCATCGCTGCCGTTAAACATAATATCAGAAATCCGGAAACCTAATATTTCATTAGCCTGTTCAAATAATTCTTTTGCTTGTGAATTGGTTTCATATAAATTTTTCCCCATTCCACTAAACTGTGATCCTTGCCCCGGAAATATATATGCGTTTGCCATACTTATAATTTTAGAATACAAATAAAACAAAAAAATCCCTCACAAGGAGAGATTTTAAATATTTAGTAATATCTTTTAATGCAGTTTTGCACTAATCAATTTCACAAACTCACTCCTGGTCTCATTTTTTTCAAACTCCCCCCAAAAAGCAGATGTTGTGGTAACAGAATTTTGTTTTTGAACACCTCTCATCATCATACATAGATGTGACGCTTCAATTACTACTGCAACACCTAATGGATTTAAGGTTTCTTTAATTGAAGTTAATATCTGTTGCGTCAATCTTTCCTGAACCTGAAGGCGTCTGCTGAAAACATCAACCACTCTTGCAATTTTACTTAACCCTGTAATATATCCGTTTGGAATATAAGCTACATGTGCTTTTCCATAAAAAGGCAACATATGGTGCTCACACATACTATACAACTCTATATCTTTTACAATTATCATTTCGCTTACATCTTCATGAAATTTTGCAGAATTCAGTATGGCATTTGCATCCATATGATAGCCCTGTGTAAGAAATTGCATTGCTTTAGCAACTCGTTCGGGAGTTTTTTGCAATCCTTCTCTTTCTGAATCTTCACCTAAAAGTTCAATACTTTGTTTATATGTTTTTATGAGGCCCTGGGTAGTTTTCTCATCATATTGCTCGCCTTTTGAATATGCCATAAGTTACAGTTTAATTTTTTTTGGGTTTAATTTACAGGATAATCCACAAAATTTCTTTCTGTTTCATACAAACGAATTTGTACATCGAATTTAATATCAATCTTTTCTCTGAGAATATTATAAATAACAATTGCAATATTTTCGGCACTTGGATTTAAATTTTTAAACTCTGCCGTATCCTCATTTAAATTTTTATGATCAAAACGTTCAATTACATTTTCGTTCACTAAATCACTCAATAATTTCATGTCATAAACATAACCTGTTGCTTCATCAGGCACTCCGGTTACTTTTATTATCAACTCGTAATTGTGTCCATGAAAATGGGGATTATTACACTTACCAAAAACACGTAGATTCGTTGCTTCATCCCACAAAGGATTGTTTAAACGATGGGCTGCATTAAAATGTTCTTTACGATAAACAGCAACTTTATTATTCATAATTCTATTTAACACAATTAAGTGATTTTTGTTGATAATTTTCATCAAAAAAAAACGCTGAAAAATTGTGTTGACTAATTCAGAACGTTTTTTGCTGAAGCCTATAACAGAAGTCTGCTGTTCAAATGCAACAACTATCGAAAGTTGATTACCAATAAAGTTAGTAATTGTTTACAATAAACTAAAACTTAATTTCCATAGTACTCAACAAATATGCGAGGGGTTTCATATAACTTTAGGCAGTGCAGTTTTACTACTTGCGGAAGCTGGGGTTCCAACTGGTTCCATATCCCTATTACAAGATTTTCAATAGAACATAGCTTGCCAGACATAAAATCAACATCTAAATTTAAATTTTTATGATCCAGTTTGTCAATTACATGTTCTTTTACAATTATACTTAGCTTTTTTACGTCATATACAAACCCAGTATCGGAATCCGGTTCGCCTTTTAATGTAACATAAAGTTCAAAATTATGCCCATGCCAATTTTCATTGGCACATTTACCAAAGACAGCCTCATTTTTTTCTCTGCTCCAATTGGGGTTAAATAGCTTATGTGCTGCATTAAAATGTTCTATTCTGGTAATGTAAACCATTCGTATTTTCTAAATTTTTGCAAAGGTAGCCCCTAAACTTTAAAATATGAACAGTAAACACGATTTTTGCAGTATGCAAATTTTACTGATAGCTGCAACGCCAGATGAAATTGAACTTTTTATTAATACTTATTCAAACATTGATATTTTAATTTCTGGTATTGGTACTCCTTCAACTATGTATCATTTACAAAAAAGGTTACAGCAGGTAGATTATGATTTTGTAATTCAGGCTGGCATTGGCGGCTCATTTTCTTCAGATTTACAATTAGAAGAAACGGTTTTAATTAAACAGGATACTTTTGGTGATTTGGGTGCAGAAAAGAAAAGAACTTTTACTCCTTTCGTTACATCAGGTTTAATTAATGCCCATGAATTTCCCTTTGCTGATGGCTGGTTGATTAATACCTCTGAAGGACTGCTTAAAAACTCAACTTTAAAATGGGCAAAGGCTGTAACAATAAATAAAGTAAGCGATAGTTTTTTACAAAAGTTGCAATTAATTGATGCCTTTAATCCTCTAATAGAAAGTATGGAAGGTGCTGCTATGCATTATGTTTGTTTACAGGAAAATATACCTTTTGTGCAAATACGCACAGTAAGTAACTATGTTGGGGAAAGAGATAAATCAAAGTGGAAAATAAAAGAAGCCATTGAAAATTTAAATAACGAATTAACCAAACTTATTCACCAGTTAAAATGAAACTCACAATTGGTTTTTCCCCGTGCCCAAATGATACCTTTATTTTTGATGCACTTGTTAACAACAAAATTGATACTGAAGGTTTAGTTTTTGAGGCAATATTAGAAGATGTGCAAACACTTAACCAATGGGCAATTGAAGGAAGGCTGGATATTACTAAACTAAGTTATGGGGTATTACCAATGGTTTTGGATAATTACATTGTTTTAAACAGTGGCAGTGCCTTAGGCAAAGGCGTTGGACCATTGTTAATTGGTAATTTGGAATTGGAAAATAGGAGCGTTAATGACTTCACTATTGCAATTCCAGGAGAGTATACCACTGCTCATTTACTTTTTTCTTTGGCCTACCCCAATGCAAAAAATAAAATATTTTTACGGTATGATAAGATTGAAAAATTTGTTTTTGAAAATAATGGTTTAGGAGTTATCATACATGAAAACCGCTTTACTTATGAAGCTAAAGGCCTGCATAAAATTGTTGATCTTGGGAATTTTTGGGAAAAAGAAACCGGTAACGCTTTACCATTAGGAGGAATTGTAATTAACCGCAATTTTGATTTTACTATTCAAAAAAAAGTTGACAGATTGATAAAAAAAAGTATTGAATACGCTTTCTCAGTTTATCCCGCGTTAAATAATTATATAAAAGATCATTCGCAGGAAATGAGTGAAGATATAATGCTAAAACATATTAGCCTGTATGTAAATAATTATTCGATTGATTTAGGGGAGCCGGGTAAATCTGCAATATTAAAATTACTGGAAGTTTATAAAATACTAAACCCCACTGCTAATTTTTCGATAAATGAAATTTTCGTAAAGTAACTTTCCATTAACTAATAATATATTTAAAAATTAGTTTTCTTTAAAGCTTTGGCATACACTTCCAGACAACGTTTTCTTGCAAACTCATGTGCTACTATTGGTTTTGGGTAACTGGATTCCTGAAATTCCGGAACCCATTTCTTTATATAAACAAACTGAGGATCAAATTTTCGGGTTTGTAAATAAGGATTAAATATCCTGAAATACGGTGCTGCATCACAACCGCTGCCCGATGCCCATTGCCAGCCACCATTATTGGCAGCTAAATCAAAATCCAGTAACTTTTGTGCAAAATATGCCTCCCCCAATCTCCAGTCTAATAATAAATGTTTAACTAAAAAGGATGCCACTATCATGCGTACCCTGTTATGCATAAATCCAGTTGTATTCAATTCTCTCATACCGGCATCAACAATGGGGTAGCCGGTTTGTCCATTGCACCATTTTTCAAATTCACCATGGTCTATTCTCCACTCAATAGCATCATATTGTGGTTTAAATGCTATACCTTTTCCTACATCAGGAAAATGCCATAATATCATTTGATAAAAATCCCGCCAAATCAATTCGTTTAAATATGTTTCCGATAAATCTTTAGTTTTAATTACAAGTTCTCTGATGCTTATTGTCCCAAAACGTAAATGAACACCTAATTGAGAAGTACCTTTAATTGCAGGAAAATTTCTTTGCTGTTGATACTTTTTTACCACTTCTTCATCTAAATTTTTAAACGGAAATGGTTTTCCAGTTGCATTAAAACCCATTTCATTTAAAGATGGTATTGCATTTACCGGTTGCTTATAAAAATTGGTGAAATAATTTTCTGTTGGATAATTTTTAAAACATTCTTCATCAACAACAGTTTTCCATTTGCGACTGTAAGGTGTAAAAACGGTATATGGTTTACCGTCATTTTTTTTCACTTCATCCTTCTCAGTTATTACATGATCTTTATAAGTATTAAATGAAGAACCGTTGCCTTTTAATAAGTTAACAATTAATTTCTCCCTTTCCAGTGCATAGGGTTCATAATCATTATTGGCAAAAACGGTTTCAATTTGGTATTTCGAAAGTAATATTTTGAAAATTGAAGTTGGTGTACCAAAATACACTTCCAATGATGAACCCATTTTTATTACCTGCATTTGAATTTCTTCTAATGCAGTATGAATAAATTGCACCCTTCTGTCTGCCTTATCTTCCAGTTTATTTAAAATGTTTGTATCAAAAATAAAAACAGGAATAACCGGAAGATTACTTCTTAATGCATGATAAAGTCCGGCATTATCTTTTAACCGTAAATCCCTGCGAAACCAAAATATATTTACTTTTTGCATTATTCCTTAATAACACAAGAATTACAAAATAGTTGGTAGGATAGCAGTATAAATTTTTTGGGTAACAGTGTTTACAAAAAACTTATTTGTGATGTTTTTTACCCATCGAATATTATAAATTGAGTTAGTCAAAAATACTTCATCTGCACTTAACAGTTCATCAATAGTTATTTCTTTTTCGAAGCAGGTAAACCCTGAAAGAGATATTTTATTAATTATATATTTTCTCATAATACCTGCAACGCAACCTTCACTTAAAGCAGGTGTGCTAACTACATCATCCTTAATTAAAAAAATATTTGCAATAGTGCTGTCGCAAATTCTGCCATAACTATTTAATATTACAGCATCGTTCCATTTTTTCTTTTTAACTTCAAGAGAAGCCATTACATAGGGCAGGTAATTATTATTTTTAAGATTACTGAGTATATCGCAGCTCTTTTTAACTTCGCCATATATCCCAATATCAAGGCCATTACTGTTTAATTTCCCATTTTCAGGTTGTAAAAGCCATGTTTGAATAATATAATTCGGGAAATTATCAATAGCATCATATATGCCTCCGTCTCCTCTAAAAACAGTAATCCTTACTCTGGCTGTTTGTTCGTGTTTATTTTTTTTTGCCAACTGTAAAATTTCTTCCTGTAATTTATCTGGATTAAAATGTTTGGGTATTGCAAACTGTAATACATTCATACCTTTCCAAAGCCTGGCAAAATGATCGTCTTCTAATATCAGCTGGCCTTTTTCCATTTTCATAGTTTCAAACATACCATCTCCATAGCGCAATCCACGATTATCTGCACCTATAACAGGTGTTTCCTGCTTATAAATTTTTCCATTAAAATTAAATGATATCATTGTGCAAATATACTTCAAACAAAAAAGTATCCTCAAAAGTAAAATCCCGCCAAAATTGGCGGGATTTACTTCTTCATTACAGTTTTAGAGACTTAGTTTCAGATAATTTCAGAATTACATTTCTTCATTCAATATTTTATGTTTTACGGCATACATTATTAATCCAGCTGTGCTTTTGGCACCTGTTTTTACTTTCAATTTGTCACGTATAGCTTCTACAGTACGCGGGCTAAGATCAACAATATCTGCAATTTCTTTTGTACTTTTTTCTTCACACATTAATTTTAAGATATAGGTCTCTTTATCATTTAACTGTGCGTCATGTTGCATTAACTTTTGAGGAGGTACAAAATTTCTTTGTTTTAAATTAGTTAGTAAAGCTTTATTAGTTAAAGAATTAAAATAATATTCCTGCTCATGGCAGGTTTTAATAGCTTCATAAATTATTTCACTATCACTTGTTTTAGTTAGATAGCTGTTGGCACCCAACTCCATTAATTTAGTAATCATACTATGATCATCCATCATAGTAAGCATAATTATTTTAATATTAGGGTACAATTTTTTAACTTCCGGCAACGTAGTAATACCATCCATAACCGGCATTTGTATATCCAACAATATCACATCGGTCGTTATATTTTTAAGCATATTTAATAAATGCATGCCATTATCTGCCTCTGCAATTATATTAATGTTTTTTTTGGAGCTTAAAGCTGTTTTTACTCCTGCACGATACAAAACATGGTCATCTGCTATAATTACTCTTATTTGTTCTTCGCTATCGTTTTTAGGTATCATATTAATTGGGCTTATATGGGGTTAGTACTATTTATATATAAACTCCAAAGTGCAAGTTCAAATTATACTTACTAATAAGAATGAGTGTAATTACCCTATGTTAAGGATGGGAATTTTACGATATGAGCAGAAAATATGCGTTGATTTTTTTTACCTTTGGATAAATTAATACTTTATAAAAAGGGTATAAAGTAGTAGGTATAAGTAACCAAAGGACTATAATACTATCATTTATTCAATCAATTTATTCCTCATACCATACATAATTAATCCACCAATGGTTTTGGCTTCCACTTTGGTTTTCATATTCTGACGTATGGTTTCTATAGTTCGGGGGCTAAGAAAAATAATTTTAGAAATTTCCTCGGTAGTCTTATCCTCAGAAAGTAATTTAAGTATTTTTATTTCCTTTTCGTTAAAATGTACGGGCGTATTAGTACCATAGTGCTGCCTTACATTTTTTTTCTGCATCAGTTTGCCCATTACAGCCTTATTCACAAGATCATTAAAATAAAAGTCATCATTCATACAAGTGAGAATAGCTTCATATATTTCCTCTGGGTCGGTGGTTTTTGTCAGATAAGCATTGGCCCCCATTTCCATCATTTTACTAATCATTTGCTGATCGTCGTACATAGTAAGTACAATGATTTTAATATCTTCATATTCCTTACGTATCAGTTGTATCCCATTAATGCCATCAATTTCGGGCATTCTAATATCCATTAATAAAACTTCAGGCTTTTTAATTGCAATTTTGTGCATCATATCTTTACCATCCTCAGCTTCCCAAAGCATTTTAAGGTTGGTTTTACCGGCAAGTGCCATTTTTATTCCATCTCTAAAAATCTTGTGATCGTCGGCAATGGCAATTTTAATCAGGTGATCGGTATTCATAATATTAAGAAAATAGGGGGTTAGTATAAAATCCGTTTAAAGTTACAGTTTTCATTTAATAATTAAGCAAGGCATTAACAAAAACAAGCAGTAAAATTTTCCACATAATGTTGATTTTCATATAGTTTTTAGCAGTAATACTTAGTATTAATACGATTAAATTAATTAGCCTAATTACGTTACGACTTTGCATTAGTACGCTGTAAAAAGTAAATTTTACAAGCATTAAAAAGGGCAGTTGTGCTCTTGTACATGGCCAATTGCTGCACTACTTTTGTTAAAGTTGATTGACATTGGTAGATGAAAAAATTATATCCAATTATCTAAGAAAAATCTGTTTGTGCTGTATTACCTGTGTCAATCAACTAAATTTTAAAATCCCGTTTTATATCCAATACCTCTAATTTGAAACAACTTTATTTAAATTCGTTAGGCTGGCTGTATAGCCAGCCAATTAAGCGGATATTTAACTAACTGCCAATATCTTGCCAAATAAGCTAACCCCAGGCTAATAAATCGGGGCTATAATTATCCAACTTCTTGTAATAGTAAAATTTCTATGGTAAAGTTACGATTTATTCCATAGTAATTTTACTATTTTATTTTCGTATATTTACCCAATATTTTACAGTTGTTTTACTTGGTGTAATTACCAAAATCCTTTACAGTAAAGGGATTTTATAAGTTATCCACATATTAACATTTTGATTGGCAGTTGCGCAGGTAGGGCTTTTGGAGGAAGTTTACATCAAGAAATTTATTATAAACCACAAAAACTTATTTAACATGTTTGAACCGTATATCAACGAGATGATTTCTGCTTAATATAGCAAGCAGTATTTTGTTAGTAAACAACAGTTTACTACATTTGTTAGAATTAATACAACACTCATCGAATTAATTCTTAACATATCTTTTTTAACTCAGTGTTTACCTTTAGTGTTTTTGATTCTATTTAGAAAAAATAATAGTTCAAAAGCACTAAAGGTTATTTATTTTTATATACTCTACAGCGCTTTTAATTTTACCCTTCAATATTTAATTAGAGAGCTTCGGCTTGGAAAAGAACTTTTTTACATAGTTGTAAGACTACATTTTTTCCTTGAATTTTTTATCATAGCCTACTTTTTCCAATCCACGTTTAAAACTTCTTTGGCAAAAAAGATTATCCTTATCCTTATCCCCCTGTTTTTTGTGTTTTCAACTTATGATTATTTAGTTGGCAGCAAAATAAAATTAGGATCTAATGTAGCAATAGTTGAAAGTTTAATAATAATGATTATTCTCCTGTATTTTTTCCTGGAAAAAATTAAATATGAGATACAGATTCCCTTATTTACATCTAAAATATTTTGGATAACAGCAGGCTTATTTATTTTCTTTGCAGGGAATTTTTTTTTATTAGTCTATTCAAAATCACTGATTGAAGATTCTCATTTTCAGGATCAATATAAAATAATTTATAACTCGTTTAATATTGTAAAGAACCTGTTGATCTGTATGGCACTATTTATTAAAGAACCAAATTTACCTGTAAACCCCAATAAAAATCCATTTGATATGCTTGATGAAAACCCTTTCCCTTTTAATACACAAAATTAACTACTAACCGGCAATGTACTTTTTACAAACAGGTAATCCAGAAGGAGGCGTATCGGGAGCATTATTTCTGGGCACATTAGGTATGATACTGCTTGCTATTGCCATAGTAGTATTTGTAGTAATTCATCAAAGAAAAGTTATTCGTTTTAATAGTCAATTAAAACAATTAGAAGAAGAGAAGCAGCAAATTCTTCTTAATGCCTCCATCCGCTTTCAGGAAGAAGAACGTAACAGAATAGCCGCCGACCTGCATGATGATGCCGGCCCATTACTTGCCACAGCCCGCCTTTATTTGAATGAAAATTTAGTAAACCAGGAAAGAGCACAGCAATTACAAAGTATTTCCAGTGCCAAACAGATAATTGATGACGCAATATTGCTTATTCGCAATATCAGTCATAGCCTTATGCCCCCCACACTTAAAAACTTTGGACTGGAAAGTGCCGTAACCGATTTATTTCAAAAAATAAGCGGCAGTGGCAGTATAAATGCCAGTGCCAGATTTCATGATTACCGTGTAAGATTAAAAGTTGAACAGGAATTACTTGTTTTCAGAATTATTCAGGAACTGGTTAACAATGTTTTTAAACATAGCAATGCAGGGTTTATACATCTTACCCAAAATAACAGCGGCAGTAATATGTACTTCCGGCTGCATCACGATGGTAACGGTATTGTACAGGCCGATTTTGAAAAACTGAACCATAGCGCTCTGGGTCTTGGCTTAAAAAATATTGCCAGTCGCATAAAAGTACTAAAAGGAAGAATATTTTTCGAAATTGACCCAAGCCACACTTATTACAAGGTTACTATCGAAGTACCGGTTGAAACAATGATTTAAGGGATGTTGGATTTTTTACTATTGTAGATAATAAGTTTCTCAGTTTTTAAATAACATTCGAATTTTAAAGGGCAAATAAATCCGATATTGTAAATTGAAGATTGTTTTCCGTAATTTTACTATACTGCCCCAAATTATGGAAGAAATAAAAGTTGCAATAGCCGATGATCATCAAATATTTCGAAAAGGAGTAATTCTTTCTATGCGTTCCTATACAAATATTAAATTTGTAATGGAGGCTAATAATGGAGAAGAACTGCTTGCTAAAATTCCCGAATCTCAACCTGATGTAATCCTATGCGATTTAAAAATGCCTGTAAAAGATGGCATTGATACTACAAAATTAATTACTAAAAATTTTCCGGGTATACGGGTAATCATCCTTACAATGTATGAAGATGAACGATTTGTTGGCCATCTGATGGATTGTGGAGCAGCTGGATATCTTTTAAAAAGCACCGAACCTGCAGAAATAAAAAAAGCTATAATGGACGTTATGCGAACAGGTTTTTATTTAAACCCATTTGTAAATAAAGTGCTTATCAAAAAAAATTATTCTAAACAAAAATTTAATCCTTCTTTAACCACTGAAGTTGTTTTAAGTGACCGCGAAAAAGAAGTACTTACTTTAGTTTGTATGGAATTTACAGCTGCAGAAATTGCTGCAAAAATGGAAATAAGTTCCAGAACAGTGGAGGCAATTAAAGACAGGCTGATGGAACGCTTTGGTGTAAAGAACTCTGTAGGATTGGTTTTTTATGCAATGAAAAACTCACTTATTGATTGAGTAATTTCAAATAGTTAAATACTTAATGGAGACATACTATTTGCAGATGATAAATATTAATATGCTTCAATTTCCGGCATTTACAAATGCCACATTCTAAAATAACCCAAATAATTTACTGTCAATACTTGTAATAATCTGGCCAAGATGTTCTTCATTTTCTGCAAACTTATTTTTATCTGCATCAATAATTAATAAAGGACCTTCTTTATAATTTTCAATAAAACTGTTATAAAATTCATTCAGTTTTTTTAGATAATCCAGACGGATATTTTCTTCATACTCTCTACCCCGCTTTTGTATTTGAGCCACCAATGTTGGCACCGATGCTTTTAAATAAATTAACAAATCAGGAGGTTGAACCATTGTTTTTAATGTCTCAAAAAATTTGTAATAGTTATCAAAATCACGTTTGCCCATAAGTCCCATATCATGCAGGTTGGGAGCAAAAATATTTGCATCTTCATATATTGTACGATCCTGAATAACTGTTTCTGTACCCCGTTGTATTTCCAATAACTGATTAAGACGGCTGTTTAAAAAAAATATTTGAAGGTTAAAACTCCATCTTGGCATGTCTTCATAAAAATCATTCAGGTAAGGATTATGATCCACATCTTCAAACTGGGGAATCCATTTGTAGTGTTTGCTTAACATTTCTGTTAACGTGGTTTTTCCGGCACCAATATTTCCGGCCACAGCAATATGCTTTGGTTTTTTTGTTTTTGCCATACCCCTATCCCCGAAAGGGGAATTTTAGTTTATAAAAATTTAAACCGCTTTTCTTTATTCTAAGATTGAAAGTATGCAAACTTAACAATATCACAAACATAAAGTGATTTTTATTACCCCTTTATGAGAAAGGATTTAATAATACTTTAATCCAATTGCTTCTCTCACCAGTTTCATAGTTTCTCCTGCACTTTTATTGGCTTTTTCGGCTCCCTGCTCCATAACCTGTTTTAAATACTTTTTATCAGGTAAAATTATATTGATTTTTTCCCTTATTGGTGCAATAAATTTTACCAAATCCTCCCCTAATTGTTTTTTTAAGTCCCCATAACGAATTCTGCAATTATCATAATCACTTTCATATTGGGTTATTACCTCCTGGGCACACACTAATTTCATCAAGCCAAAAACGTTTTCTATATAATCTGGCTTGGCAGTATTAGGCACGGTAGGGCCACTATCAGTTTTAGTCTTCATTACTTTTTTCCGTATTGTATCATCATCATCCGCTAAATACAATGTGGCCATTTGGTTTTCGCTTTTACTCATTTTACCACTTCCGTCTAAACTTGGTACTTTTACTAAATCTTCATTATTGTTATAAGCCACAGGTTCTGGAAAAATTTCTCCATAACGATGATTAAAACGGTTTACAAAGTTTCTGGCCATTTCCAGGTGCTGTTCCTGATCTTTACCCACCGGCACAAATTTGGCACGATGAATTAAAATATCTGCTGTTTGTAATACCGGATAAGTTAATAAACCAGCATTTACATTCTCAGGATTTTGCCTCACTTTATCTTTAAACGTTGCAGTTTTTTCCAACTCTCCTTTATAAGCCATCATATTTAAATAAAGATACAATTCAGAAGTTTCATGCACATGGCTTTGGCAATACAGTGCAACTTTATCGGGATCTAATCCACAGGCAATGTTTTCTGTCAAAACTCTTTCTACATTGGCTTTAAGTTCTTTGGTATCAGGATGTGTAGTTAGAGAATGCAAATCGGCAACCATAAAGAAACATTCAAACTTTTGCTGCATTTTTACATAATTACGTATAGCGCCAAAATAACTACCCAAATGCAAATAACCGGTAGGCCGTATTCCACTCATTACTATTTCTTTCTTATCAGACATATGAAGCGAAGATAGGAAGTTTACAGTTTTTTGTTTTGGGTTTTCTGTTTTTTAAACTTTATACGCCTTTTGCCAAGTAAGCATATTTTATTAAATACCGCCAATATAAAACTGGAAATGGAAAAGACAAAACTGAACTATATTTGTTTTATGGAAGTAAATGATGCTTTAGTTGATAAATTAGCCAATTTGGCCAGACTTAATTTTAATGATATTGAAAAAGAAGGTATAAAAAATGACCTTCAACGAATGATACATTTTGTAGAAAAACTTAATCAGCTGGACACAACTGGCGTATTGCCATTACTTCATTTGAGTGAACAGGTAAATGTTTTAAGGGATGATGAAGTTACTGGAAGTATCAGCATAAATGAAGGATTAAAAAATGCTGCTGTACATGATGGACGTTTTTTTAAAGTGCCAAAAGTTATTAAGAAATAGTTTATATGTATAGGCGTTTAGTAAATAATTTTATATAATCGACTAAACCTCTTATCACAAAACAAAAAATTATGCAGGGAATTATTCATTTAGAAAATATTTGTAAAAGTTATTATTTGGGTAAACAGGAATTAAAGGTTCTTAAAGGGATTAGTATGGATATACTTAAGAATGAATATGTGGCTTTAATGGGACCAAGTGGAAGTGGTAAATCAACTTTAATGAATATTATTGGTTGCTTGGACTCTGCAAGCAGTGGCAAATATATTTTAAATGGCAAGGATGTAAGCCGGATGCCTGATAACGATTTAGCTGAAGTTCGTAATCAGGAGATTGGGTTTGTTTTTCAGCAATTTAATTTATTGCCAAGATTAACTGCTCTGGAAAATGTAGCGCTGCCATTAGTTTACAGTGGCATTGAAAAAAAAGAAAGAATTGAAAGAGCGATGGAAGTGATGATAAAAGTAAAACTTGAGGACAGAAGCCACCATAAACCAAATGAACTAAGTGGCGGCCAGTGCCAAAGGGTTGCAATTGCAAGAGCCTTAATTAATAATCCATCCATTATTTTGGCCGATGAACCTACTGGAAATTTGGATTCAATAACCAGCCATGAAATTATGGACATTCTGGGCAAAATACACAAAGAGGGTAATACGGTAATATTGGTAACACATGAAGAAGATATTTCTACATTTGCTCACAGAATTATCCGGTTAAAAGATGGACAAATTGATAGTGATAAGCAAAATGCAAACCCAGCTACAATAGCCCAATTGGTATAAATTTAAGCACACTGTCCGTTTCCCGAAGTATTAAAAATGGAATTATAAACAGTATAATTTTTTGTTACATTATTTATTTACTTTCATTTTTGAAAACAAAAAGATATTTAAAATTGTATCATCATAAAATGAAAAACAATCTTTCCCATCTCTCTCTTTAGGATATTGGGACAGTAATAGTATCATGGCATTTAAAATATATACTAAAACGGGCGACTTTGGTAAAACAAGTTTGATTGGCGGTACTAAAGTTGCCAAAAGTCATATCCGCATTGAAAGTTACGGTACTGTTGATGAATTAAATTCTTATGTAGGATTGGTCAATGATAGCATTTTTGACGAACATTCTAAAGCTGTTTTAAAAGAAATACAAGACAGGCTTTTTACCATTGGCTCATCTTTAGCCTGCGACCCCGATAAAGAACCATTGATGAAAATACCGGATTTAAAAGAAGAGGACATTGTTTTGTTGGAAAATGAAATTGACAACATGAATGAAAAATTACCTGTTATGAAAACATTTATTCTTCCAGGTGGGCATATGGCTGTTTCCACTACTCATATTGCCCGCTGTATCTGCCGCCGTGCAGAAAGGTTATGTGTTAATATGCAGGAACATGACTTATTTGTAGAACCACTAGTAATAAAATACCTAAACCGCTTAAGCGATTATTTTTTTGTACTTGCAAGATTTATTGGGTATTTATTGGGGGTTGAAGAAATTCCATGGAAGCCACGGATTAATAAATAATAAAGAAGTACAACCACAATGATAGAAGAACGATTCTTTATTTAAACTAAAATAAATTACTAAATACCTAATTATCCATTAATAATTTTCCCATCTTTCATATGCACAATCCTGTCACTCATTTGTGCCAGTTCTTCATTATGAGTTACAATTAAAAATGTTTGCTTGAATTGCTGTCGCAGATCAATAAACAATTGATGCAGTTCTTTGGCATTAGTACTATCCAGGTTTCCGGTAGGCTCGTCTGCCATTACAATGGATGGATTGTTAATTAAGGCTCTTGCAACAGCCACCCGTTGCTGCTCGCCACCCGAGAGTTGTTGAGGTTTATTCTCTAAACGATTAGAAAGTCCTAAGGTTTTTAATAATTCTGCTGCTTTTGTCTGCACTTCTTTCTTCTTCCCACCCAAAATCCAGCCCGGTATACAAACATTTTCCAGCGCTGTAAATTCCGGTAAAAGGTGATGAAATTGAAAAACAAAGCCTATTTCCCGGTTACGGAAGCCAGCCAGTTTTTTGCCGGATAATTTATCAACTCTTTGATTATTTAAAACAATTTCACCGGCATCCGCTTTATCCAAAGTGCCTAAAATGTGCAGCAGTGTGCTTTTTCCAGCACCTGAACTTCCAACAATACTTACAATTTCACCTTTATGAATATGGATATCAACCCCTTCTAATACCTGCAACTGACCGTATTTTTTTTGAATATTCCTTGCTGACAACATGCTTTAAAAGTAATAAATAATTCATTAAAATAAGGGAATACCAATTTTATTCTCATTAAAACAATTTATGCAAAAAACAGCCGTTAATAAAACACTTTTGGTTATTTCCACAGAACATATACATTTGCGGAAAATTAGGAGGTAACAGCCCTGCAATTAATTAAGAAAAAATAAAGAATTATCATATGTTTTGGACCTTAGAATTAGCGTCTCATTTAGAAGATGCACCCTGGCCAGCCTCAAAAGATGAGTTAATTGATTACTCTATCCGTAGCGGAGCCCCTATTGAAGTAGTTGAGAACTTACAAGAACTGGAAGATGAAGGAGAAATATATGAAAGCCTGGAAGATATTTGGCCCGATTACCCAAGTCATGAAGATTTTTTCTTTAATGAAGAGGAATATTAACTCCTATCCTCCAAAGGTTGATCAAACTTTGCAATATTAAAGAGCCGCTCAATTTTTTGAGCGGCTCAATTTTTTATACGGGTTGTCCAAAAAAAAGCAAAATACTATAAGTTCCCTTTTTAGTTGGCGAAACAGGATTACTTCTCCATCTGTTCAATTACCGCCTGTGTTACCCCAGTAAATGAAAAACCACCATCATGAAAAAGATTTTGCATGGTTACATATTTAGTCAGGTCGCTAAACATTGTTACAATATAATTAGCACAATCTTCAGCACTCGCATTTCCGAGTGGGCTCATTTTTTCAGCATAAGAAATAAATCCGTCAAAACCTTTTACCCCACTTCCTGCTGTTGTACGAGTAGGTGATTGTGATATAGTATTAACACGAACATTTTTTTTAACGCCATACTGGTATCCAAAATTACGGGCAATACTTTCCAGCATTGCTTTACCATCAGCCATATCATTATAATCAGGAAAAACACGTTGGGCAGCAATATAACTTAGTGCTACAACCGAGCCCCATTCATTTATTGCGTCGTGCTTCATTGCATTAGCTAATACCCTGTGTAAACTCATTGCAGATATATCGAGACCCTTATGGGTAAAATCATAATTATTTTCTGTATAAGAAATGCCTTTACGAACATTTATACTCATGCCAATGGAATGTAAAATAAAATCAACCCCGCCACCAAAATGTTCGATAGCTTTTATAATCAAATTAGTAACATCATCATTACTGCTAACATCACAGGGTATAACCGGTGCATTTACCTGTTCGGCCAGTTTATTAATTTCTCCCATACGCATAGCAACTGGGGCATTAGTTAATAACAATTGTGCACCTTCTTCGTGGCAGCGAATTGCTGTTTTCCAAGCAATAGATTTTTCATCTAATGCACCAAATATAATTCCCTTCTTTCCTTTTAATAAGTTATGTGACATAATTAAAATTTATTAGTACTATTGTATTTTTTGACTATGTGGTAAAGATAAAAACTATTTGTTCAAAAAAACTACTTCAAAAACATTACTGCCTTTATAAATAAAAACATCCCTATAGAAACATAAATAAACAAGAATACAATTACAATAATAAAATACAATATCAGTTTTTTGCCATTTTCCCTGGGATTTATTTTTTTTACTAAATATTTATTAAAAAAATAAAAAGGGATCGCCATTATGGCTGTAAGAATAAGAGCTTTTAAAAAATATTGCGGTGGAAGTAACAAAATAAAATATTTTTAATTACCTACCATTTCCTTTGCATTCTGCAATGCAGCAGCTGTAGGTTTTTCGCCACTCAGCATTTGTGCAATTGCAGTTATACGTTCATCATTATTTAATAACTTTACAGAAGTAATAATCTTATCGCCTTTGATTGCTTTATAAACAAAATAATGCGCATTGGCCTTTGCTGCAATTTGAGGCTGATGTGTAATTGCAATTAACTGGTGACTATTTGAAAGCTCTTTCATTATATTGCCCACCTGTTTGGCCGCTTCGCCGCTTATTCCTGTATCAATTTCATCGAAAATTAAAGTGGGCAATTGTAATTTTTGTGCAACCAATGACTTAATACAAAGCATTAACCGGCTTAACTCTCCGCCACTGGCTACTTTACGTAGCGGTTCAAAACGGTTGCTTTTATTTGCATCAAATAAGAATTCAATTGTATCGCATCCAAAAATATTTAACCCTCCATTGTTCAAATCAATTTTTATTTGAGCATTAGGCATTCCAACCTGTTTTAATAAATTATTTATTTTTTCGGTAAAAGGTTTAACGGTTTTATTACGATTAGTTGAAATTACAATAGCAACCTGTTCACATTGCTGTAAATATTGCCCAGCAAGTTTTTCTTTTTGTTCAATTGCTTCACTGATATTTAAAACATCATTTAATTTTTGCTGCAATATTTCCTTTATATCAATCAATTCTGCGGTACCATTTACGCTATGTTTTTTCATTAATTTATACCCGGTAGAGATTCTGTCCTGTACTATTTGAATATGTTCGGCACTATATTGAACACTATCGTTAATTTGCTCCAATTCATCTGCAATATCCTGTAATTCTATTTGAGTAATTTGCATACGCCTGCTTAACCCCTCAATTTGTGGATGATATTGCCCTAAAGATTGCAAGCGGTTATTCAATGTTTTTAACTGTTGTACATAAGGTTGTTCACTTTCTATTAATTCAAAATAAAAACTCCCCAATTGTTGCTTTATATTTTCAGCATTACTCAATAGTTTTAATTCTGTTTCCAGTTCTTCCAGTTCGTTTTCTTTAAATCCTGCTTCCTCCAGTTCATCAAACAAAAATTTATTATAGTCAAAGCTTGTATTTGCTAAATTTTGTTGCAGTTGCAGATCCTGCAGTTCTTTTTTTGTTGTAATGTATAAATTATATAAACCAGAATATTGCACCAGTATTTCTCCATTATTTGCCAGGGCATCTAAAACTTCTCTTTGGAAATCAGCTTTACCTAATTCTAAAGTATCAAATTGCAGATGCAAATCAACCAATAAAGAACTTAGTTCTTTTAGTTGGTTTAAAGTAACAGGCGTATCATTAATAAATGCTCTTGATTTACCATTTATAGCTATTTCTCTTCTCATTACCAACTCATCTTCAGTATCTAAATCATTAACAGTTAAAAATTGTTTTACAGTTTTTTTAGTGTCAAATTTAAATACCCCCTCCACCACACACTTTTTTTCTTTTTGCAACAATACATTGCTATCAGCTCTTTCGCCTAATATTAAACCCAATGCTCCCATTAAAATACTTTTACCGGCACCTGTTTCGCCTGTAATAATATTTAAGTGGTTACTAAAATCAATTAGTAAATCATCAATAATTGCGTAGTTCTGAATGTGTAACTTTAAAAGCATGTTTGAAAAGGCAAATTAGTTTTTTTTTGCCACAGATTGCACAGATTATCAAAACGAATTATAAAAAAAGCATCCCAATTATTGAGATGCTTTTCAAAATTATTATTATTATTTCTAATTACTTTACTTCAATTGAATCGCTTAAATCTGCATCAACTAAAATACGTCCGCAGTTTTCGCAAACCATAATCTTTTTATGTAGTTTAATTTCGCTTTGTTTTTGTGGAGGAATTGCATGAAAACAACCACCGCAGCTATCTCTTTCAACAGCTACTACTGCTAAACCGTTGCGGTAATTTTTCCGTATACGATCATAACTTAACAACAGGCGTTCATCAACATGAGTTCTGGCTCCCGTGGCTTCCTTATTATAATGTTTTTCTTCTTTTTCGGTTTCTCCAATTATTTTTTCCAGTTCGCCCTTTTTTCCTGCAAGATTATTCTCTTTAGTACCTACAGCTTTCTTTGCAATTTCAAGCTGCCTTGCTTTATCTCCAATTTCTTCAGTAGCATCTTTAATATGCTTTTCGCAAAGTTTTACTTCCAGCGTTTGCATTTCAATCTCTTTATTGATTGCTTCAAACTCGCGGTTATTTTTTACGTTTTCGCTTTGCTTTTCATATTTTTTTATTAACCCATCAGCTTCCTTAATGCCTGTTTTCTTTTGTTCAATAAATTCCTGTATTCCGTTAATTTCCTCTTCCACACGGGTTTGCCTTGCATGTAACCC
>JAYUTC010000329.1:0-3337 GCA_043755395.1 Ferruginibacter sp.
TAATTCAATAGCCCGTTATTTATAACGGGTTTTTTGTTTTGATCAATTCCTTAAGGAAAATCTTTTTCCACACGCAATTTTGCGCTTTATCCAACATCGCCAATGTTTTCCTGGCCAACATTTCAATTTTTTTAGCAAGTACTATATATTTATAAACATTAAATTTATAAATATGTGTTTATTTTTTTCTAAAATCTGTATTAAATAAGTATTTTAGCAAAAAAAATAACAAAGTTTATTTTTTTATATGTGTTTAAGCCTTTTCTAAATTAAAACAAATTAGCATGAGAAAAATTACAGTAAAATCAGTAATCCCCTTTGTGGTGCTGGTTGCTTTAGCTTTAGGAGCTGCCTTTATTAAGCCTGAAGCAGATTATGTTCCGGGTCCAAATGATCCCCAGTACGTTACCTCTGACATGGCCTGGGTATTAATATCAACTGCACTGGTATTCTTAATGACGCCGGGCCTTGCTTTCTTTTATGGTGGAATGGTTAACCGTAAAAATGTCATCTCAACAATGATCAAAAGCGTAGTTGCTGCCGGTATTGTTGGTGTATTATGGATTGTAATTGGCTTTAGCTTAAGCTTTGGAGATTCAATTGGTGGTTTTATTGGCGATCCAAGAACCTTTTTATTCTTTAAAGGTGTAAAATCCCATGCTGCATGGCCACTTGCGAACACTATGCCATTGACATTATTTTCTTTGTTTCAATTAATGTTCGCTATAATCACGCCTGGCCTCGTAGTAGGTGCAGTTGCGGAACGTATCCGTTTTACTTCTTACGTAATTTTTATTGTTTTGTTCAGCCTGCTGGTGTATGCCCCGGTTGCCCACTGGAGCTGGCATCCTGAAGGATTCCTGGCTAAAATGGGTGCCTGGGATTTTGCCGGTGGAACCGTTGTGCATATTACTGCCGGTTGCGCTGCATTGGCTGGTGCGCTGGTTTTAAAACGCCGTAAATCTCATGTTGAGAATGCTGAAATACCACCAGCTAATGTGCCATATGTATTAATTGGTACAGGCTTACTGTGGGTTGGATGGTTTGGCTTTAATGCAGGATCTGCAGTTGGGGCAACCCCACTTGCTGTAAATGCTTTTGGAACAACTAATACAGCAGCAGCGGCAGCAGGTTTGGCCTGGATGTTTTTTGATGTTTTAAAAGGAAAAAAACCATCTGTGTTAGGATTTTGTATCGGTGCAGTAGTTGGTTTAGTTGCTATAACTCCGGCGGCTGGATTCGTAGGTATTCCCCAAAGTATCATTATTGGTGTAATTGGTGCCCTGATATCAAATATTGCAGTAGGTATCAAACAAAAATCTAAACTGGATGATACACTGGATGTATTCCCATGTCATGGTTTGGGTGGTATGGTTGGAATGTTGCTGACAGGTGTATTTGCAAGCCAGGTAGTTCATGGTATCAAAGATGGCCCTAACGGATGGGCTTACGGAAACCCGTCATTCTTTTTCACCCAGCTAAAAGCGATGCTGATAGTGGTTGTTTACAGCTTTACGGTATCATTCTTAATATTTAAGTTTATTAACTTTTTAGTTCCTATCCGGGTAAGTGCTGAAGAAGAAGAAGAAGGTTTGGATGCATCTCAGCATAATGAGAATTATGTTCAGGGAACATTATTAGTTAAGAATGGTATGATGATGGAAGAAAAACCCGCCTACTAACAATCATTAATAATGTATTTTTTTACATCAGGGCTTACTACTAACCATTTTATTTTTTGGGTGATGCCCTGATGTATTTTTTTGCTTAGCACAAGGTATTGTTTGTATAAGCCCATTTTAAAAATGATGGTTTAAAACAAATGAGCATTTACTATTCTGATTAATTTTTTTACGTTGCTGCCAATATATTTTGATACAGGAACCTGTAAAGGGGAAGGTATATTTTAAACCCAGATTTTTAAATTAAAATTTAAATCACATGACAAAAAAAATTTCAGCAGCGGCAATTATTTTATTGGTTTTTATGAAAGGATTGTTGGCACAGGACACCACTGCACCAGCACCAGCTCCTGCACCTTCATTAAAAATATCAGGTTCAGTTGATGCATATTATCGCTTTAGCAGTTCTGGTGAAGAAGGCTCCAGTTTTTTAAATAACCGTACCAGCTTTACTAATTCAAGTAATACTTTCCAGTTAGGTATGGCGTCTATAAAGGCAGAGTACTCTACAGGAAAAATTGGTGGTGTTATTGATTTAGGTTTTGGAAAAAGGGCGGAAGAATTTTCTTATGCAGATGAAGGAACTTTACAGTCTGTTAAACAGGCATATGTATATTTCGCTCCATCTGATAAAGTGAAATTTACTTTTGGTAAATGGGGAACTCATGTTGGCTATGAATTACTGGATCCTCAATTAAATAAAAATTACAGTATGTCCTACATGTTTACCAATGGACCATTTTCTCATACAGGTATTAAAGCTGACTTTACTTTAGGTGGAGGTGCAGGCTTAATGTTTGGTATTGCAAACCCAATAGATGTTACGGCCCCGTCAAGTGGAAGTGATCCAAAAACACTGATTGCTCAATTCAGTAAAGTAGCTGGTAAAGTTTCCTTTTATTTGAATTATGCAGGATATTTCGGAGCAAAAAATTCCTTGCCAACTGCTTCCTCTTTCAATCAAATTGGCTTGACAGCTTCTATTGCAGCAAGTGACAGATTTAGCATCGGCTACGATGGAACCGTTCAGATTGTGAAAGATGAAACAATCAATAAATCTAAAAGCTGGTGGGCATCTGCTCTTTACTTTAACCTCACTGCAAGTGATGTATTTGGCGTTACACTCCGTACAGAATATTTCAGTGATAAAAAATATGGTATAAAAGTTTCTGATTTTGATGGCAATGGTTCTAATGTATTTGCTACCACGCTTTCAGGAAATTATAAAGTTGGGGGGGTTATACTGATTCCGGAACTCCGTTTGGATAGTGGAAGTGGTCAGATTTTTACAAAGAACAAAGAAGGAAACCCTTCAAAGGCTGCTTTCTCAGCTATTCTGGCGGCAGTTTATAGTTTCTAAAATTATTTCATAAAACAATCCTGTAAAAATGATTCAAGCTTATATTCTTATCAGCTACAAATAATGAGCGTATAGTTTATTTTTTTACAGGTATTTAATATTTTTAAGGCAAGCAATCGTAAAGAGCCTCCATTTCTATGGGGGTTCTCTATTATACAAACTCTTTTAAATTGATTAAGCATTGGGAGGTCATTTTAATTATCTTTCTGAGTTAGCACCAATGGATAAGTTAGTATTCTGTATTAGTATATATAGCCTACAAAAAAAGCTGGCAAATTTATTTGCCAGCTTTTAA
>JAYUTC010000330.1:0-8306 GCA_043755395.1 Ferruginibacter sp.
CAATTTTTGCAAAAAAGCCGGTTAAAAAGCGGCATACAGGCTTTGCGAATAGAAGAAGTATGGGAGCAGGTTATGGGAAAAACTATTTCAAAATACACGGATAAAATACAAATCATCAACCAAACTTTATACATCACTTCATCGGTTGCACCGCTTAAAAATGAGCTGTTATATCAAAAAGAAAAAATTATTGAAAGGATAAATGAAGCGTTGGGAGAAAACATTGTAAAGGTGGTGGTTATTAAATAGATACTTGATATTAATTATTTACTGTTTGTTTTCAATTGGCCTTACAGTATAACCTTCTTTTCTTAATAAAGCAATCAATCCCATTTCTCCAACCAAATGGCCGGCACCAACGGCAACAAATACACTTTCTTTTTTCATTATTGTTTTTAGTTGTGTTACCCAGTTTATATTTCTTTTATCCAATAATATATCCTGGTTATCTTCCATGCCAAATTCGCTTTTTGTAAAAAGATCCTGCATTTCTTTTAACTGCTGATTTTTATAAATAATTACCATAGTATCAAAATATTTTTTGTAAGCAGCTAAACTGTCAATAGTTTTTAATAATTCGGTTGCCTGTTTTTTATATGGAATACTGTCGAAAACTGATGCCTGAAAAGCCATGGTTTCTAATCCCTGTATTTCTTTTTTATTTTCTTTAGCCAGTTTCATTAATTCCTGCTCTACCCCGCTCATGGTTTTGCAGGGCAGCATTTTTGGATATAACATTGCCATTAAAAAAAATGGTTTCATTTTTTGGAACATGGCGATAGGCATTTGTAAAGAATCTTTAAAAAACAGTTCAACTTTTTTATATTCCTCTGCATTAAAAAGTGTTTTTAAGGTGCTGTCGCCTTTCATATTCATAAGTAATATGCCCCCCATCATGGTAGCCGGGTCATCCATATCCATTTCCATATACATTTCTTTTGAGGCTGTTACTGCAGATTTTAACTGTTGGCTAAATTGTATATCATCTTTACAAATAAGGTGAAAAGTGCCAAATAAATAACTTGGTGATGTTAGCTGACTGCCGCTGATTTCCCATAGCAGCGTATTATCATTGTTGTTCGTCTTTAATTTAATATTACCGGTTTGCGCATTACAAGAACAAAAAATAAAAGCTATAACAAATAATTTTATAAATTTCATTTGGCTATTTTAAATAAAAATACAATAAGATAGCCTTTGACTGCCATATTTAAAGCAATACTTTTATTGTAATAATCTAAAAAAGAATTATTACTACCTGGCTTGTACTAACGGAAAATAAAATTCCTGCTTAAATTTTTTTAGCAGCAATAAAATTCTCTAATGAGGTGTTAGGAAAATATACAGAAAAGATTGTGATAAAGAAATTATAATACCCCATACAAACTTCCACCCTTTTCAAACAACCTGTCAACTTTTTGCTCGGTTGCTGCATCTTTTTCCACAATTGGTGCATGATGTGGTTTAATCCGGGCATCTAATACCAGCGGTCCATTGCAGCCCCAATGTTTGTTTGTTGTAAAACTATCAATACCATAAATATCATGCGAAGGATTGCAACGGGTAAATGCAATCCATAAAAAATTATTTAAAGTTTTACTTACAAAGGCTGCATCATCAGCAATAATAATTAAAGACAAAGTAGAAAGCTGAAACTTGAAACCTGAAAGTTGAACGTTAAATGCATCCAACTCTTTATTTGCTGTTTCATAATTAGTAAACTTTTTTGCTTGTATAGTAATAACCCCAGGCATTACAAATTTTGCATTTTCAAAGCCCTGCAAATTATTTAAGCAATCAGGCACTGCAGTTGCCAACTCCCTTAACTTTTCGCCATAAGCTGCCATTACTACTTTACTGCCACTGTTTAAGCTTGTTCCCGAATAATCTAAAGTGTCAATGGTGGTGTTGGTATAAAAATGAATATCCCTGGATAAATTGATCCGCTCTAAAATAAATTGCAGGTAATTTTCAATATTGTTTGCAGATAATTTATTGGTATCATCGGCTGTAATAAATAAAAATTTAGCAAGGCTTAATTGCCCGGTACCTAAAATATGATTGGCAATGGTTAATATTTCTGCAGGTTGTTTTGTGGGAGTATATGGTGTATACCTTTCGCTGCCAATGGCAAGTAATAATGGATGTACACCTGCAGCATCTACCGCATGTATTTCTTTTAAACCTGGTATTTCAGTTTGCAATGCACTGCCCGTTATTTCATGTATCAGTTTGCCAAAGCTTGTATCTTCCTGTGGTGGGCGGCCTACAACGGTAAATGGCCAGATAGCATTTTTTCTGGCATACACTTTATGCACTTTTATTAAAGGAAAATCATGTTTCAAACTATAATACCCCAAATGATCGCCAAATGGTCCTTCAGGTTTATTTTTCCCCGGATAAACTTCTCCTGTTATTACAAAATCGGCATCTGTACTAATACAAAAATCATCCTGGTAAGTATAGCGAAACCTGCGGTTGCCCAACACACCTGCAAATGTCATTTCACTAATTCCTTCTGGTAAAGGCATTACTGCTGCAACACTGTGGCTGGGTGGACCACCGACAAATACGCTTACTTTTAATGGTAATCCTTTTTTATTGGCCTTGCTTTGATGAACACCAATACCACGATGTAATTGATAATGCAATCCAATTTCTTGATTTGGCACATATTCATTTCCAGAAAGCTGAATGCGGTACATACCTAAATTAGCATTCATAATGCCCGGCTTATCGATATCTTCTGTATAAACCTGTGGTAGTGTAACAAAGGCTCCGCCATCCATTTTCCAATGTTGGATTTGTGGGATATCGGATATTTTTATTTCCTGAAATAATACAGGTTTGCTGATGGGATTCTTTAAGGGCAATGCTTTTAAAGCAGCTAATCCTGCGCTAAAATTTTTAAGGGGATGTTTGATAGCGCTAACCGGATCATTTTTTAAATCTATAAGTTGTTGCACAATTTGAAGGGCATCTCTAAAAATAAACTTACTTCTTTCAAGTGTGCCAAATATATTGGAAGCTGTTCTGAATCTGCTCCCTTTTACATTTTCAAAAAGTAATGCAGGGCCACCTGCCTCATGTACCCGTAAATGAAGGGCAGCCATTTCCAAATATGGATCAACTTCTTCTTTAATCCGTATAAGCTGATTATTTTTTTCTAAATCCAGTAAACATTCTTCAAACGATTGGTATGCCATTTTTTACATTTCGGTACAAATGTAAAACACTAATTAGTAGTATTGTTGAGAAGAAGAAAAAAGGCTAATAAATATTGGTTGGACAGCCAGTTTTAGACTTGCTTTTACTGATATTAACTCCCCCATTATTACTGTTTAAACGAAAGCAAATGTTAAGTCCCGAAAAATAATACCAGTCTTTATTTTTGGGGCTGCCACGCTGGCTCCCATCGGCAGGATAGATAAGTCCTGCTTTTAATTCATCACCTCTAAAAGCTAGATCAACAGCCTGTTGTCCACGATTTAAGAATAAAATATTTTGGTCAATATATGTGGTGCTAACATCATCTAAATAATCGGTATTGGTTTTTCTCATACCAATTTCAAATGCCAGCTGAATATTTTCATTTAAAGCAAATTTTACGCCCCCGCCAAAAGGTATGGAGAATTGATTTTTATTATATTTATTTCTGCCCTGGTAAAATCCCTGGCCTTCGGTACTTAAAGGTTGTAAATAGATTTTATTTCCTGCAGAATCTTTTGTTGATGGATTAAAAATAAAATAACTTATACCTGCAAATACATAAGGTGCCAAACTATGTTCTTGTATATTTAGAATACTGTACTCCACACCAAAATGAAAATCAGTAACCGTAGAAGAAAAATTTAAATTACGTACTGTATTTTTAGAATTGTATTTATCATCACCACTTACTTTTCCAAAAGTTATGTTAGCCCTTGCAGATAAATTATTTGTTATATCGTATAAAACTCCAATGCCAAAAGCAGGATGTGCCTGGTTTAATGTAAATCTTTTATCCTGCAAATCTCCCTGATAATTACTAAAACCCCCAAATATTGTCAGGTGTAAATTTTGTGCTTTAATTATAAAAGCAATGTTTAAAAAGACAATTAAAAAAAATAGTTTTTTCATAAAAAAAGAGGGTAAACTTATATGTTCACCCTGCTAATATCATACCAAATAATAATGTAAATTTTATTTTTTTAAATACATGACTTCTTTTACCAACTTTACTGTACGAGATACATTTGGTAAATAAGCGGCAACTAAATTTGGTGCATAATGCATTGGTGCATCAGCAGAGGTTATCCTGCGAATGGGGGCATCCAAATAATCAAATCCTTCTTTTTGTATCCGGTATGCAATTTCTGAAGATACAGAAGCAAATGGCCATTGTTCTTCAACAATTACCAGTCTGTTGGTTTTTTTAACGCTTTCTAAAATGGTAAACCAATCCAATGGACGAATAGTTGCCAAATCAATTACTTCGGCTTCAATACCTTCTTTTGCTAATTCTTCTGCAGCGCCTAGTGCAATCTTCATCATTTTATTAAAGGAAACAATAGTAATATCTTTTCCTTCTCTTTTAACAAAAGCTTTACCAATCGGCAATAAATATTCTTCTTCGGGCACTTCACCTTTATCACCATATCCTACTTCACATTCCATAAACATTACAGGATCATCATCACGAATTGCACTTTTTAATAAACCCTTTGCTTCATAAGGCGTAGCTACGCTGATAACTTTTAACCCCGGAATATTAGCATATAAAGATTCAAAAGCTGTGGAATGCTGGGCACCAAGCTGGCCTGCACTTCCATTGGGTCCACGAAAAACTATCGGGCAGCCAACCTGTCCGCCGCTCATTGCCAGCATTTTAGAAGCAGTATTTAAAATTTGATCTAAAGGTAAAACTGCAAAGTTCCAGGTCATAAATTCTACAATAGGTCGTAGTCCGTTTTGGGCAGCACCAACAGCAATACCCGCAAATCCAAGTTCGGCAATGGGGGTATCAATTATCCGTTTTTCACCAAATTCATCCAACATACCCTGGCTTACTTTATAAGCCCCATTGTATTCAGCAACTTCTTCTCCCATTAAAAAAACCCTGTCATCTCTCCTCATTTCTTCCTGCATGGCTTCTCTTATGGCTTCCCTTAACGCTATTTGACGCATGTTATTTGTTTAGTTTTTCTTTATAAGATTGCAAATTTATTCTATCGGGGGCAGATGAGCAAATTGTATTAAAAAAGAAAAAGCCACCAAAATTTGGTGGCTGATTTTTATATAAGTTAAAATATAATTAAACATTTTCTATAACCATTGCACTTGCACCTCCGCCCCCATTACATATACCGGCCGCACCATATTTTGCATTGTTTTGTTTTAATACATTTATTAGTGTAACTATTATTCTTGCACCACTGCAACCCAATGGATGTCCTAAAGAAACAGCGCCCCCATTTACATTAACTTTTGTAGGGTCTAATTTCAATCGTTTGCTATTCTCAATTCCAACAACGGCAAATGCTTCATTTAGCTCCCAATATTCAATCTCTTCCATTTTTAAACCTGCTTTAGCAACGGCTTTTGGTACAGCTAATGATGGCGAAGTGGTAAACCATTCAGGTGCCTGTTCTGCATCGGCATAAGCTAATATTTTTGCAAGTGGTTTCAAACCCAGTTCATCAGCTTTTTCTCTACTCATTAAAAGCAATGCTGCAGCTCCATCATTCATTGTTGAAGCATTTGCTGCAGTTACGGTGCCATCTTTTATAAATGCACCCTTTAATTCCGGAATCTTATCAAACTTTACATTAAAAGGCTCTTCATCCTTTGCAAATAATATGGGGTTGCCTTTGCGTTGTGGAATTTCTACTGCTACAATTTCATTTTCAAATTTACCACCATTTACAGCGGCCTGACTTCGTTTGTAACTTTCTATGGCAAAACTGTCCTGCTCTGCCCTGCTAACACCACAAATGCCTGCACATAATTCTGCAGCATTTCCCATTGCTTTTCCATCATAAACATCAGTTAATCCATCCTTTGCCAGGCCATCAATTAAATTTACGTTTCCATATTTATTCCCCCAACGCATACTATCTATATAAAAGGGAGCATTGCTCATACTTTCCATCCCACCTGCAACAACAATATCGGCATCACCTAATAAAATACTTTGTGCAGCCAGGGCAATTGCTTTCATACCGCTGGCGCAAATTTTATTAATTGTTGTACAGTTTACTTCATTTGGTAAACCGGCAAATTTTGCAGCCTGCCTTGCAGGGGCTTGTCCCAGATTAGCCTGAACTACGCATCCCATTAAAACATCATTAACCAATTGAGGGTTTATACCTGCTTTTTCAATTACACCTTTTATAGCAATTGCACCTAATTTTGTGGCTGATATATCTTTTAATGAACCTCCAAAACTGCCTATGGGCGTGCGAACCGCAGCTATGATATATACTTCTTTTTTCATAAAGAATTCTTTTAAACAGCAAAGGTAGACAGATCAATTTTCATTTTTGTAAATTTGGGAAATCTTAATTTTTGATATCAAAACGTTTGATACTGTTTATTGCTTCCTTTGTTTTGTTGACTTTTGTTAAATCACAAAACAAACAAGCCGATTCTTCAGCAGCAGCCACTACTTTTAAAACTTTAATTTCAATTTGTAAAAATGTGGATTTTGGCGATCCAAAAACATCCGAATTGGGTACTTTTTATAAAGCAGCGCCTTATGTTATTTATCGGGGAGATGATAAAAAAAGAGCCTGGAAAGATTTTGCCAATTATAAAAACCCTGAGGAGAAAAAGGGTGTGGATGAAGTTTGTTTTCGGATAAATGAAAGCGTAAACCGCGACAGTAGTTACAAAATTGTACAATATATTACCAAAAAAGAAAGCGAAGGTTCCTGGCATGTGCTTATTATAAACTATACAAAAAAGGGTGCTATAAAAAAACTTGCTTTTGCTTTTTTAAAAATTGGCAGCCGATTTGGATTGGGGGATATTGATTAGTATTAAAATTGGAATTGAAAAAAGAAGTCTGCCTGTAATAAAATATGGAAATGTTTTTTCTTAGTATTTATGCCTCTTCCGGAGTTAATTAATATGCAAAACAAGCTCTTCTCCCCTCGCCTGTTTTTTGTACTTTTGCATTCCTGAAAAATTAGAATGACGAAAATGGAACTGACTAAAAATTTTGAACCATTGGCTATTGATGCAAAATGGTATCAGCATTGTTTGGATAAAGGATATTTTAACAGCATCCCGGACGAAAGGGAAGCGTATACTGTTGTAATTCCACCGCCTAATGTAACAGGAGTTTTACATATGGGGCATTGCCTTAATAATACCATTCAGGACATTCTGGTGCGCCGTTCCAGAATGGAAGGTAAAAATGCCTGTTGGGTGCCTGGCACAGATCATGCTTCCATTGCAACAGAAGCAAAAGTTGTTGCAATGTTGAGAGAAAGAGGAATTACCAAATCATCTTTAACAAGAGAAGAATTTTTAAGTTATGCCTGGGAGTGGAAAGAAAAATATGGTGGTATTATTTTACAGCAGTTAAAAAAATTAGGTTGCAGTTTAGATTGGAACAGAACATCCTTTACCATGGATGAAGCGTATTACCAGTCGGTAATAAAAGTATTTGTGGATTTGTATAAAAAAGGCATGATCTATCGTGGCAAGAGAATGATTAATTGGGATGTAATTGCAAAAACTGCTTTAAGTGATGAAGAAGTGATAAGGAAAGAAACGAAGCAAAAACTATATTACCTGCGCTATAAAATTGATGGCAGCCATGAAAATGTAATTATAGCAACTGTTCGTCCGGAAACCATTATGGGGGACACTGCTATTTGTGTACATCCCGAAGATGAACGTTACAAACATTTGCAGGGCAAATTTGCAAATGTACCATTAATTAACCGCCGTATTCCCATTATTGCCGATGATTATGTAACCATGGATTTTGGTACGGGTGCGTTAAAAGTTACGCCTGCGCATGATATGAACGATAATCAGCTTGGGCAAAAACATAAACTGGAAATAATTGATATTTTTAATGACGATGGTACACTTGGAGAAGCTGCACAAATTTTAATTGGTGAAGAACGTTTTACTGCCCGTAAAAAAATTGTACAATTACTGGAAGTAGAAAACTATATAGAAAAAATTGAAGATTATACCAGCGAAGTTGGTTACAGCGAAAGAACAGATACAGTGGTAGAGCCCAGATTGAGTTTGCAATGGTGGGTGAGCATGAAAAAAATAAGTGAACCCGCATTAAAAGCCGTGATGGA
>JAYUTC010000331.1:0-3317 GCA_043755395.1 Ferruginibacter sp.
GTTTGGGCATATCCACCACTGCCAGGTTTCTGCCAACTGTTGCCATACTTCCCCGATCATCATATACAAATTCTTCCAACACTTTTTTATTGCTTTTCATCTCAATACTAAGTAAATTCCGGGCAATCATATCTGCCATTTGCATGGCTACAGGTGCCACCTGCGGGTGACCGTTAGGCCATGCCGGTTCTTCCATATATGCCACATCACCAATTGCAAAAATATTTTGGGTACCATTCACTTTGCATTGCCTGGTTGTTTTTATCCTGTTACCCCGGGCAATTAAATTTTTATCAATACCTTCCGGCACATTTCCTTTAATACCTGCTGCCCAAATCACCATTTTAGTAGCAATTGTATTACCATTTTGTAATATAATTTTTTCCCCATCGTAATCTTTAAGCAAAGTGTTGGTTAAAACAGTAACGCCCATTTTTTTTAAATACTTTTCAGATTGTTCGCTGCTTTTTTCGCTCATGTTAGCAAGAGTTTTTGCAGTACCCTCTAACAAATAAATATTCATCTTTCTAAAATCAAGTTCGGGATAATCTTTAGGCAGTACATATTTTTTCATATCTGCAATAGCACCACTCAACTCCACTCCTGTTGGGCCGCCACCTACCACCACAATATTCATCAGCTGTTGAAGGGTGGGTTCATCTTTAGTGTTACTGGCTGTTTCAAAATTTTGCAACAATTTATACCGCAACTGTAAGGCTTCCACACTACTCTTCATTGGCAGGGCATTTTCTATTAATTGTTTATTGCCAAAAAAATTGGTATCTGCACCGGTGGCAATAATTAAAGCGTCATATTCAAAATCTCCAATGGTTGTTATTACTTTATTTTGTACAGCACTGATCTGCAGTACTTCTGCCATTCTAAAACGCACATTCTTACTATTATGAAAAACCTTACGGAGTGGAAAAGAAATATTACTGGCATCAAGCCCCGCAGTTGCCACCTGGTAAAAAAGCGGCTGAATCTGGTGAAAGTTAAATTTATCAATAAGGGTAATATCAAATCTGGGTTTATTGCTGAGTTTACGGGCTAATCTTAATCCCCCAAATCCACCACCAATTATTATAAGTTTCATCCTTGTATGATTTAAGAACACAAAGATACATTATTTTCAATAATTATTGAAACTTTAGGAAATTTGATTAAAAAACTAATATAATGGCTGGATATACTAACAAAAAAAACGACAGTTTTTACAAACTGCCGCTCTTAGAATTAAAAATGGTTTCTCACCTGATAAAATTATATCTAACTAAAATTTCATGGCCGCTTGCCCCATTATCAAAAGTGATTGTTTAATATAACATCCGCACTTTTATACTTGCTTTAACCTTACGTAATAAATCAATGGCATTTTTACTTAAGCTCTTATCAACATCCAGTACTACATAACCTATACTTTCATTAGTTTTTAAATACTGGGCTAAAATATTTATTTTATGTTTGCTTAGTTGTGTATTTATTTCGCTTAATACACCAGGCACATTATGATGTATATGCAAAATGCGGTGAGTACCTTCCTGTGGCGGAAGGCTTAGTGCTGGTACTGTGTGTGAACCATAGGTTATTCCTTTCTCCAAATAATTAAATAATTTACTGCTAACATCAGCGCCTATATTCTGTTGCGCTTCCTGTGTGCTGCCCCCAATATGTGGCGTTAACAAAACATTACTTAAGCCTTGTAAAGGTGTGATAAAAGTATCACCATTTTTTTCGGGCTCCCATGGAAAAACGTCAATAGCTGCTCCACCCAAATGACCCTCTTTTAAAAATTTAGCCAATGCATCCAAATCAACTACTTCTCCCCTTGCATAGTTTATTAAAATGCTTCCCTTTTTAAAGTATTTTAAATTATTTTTATTAATAAGGTTTTTTGTACTCTCCAGTTCTGGTACATGAAGTGTAACAATATCAGCATGGCCCAATAATTCCTTTAGTGTTTTTCTCTCTTCAGCATTACCCAATGGCAGTTTAGTTTCCACATCATAAAAAATAACCTTCATACCTAACCCTTCGGCCAGTACACTTAACTGGCTGCCAATATTGCCATAGCCAATAATACCTAAAGTTTTACCACGTAATTCGTAACTGCCACTGGCATCTTTAAGCCAAATACCTTCGTGTGCTGCCTTATTTTTGTCAACTATTTTTCTAATCAGCATTATTGATGCTCCAATAACCAATTCGGCAACACTTCTGGTATTACTATACGGAGCATTAAAAACTGCCACTCCTTTTTTAGTAGCTTCTTTTAAATCAACCTGGTTGGTACCAATACAAAAACATCCGATAGCCTGCAATTTTTCTGCAGCTATAAGCACCTTTTTTGTAACCTGTGTTTTACTTCTGATACCAAGTAAGTGCACATTTTTTACAGCAGCAACTAATTCATCTTCTGATAATGCACCATGAATTTTCTTTACTGTTACATAACCCGAAGTATTAAAAAACTGTACAGCCACATCACTTATATTTTCCAAAAAGAGAATATTAATTTTTTCTTTAGGATAACTGGTTATTTTTTTTTCTGACATGATAATTACACCGTATTTTGTGCAAATATATTCTATCTAAGTCTTAATATTTTTATGATACCAATTTTTTGTTCGCTATTTAACAAAGTAAAGCCAATAGATAACCAGGCCAATGTATCGAATTTTAAAATTAACAGGTATATTATTTACCCCTTTATCCCCACTATTTTATATACCGGCATTAAAACAAAAATTAAGAAATTTACTCTTATTACTTCTTTCTTTTTTTTACTGACGATGTTTTTTTCATGCAAGTCTGCTAACAAAAAAGGTAAAGATGATGAAAAAAATAATACTTTATCCTTATTTGAATTATCCAAACCTAAGCCAATAGCAAAGGAAGAAGCGGAACGCTTAAATATTGCCTGCCAGCATTGGTACGATTCTGCCCTGCTACTTAAAGGATTTAATGGGGGGATGATAGTGGCAAAAAACGGTAATATTGTTTTTGAAAAATATTCGGGCACAGGCCATTTGCCCGGCACTGATTTAATTACTGCCAATACTCCCATGCATATAGCATCTGTTTCTAAAACAATTACCGCAATGGCTGTTTTAAAACTTTGGCAGGATGGAAAACTAAATATTGATGATGAGCTGAGTAAATACATACCCCGGTTTAATTATCCTGGTGTTACTATAAGATGTTTATTAAGCCACAGAAGCGGATTGCCTAATTACCTGTACTTTTTGGAAAAATCAGATTGGGATAAAACAAAAATAATTTCCAATGAAGAGGTATTGAATTTTTTAATTACAAAT
>JAYUTC010000332.1:0-22400 GCA_043755395.1 Ferruginibacter sp.
TCCTGCTGCTGCGTTGCGTGGATTGGCTAAAGGCGGAATACCTTCTTCCATTAAGGTATCATTATAAGCTTTAAAATTTTGTTTATTCAGTAGTACTTCGCCCCTTATTTCTATATGCTGAATTCCATATTTACTAAAACCTGCTGATAACGGAACCGATTTAATTTGCTTTGTATTCACAGTTATATCATCTCCAACAATTCCATCACCCCGGGTAGCACCGCGGATAAATAAATCATTTTCATAAATAAGCGAAATGCTTGCACCATCAAATTTTGGTTCTACCGAATATTCAACAACAGATAAGCCACTTAATTCTTTGCATTTTCTGTCCCAGTCTGTTAAATCATCTGCTTTATAACTATTTTCCAAACTAAGCATGGGTACCAGGTGCTGCACCTTAGGAAAATCTTTTACCAGGCCAATCCCAACCCTTTGTGTAGGCGAATCGGGGGATACTGCATCCTGATTTTCATTTTCAAATTTTTCTAAATGTTTATATAAAGTATCATATTCATAATCGCTGATTAACGGATCGTTTTGTACATAATAACGATACTCATGAAAACGAAGGATATGTCTAAAACTTTCTACATTCAAAATCGTGCATCCGGAATTTGATTTTAAAAAATCTGATGTTAATTGTTGCAGTTCTTTTGTTCGGGTGTCGTTATACATATTATAATCTTCTTTATCAAAGATAAAAAATAGTAAAGCCCGTTTTCAGTATTTTTGATAAAACATTTTTTATGTTATTGAAACATCTAATTACTTGTATCTTTTTTCTTATTTCTATTTCATCATGCAAATTCCGCCAAAAAGTACCTCTTCTTGTTCATCATGCAAAAATATATACAGTTAATCAAAAATTTTCTGTTGCCGAAGCCATGGCAATAAGAGATGGGAAAATTATTGCCATAGGTAGCAATGATGAAATTTTAAAAATGTATGAAGGAGAAGAGGAGTTGAATGCTGAAGGCAAAACAATTTACCCTGGTTTTATAGATGCACATGCCCATTTTGTGAATTATGGCTTTAGCTTACAGCAGGTAGATTTAACCGGCACTAAAAGCTGGCAGGAATGTATTGAAAAGGTGAAAGCATTTATCAGTATTAAGAACATTCAACCCGGAGCCTGGATTCAGGGGCGTGGATGGGATCAGAATGACTGGGAAATTAAAGAATTTCCCAATAAAGATTTACTGGATTTAAATTTCCCGTCAAATCCAATTGCGCTAGTAAGAATAGATGGGCATGCTTTAATTGCAAATAAAAAAGCATTGGATTTGGCTAAAGTGCAACCCGAACAAAAAATGGAGGGAGGCACAGTGGAAACCATCAACGGTAAATTAACAGGGATTTTTATTGATAATGCCGAAGATTTAATTGGTGCGGCAGTTCCGGCTGCAACAAAAGAACAATTTATTAATGCCTTAAAAGATGCACAAAAAAATTGTTTTAGCATGGGGCTTACCACCATACAGGATTGCGGTTTAAATAAATCAGCTGTTGATATTATTGACACTTTACAAAAAGAAGGGCTTTTACAAATGAAGCTGAATATTATGCTTTCCGATGATTCAGCTAATTATGCTTATTATTTAAAAACCGGCCCATACAAAACAGAAAGATTAAATGTAAATGGATTTAAGTTATATGCCGATGGAGCTTTGGGTAGCAGGGGCGCCTGCTTATTACAACCCTACAGCGATAAGCCAGGCTGGCAAGGTTTTTTATTGAAAGACAGGGCATATTTCGAAAAAATTATTCCACTTATTTATAATTCTAAATTTCAGGCCAATACCCATGCCATTGGGGATAGTGGTAACCGCATGATATTACAGGTATACGCTGCAGTTTTAATGGGAAAAAATGACCGTAGATGGAGGGTAGAACATGCTCAGGTAATTAACCAAAGTGATTTTGATTTATTTGGAAAATATAATATTATTCCCTCTGTACAACCCACACATGGCACCAGCGATATGTATTGGGCAGGCGAAAGACTTGGTGAAGAAAGAATAAAAGGTGCTTATGCATATAAACAATTATTAGATCAAAACGGATGGATGCCATTGGGTACAGATTTTCCGGTGGAAGATATTTCTCCTTATAAAACGTTCTTTGCTGCTGTTGTAAGGCAGGATGGCAAAAACTTTCCGGCTGGTGGTTTTCAAGCGGAAAATGCATTAAGCAGGGAAGAAACCTTAAGAGGTATGACTATTTGGGCCGCCAAAGCAGCCTTTGAAGAAAAGGAAAAAGGTAGTTTGGAAAAAGGCAAAGCCGCTGATTTTATAATAATGGATACCGACTTAATGAACTGTGATGTAAAAAATATTTTAAAAGCTACTGTTAATCAAACTTATATAAACGGAAAATCAGTATTTAAAAAATAGCCGGCAAGAAATGTTTTGAAATTTAAATTAATGTGTTAGTTTTACACATTAGTTTAAATTGCTTGTTTATGAAAAGATACCTGTTAGTGCTGGTGCTGATTTGTATTGGAACCACATTGCATTCCCAACGGTTACTTAACTGGTCGCCGGAGTTTCCAATAGATAATTCTACCTTAAGTATTACAGCAGATTGTGCAAAAGGTAACCAGGGCCTTTTTAATTTTGAAGGAGGTAGTTCTCCCAATGTTTATGTGCATGTAGGGGTAATCACTAATTTAAGCTCGGGTTCTTCCGACTGGAAATATGTAAAATTTACCTGGGGAACAGCAGATCCGGCTGCTAAAGCTACTCCGTTAGGCAGTAATAAATATCAATACACTATTACTAATATACGCAGTTTTTTTGGCGTACCGGCAGGGGAAATCATTAAAAAAATAACAATAATTTTTAGAAATGCCACCGGAAGTATTAAACAGGTTAACTCCGATAACAGTGATATGTATATTCCTGTTTATGGCAATAGCGAATATGCTGTACGTATTAACATGCCGCCATTTGAACCCCGCTATATTCCCTGGATTGAACCTTTAAGTGTAAATGTTGGGGGAAATATTAGTATAACAGGTGTGTCATCTGCCAATGCAGCTTTAACATTAAAATTAAATGGAAATGTAATTAATACAGCAGCTAATGCCAATACTATTTCTGCCAACCCAACAATAACAACTGCCTGTAATCAAAAAGTTATGCTGGAAGGCAATGATGGCTCGGGAATAAAAAAAGATTCATTTGAATTTTATATTCCTCCAACTACAACAATTGCAGCATTGCCAGCAGGAGTTCAGGAAGGAATAAATTATGCAGCTAATAACACCAGCCTTACATTGGCACTTTATGCACCCGGTAAAAATAATGTAGTAGTATTGGGCGATTTTTCGGGCTGGGCAGTAACCTGTGCCAATCAAATGAACCGCACTCCGGACGGTAATTATTTTTGGATAACCCTTACCGGCCTTACTTCAGGTACAGAATATGGCTATCAGTACTTAATTGACAACACTATAAAAACTGCGGATCCTTATACACAAAAAATACTGGATCCCGATAATGACCAATTCATAAATGCTACAACTTATCCCAATCTTAAACCTTATCCAACTGGTTTAACCAGTGGTATTGTTGGTGTTTTTCAACCCGGTGAAGCACCCTACAACTGGCAGGTAACTAATTTTAACAGGCCTGATAAAAAGAACCTGATGGCATATGAACTGCTGATAAGGGATTTTACTGCACAGCATAGTTATCAATCACTAATAGATTCTTTTCAATATTTTAAAAATCTTGGAATTAACGCCATTGAGTTAATGCCTATCAATGAATTTGATGGTAATGAGAGCTGGGGCTATAATCCGGATTTTTATTTTGCACCTGATAAATATTATGGCACTAAAAATAAATTAAAAGAATTTATTGATAAATGTCATCTTAACGGAATAGCTGTTATCCTGGATGTGGTTTATAATCACTGTACGGGTAATGCACCCGAAGCCAAAATGTACTGGGATGCTGCAAATAACCGTCCCGCTGCCAATAATCCCTGGTTAAATATTACTGCGCCTCATCCTTACAGTGTGTTTAACGATTTTAATCATACATCAACAGCTACTCAATATTTGGTACAACGCTCTTTAGATCACTGGATAAATGAATATAAAGTTGATGGCTTTAGATTTGATTTGGCAAAAGGGTTTACTCAAACACAAACTAATACTACAACTGTTGAAAATTATGATGCAAGCAGGGTGGCAAATTTAAAGAGGTATTATGATGGCACATTACCCAGTCATCCCAATACTTATATGATCCTGGAGTTTTTGGGTACTTTGCCCAGCCAGGAAGAACAGGAATATGCTGCATATGGATTCATGCTTTGGGGAAATAATAATGCTGTATACAATCAATGTACTATGGGATTTGCTTCTAATTCCGATATCTCGGCAATAGTATATAGTGACCCTAAAAAAGCCTTTAACAATCCTGCCGAAGTTGGCTATATGGAAAGTCATGATGAAGAGCGCACCATGTATAAAAACCTAACATTTGGTAATTCTTCAGGTGGTTATAATGTAAGAACTCTTTCTACTGCACTGGCAAGGGAGGAAGCTGTAGCTACAGTATTTTTTACTGTACCCGGGCCTAAAATGATCTGGCAGTTTGAAGAAAGGGGTTACGATATCCCATTAAATTTTGGGGGGTCCAATGTAGCCAATAAACCTCCTCACTGGGAATATATGGATGACCCCAACCGCAAGCACCTGTATGACACTTATAAAAGTATTCTGCAGCTAAGGTTAAATAATCCGGCCATTTTCAACAACACATCTTTTACCTATGATTTTAATAATAGTGGCGGGTTGGTTAAATTATTTCAAATTGCCGATCCCAACACAGCTGGCCTAAAGGTAACGGTAGTGGCTAACCTTGAAGTGGTGCCACAGTCAAAAACATTTACATTTCAGGCCACCGGAAACTGGACAAATTATATTAGTAACGGAACCGGTACAGGTATTAATGCAGCAACCGGAGTAAATTTTTCAATAACTACAGCCGCACAAACAATTACCCTTCAGCCGGGAGAATATCATATATATGTAAGTGTACCTGCATGTGCCACTGCATCACCAACAGCTACAAGTCCGGTAAACTATTGCCAAAATGCAACAGCGATTCCTTTAACTGCAACAGGTACAAATTTATTATGGTACACTACTGCTACAGGTGGTACCGGAAGTGCTGCTGCGCCTACACCATCAACAGCAATTGTGGGCACTATAACTTATTATGTAAGCCAAACCATTGGTTGCGAAAGCCCACGGTTACCCATAGTAGTAAATGTAACGGCCACAACACCTGCCCCAACAGTTAATACACCTGTAAACTATTGTCAGAATGGCCCTGCGGTTTCATTAACAGCAACAGGCACAAATTTATTGTGGTATACAACTGCCACTGGAGGTACAGGTACTGCCACAGCGCCTGTGCCATCAACAAATGCCACAGGCAGTGTTATATATTATGTTAGTCAAACACAAAGCTGTGGCGAAAGTATAAGGGCTGCAATAACTGTTACTGTTTATGCAATACCCGCTACACCAACTATTACAAGTCCGGTTATTTATTGTCAAAATGCTACTGCAATTCCTTTAACCGCCACCGGTACCAATTTACTATGGTACACAACAGCAACAGGTGGCATAGGAAATACAACTGCAACAACACCCTCCACAAGTGCATCGGGTAATACAATTTATTATGTTAGTCAAGCTGCAAATGGTTGCGAAAGTCCAAGAGCTGCGATAACGGTTACTGTAAATCCTATACCAGTTGCACCAGTGGTAACAGGCACTATATCTTATTGTCAAAATGCCATTGCAACACCGCTAACGGCAACGGGCACCAATTTATTATGGTATACAACTGCTACAGGTGGTACGGGTAACTTAACAGCCCCAACGCCATCTACAGCATCAGCTGGAAGTGTAATTTATTATGTCAGTCAAACCACAAATAGTTGTGAAAGTCCAAGAGCTTCTATTACAGTAAATATAACTGCACTTGCAGTTGTGCCAACTGTAATTACACCGGTGCGGTATTGCCAAAATGCAATTACTACACCATTATCAGCAACGGGTACCAATTTATTATGGTATATAACAGCAAGCGGTGGTACAGGCAGTGCAACACCACTAACACCTTCTGCTTTAGTTGCAGGAAATATAAATTATTATGTAAGCCAATCCAATAGTTGTGGCGAGGGGCCAAGGGCTGCTGTTAATGTTATAGTAACTCCTACACCGGTAGCACCATCGGGGTTAAATGTTACTGCTATAACAACTACTTCAGCAGTATTAAACTGGGCAACAGTACCTGGTATTTTTTATTCTGTTGACTATAAAGTTGCCAGTTCTGCAATTTGGATAAATGTTGCTAATGCTGTTACTACAGCATCTGTAAGTGTAAATAATCTTACCTCTTCCACAAACTACAATTGGAGAGTAAGTGCTAATTGTTCTGCAACTGCAATAAACAATTATACGGCAGGGCAGTTTACATCAAGTTCTCACAATAGTATTATTGCCGTACTTAAGGATGGGTTTGGCATTAAAATATCGCCTGATCCGGTTATTGGGAATGCTATAGTTGATTACATTGTACCCGGTAATGGGGTTGTAAATATTACTTTAATAAATGCATTTGGACAGCAATTACAAACATTATATAATTCAAATCAAAATCCGGGTCAGTATACCTTAACCATAACCAATCAATTAAATACCTTAAATAAAGGCTGTTATTTTTTAAGACTGCAGCAAAACGGGAAAGGATATTTTACACAATTTGTAAAACTTTAAAGAACTAATAAATCTAAAATAAAATTTTATATGTCAGCTGAAGCAAATATTGAGAAGGGAAAAAGCATTAAAACGCTTTCGGTTATTCAGTCCGAAGTAGAGAGTAGTAACCGGATTGCACTATCTGTTGATTGTGTGATATTTGGGTTTGATGAAGATAAACTTAAAGTATTACTGATACGAAGTGATTTAAAAAAATATTTGGGCAAATGGTCCTTACTGGGTGATCTGGTTAGGCCAAATGAAGACCTTGATGCTTCTGCTCACCGTATTTTAAAACAGCGTACAGGCTTAAGCGATGTATATCAGGAACAGGTACACACTTTTGGTTCAGTAATCCGGCATCCTGCAGGCAGGGTTGTTACAGTGGCTTATTGTTCATTAATAAATATTCAGCATCATAAATTAAAAATACTTGCAAATGAACTTCACTGGCATGATATAAAAAATGTTACAGACCTTGCATTTGATCATCAGCAAATATTTGATACCTGCTATCGGCAGTTACAAAAAAGAATACAGGAGCATCCTTTAGGGTTCAATCTTTTACCTAAAAAATTCTCATTACGCGACCTTCAGAATTTATATGAAGCTATATTAGATATTAAAATGGACAGAAGGAACTTTCGCAAAAAATTCTTTTCGATGGACTTTTTAATTGATATAGATGAAATGGAACAGGATGTGCCACACCGCCCAGGCAAGCTGTATAAATTTAATTTTGAAAAATTTGAGAAGAAAAAGAAAAAATGGGCGGGGATAGATTTTTGATAATTCAATTTGGGTGTTTTTGGGTTCTTAAATTTTGAAACAACAGGAAAATGAATAAGATCATTAAATTTCAACTTGTTACTTTTCTTTTAACGGTTTACAGCTGTTGTTTATTTTCGCAGATACCAAATGTAAAAGCCGGTACAATTAAACACTTTGAAAAATTTTCATCAAAATTTGTTGATGCCAGAAACCTGGATGTGTGGTTGCCTGACGATTACAGTTCAAAGAAGAAATACCCTGTACTGTATATGCATGATGGACAAATGCTTTTTGACAGCAGTATTAACTGGAATAAACAGGAATGGGGGGTAGATGAAATGGTTTCAAAACTGGTAAAAGAAAAAAGACTAAAATCATTTATTGTAGTGGGTGTTTGGAATACAGGTAACCGGCATATTGAATATTTTCCACAAAAACCTTTTGAATCACTGGCAAAGGAACAACAGGATTCTATTTTTAAAACTAACCGATCAAGTGGTCAATCTGTTTTTTCAAATGATAAAATTCTGTCAGATAATTATTTAAAATTTTTGGTAACAGAATTAAAACTTTTTATTGACAGCTCCTTTTCTACTTTAAAAAATAAAAAAAATACTTTTATTGCAGGTAGCAGTATGGGAGGTTTAATTTCTATATATGCCATTTGTGAATATCCTGATGTGTTTGGTGGAGCAGCATGTTTATCTACCCATTGGCCGGGAATTTTTATGGTTGAGGGCAACCCATTTCCCGATACTTTTTTTAAATACCTGAAAAATTATTTACCCAATCCAAAGAGTCATAAAATTTATTTTGATTTTGGTACTAAAACTCTTGATTCTTTGTATGCCCCACTACAACAAAAAGCAGACGATATAATGCAAAAAAAGGGGTTTACTTCTAAAAACTGGATCACCAGAGAATTTATTGGAGCCGACCACTCAGAAAAATCATGGAGCAAAAGATTAGATGTTCCATTATTATTTTTATTAGGTAAAAAAATTTAGCAGCTAAAATTGCTGTTTAAAATAAAAGTTTAAATCTTCATTAACGATATGCAAACTTTACCATCATCTATCCAATTATTTCTGCAGCAACCATTGGTGCTAACTCCGGCGCAAATTGATTTTTACCAAATGTATCGGTTCATAAAATTAAAGCAGGTTTTAAATGAAGAAACATTGCAGTTTTTTAATTCCGCTATCACTAGCAGGGTTAACAGGATGAAGTCTGTTGAAGTAGCCATGGAAGAAAGAAGCACTTATGGCAAGGCTTTTTTGCAACTGTTTAATCTTTGGTGTGAAGATGAAGTAGTAAAACATTTAATTTTCAGTAAAAGGTTGGCAAAAATTGCAACGGATTTAATGCAAACAGATGGAGTACGGATGTACCACGATCAGGCTTTATTTAAAGAAGGAGGCGGAGGCATTACACCATGGCATGCCGATCAATATTACTGGCCTTTGGAAACTGATAAAACTGTTACTGCATGGATACCCTTACAGGCAACGCCTTTAGAACTAGGGCCATTGGAAATTAGTGCAGGTAGCCATCAGATAGTAGATGGAAGAGCGTTAGAAATTAGTGATGAAAGCGAATTAGTGATACAGGAAAAACTAAAAGTTACCAATTTTAAACATGTGATCGAGCCTTTTGATGCAGGTGAGATAAGTTTTCATTCTGGCTGGGTATTTCACCGTGCCGGTGCCAATAGCAGCAATCAAATGAGAAAAGTGATGACTATTATTTATATGGATAAAAATATGAAACTTAAACAACCGGAAAATAAAAATCAGATCAATGATTGGAACACCTGGTGCCCGGGCGCCAGGGTTGGGGAAGTAATAAATTCATCCCTTAATCCTATTTTATTTGAATATTAAACAATTTATTATGACTGGGAAAATACGGCTCTCGTTTGTACTCATTTTTACTTCATTAAATCTGCTTGCTCAAATAAACCATGTAGAACCGCTTAACTGGTGGGTAGGGATGAAGAATCAAAATATTCAATTGCTTGTTAATGGTAATGCAGTAGGTGAAACAACTCCGGAAATAAATTATAGCGGGGTTACCATTAAAAAAATAAACAAGGCCGACAGCAAAAATTATTTGTTTATTGATTTAGACATTGCAAAAAATACTAAACCAGGAACTATAACTATCAGCTTTAAAAATGCCGGTAAAACTATTTATAATTATGAATATAGTTTATTAGCAAGGCATAAGGATGCAGAAAAATTGAAAGGCTTTAATTCAACTGATGTTATTTACCTTATTACTCCTGATAGGTTTGCCAATGGGGATTACAGTAATGATGTAGTGGAAGGGATGAAAGAAAATAAAATGAACCGCAATTTTGATGGCGGCAGGCATGGTGGTGATATTAGGGGGATTATCAATAGCCTTGATTATATTAAAGATATGGGCTTTACGGCCATATGGCCACAACCTTTACTGGAGAATGATATGGCCGCATATTCTTATCATGGTTATTCTATTACCAATCATTATAAAGTAGACCCTCGTTTTGGCACGCTGGATGAGTATAAAGAACTTTCTGCCAAAGCAAAACAAAAGGGTATAAAATTAATTTTTGATGGCGTTATTAATCACACCGGAAGTAATTATTGGTGGATGAATGATTTGCCATTTAAAAATTGGATAAATAAAACAGATTCGCTTGTACTTACAAATCATAAACGCACAGTAAACCAGGATAAATACGCATCTGATTATGACAGAGATTTAATGAGTAATGGATGGTTTGATGTAACAATGCCCGACTTGAACGGGCAAAATTCCTTTATGGCAAAATACTTAATTCAAAATTCTATCTGGTGGATTGAAACCTTGCAATTGGGAGGTATAAGACAAGATACTTATTGCTACTCCGATAAATCATTTTCTCAAAACTGGAGTTGCAGTATTATGAACGAATACCCTGATTTTAATATTGTGGGTGAAGAATGGAGTTATAATCCTTTAATAACTTCTTATTGGCAGCAGGGCAAAAAAAATACCGATGGATATGTAAGTTGTTTAAAAAGCGTTATGGATTTCCCTCTGCAGGATGCTTTAGTAAAATCATTAAACTATAAAGAAAAAAATAAGTGGGATGATGGAATGACAAAGTTGTATGAAGCCTTAGCCAACGACTTTGCTTATGCGCAGCCTAACAATATTTTAGTTATGGCAGATAACCATGATATGGACAGAATTTTTACACAATTAAATAATGATGTGGATTTAACCGAGATGGCCTTAACTTATTTACTCACCATTAGAGGTATACCGCAATTATATTATGGAACAGAAGTGTTGATGGATAATACCGGTAAACCAAATAATCACGGTATAATTCGTTCAGATTTTCCTGGTGGCTGGAAGAGTGATTCAGTTAATGCTTTTACAGGAAAGGGGTTAACTGCAAATCAGCTACGGATACAATTATTTTTAAAAAAATTATTGAACTGGCGTAAAAATGCCGATGCTGTACACAATGGTAAAACCCTGCACTTTGCACCCTTTGATAAAGTATATGTGTATTTCCGATACACCAATAATCAAATGATAATGGTGATTATGAATAAAAATGAAACAGCCATAACAATAGATACCAAAAGGTTTGCAGAAATTATAAAGGATAAAAAAAATGGTACTAATATATTAACAGGTGAAAGTTTTTCCATCCAAAAGGGTTTAAGTATTTTGCCAAAAACTGCTTTAATACTTAAACTAAACCAGTAGCTTAAAAATAATTTGTAGACTTTAGTAGAATAAAATTGGGCAATTGAGTTCAAAAATTATTATAAGGTGTTAAAAGACAGCATGTTATAAATTTTACTCATACTGTGATTACAAATTTATTATAAAGCAGCGTTTTTAAAAAAATACATGCCTACCTTATATAGCGATATTTTTTCCGTAAAAAGTAATTAAAAAAATATTTAACAAAATGTTTGTTATTTAAAATAAAGCATTACTTTGCGTAATATTTACACATTCTTAATAGTGTAAAAAATACACATTAAAGATTGCTTCTTAATTTTTTAAAAACGATAAAGTTTGCATGTATGAAAAAAGTCAAAAGGAATTTCCTCAAATTTTTTGCGCAAACACTTGCACTGCTGTTTTTATCAGTGGTGGCATTTGCACAAACGGCTGTTACCGGTAAAGTAACCGACAGCAAAGACGGATCTCCAAAATCGGGAGTTACGGTAACAGTTAAGGGTACACAAACAGCAACACAAACTGCTGCTGATGGTACATTTAAAATTAATGCTGCTGCAAATGCAACTTTAATTTTTACTTCTGTTGGATTTGCCAACAGGGAAGTAGCAGTAGGAGGCAAGTCATCAATAAATGTTAGTCTTGAACAGGCCGACCAAAGATTAAACGAAGTAGTAGTGGTGGCGTATGGTACCAAAAGAAGGGGCGACCTTACAGGTTCAGTAACTTCTGTATCTGCTAAAGATTTTCAGAAAGGCAATATAGCCTCATCAGAACAATTGCTGGTGGGTAAAGTTGCTGGTCTTGAAGTTACAACAGGTGGCGGCTCCGCCGGTGGAGGAAGCAAAATTCGCATACGCAGTGGATCTTCCTTAAATGCGAGCAATGATCCATTAATTGTTATTGATGGCGTGCCTGTTGAAAGTAATGGTATTGCAGGTTCTGGAAATTATTTAAATACCATCAATCCAAATGATATTGAATCGATAAGTGTTTTAAAAGATGCTTCGGCAACTGCTTTGTATGGTTCAAGGGCATCGAACGGTGTAATAATTATTACCACTAAAAAAGGGAGTAAGGGAAAAGTAAAATATAATTTTAACACACAAACTTCTTTAGCCAGTGTTGGTAAAAAAATTGATGTGTTTTCAGGCGATGAGATAAGGAGTATTATAAACACCGATGCAGCAACAACAGGTATTAATACCTATAAAAATTTGTTAGGAAGTGCAAATACCAATTGGCAGGATCAAATTTTCAGATCAGCTTTTGGGAATGACAATAATATAAGTGCAAGCGGAAATATTGATGGTTTGCCATTTGATTTGCCTTTCAGGGCGTCATTAGGTTATTTAAACCAGGCCGGTATTTTAAAAACAAATAAATTTGGCAGGGTTTCCACATCATTAAATCTTTCTCCTAAATTTTGGGATGATCATTTATCTGTAAATCTTGCATTTAAATACAGCCATACTAATAATCGCTTTGCAAATGAAGGTGCCGTTGGTTCAGCAGCTTCTTTTGATCCAACACAACCTGTATATGCCGCCGCCGGTAAATACGGTGGCTATTACGAGTGGTTGCAAACCGATGGTAAACCTATTGACCTTTCTACCAGGAACCCTTTAGCCTTATTGGAATTAAGAGATAATACTTCTGATGTAAACAGAATAATTGGCAATGTGCAGATAGATTATAAAATGCATTTTTTACCAGATTTGCATTTATTGCTTAATTTGGGTATAGATAATGCTGGTGGTAAAGGCAATGATAATATTGATTCTTTATCTGCTACAAATTATAAAACCGGCGGAAGAAAAGCATATTATGAGCAAAAGAAAAAAAATACTTTAGCTGATGTACAACTTTTTTACAGTAAAGAATTTAAAAATATTAAAAGCAAGGTAGATGTATTAGTGGGCCACAGTTACCAGGATTTTTATACACAGGTAACCAATTTCGCAGCTTTTAGTTACAGGGCATTTTCAAACCCTGCGAAACCCGCTTTGAAAGACACAATAGAAAACTCGCAACCTACCTTCCTTACAGATAAGCCACAGTATCGCCTGGAGTCGTATTTGAGCAGAATCAATTATTCATTTAATAATAAATATTTGATAACCGCCTCTGTTAGCCGTTATACAAGTTCAAAATTTTCTAAAGATAACAGGGTAGGTTATTTCCCTGCAGGTGCAATAGCCTGGAAAATGAAAGACGAATTTTTTAAAAACAGTAATGTAGTAACTGATTTAAAATTGCGATTAAGCTTGGGGGTAACCGGCCAACAGGATGGCATTGACTATTATTCGTATTTGCCAAGATACGCACAAAGTAATTCTTCTGCTCAATATCAGTTTGGGAATAGTTACTATGCTTTCCTTCGTCCTGGTGCTTATGATGCCAACCTTAAATGGGAAACTACCACCACTGCTAATGCAGGATTGGATTTTGGATTTTTAAATAACAGGATTTCTGGGTCGGTGGATGTATATCAAAAGAAAACAAAAGATTTATTAAGTGTAGTACCCGTTGCTCCGGGTTCAAATTTTGATATTACTTTATTAACTAACGTAGGTAATATGGAAAACAAAGGCGTAGAGTTGTCTATAAACACTATACCTGTTGTAAACAAAAATTTGACATGGAACTTTGGTTTTAATTTTACTTACAACCGTTCAGAAATTACAAATCTGTTAAAGCAACCCGATCCTAATTTTAAAGGTATTGATGTAAGCAATGTTGGTGGAGGATTAACAAATACCATTGGAAAATATATAGTTGGCTATTCTCCTTTTGTTTTTAATGTTTACAAACAGATTTATGATAAAACCACTGGTGCCCCAATAGAAAACCTTTTTGAAGATTTAAACCGGGATGGACAAATAACTGCCGATGATCGTTATTTATACAAAAAGCCAGCTGCAGATATTTTGTACGGCATAAATACTCAGGTATCGTATAAAAAATGGAATTTTGGCCTTGCAGCTCACGGAGCTATTGGCAATTATTTATACAATGGCTTTAATTCTAATAATGGTGTTTTAAGGGCTTTAAAAAACCCTATCAACTTTATTCAAAATGGTTCACCTAATTATTTTGAAACAAATTTTAGTGGAACCACTACCAATGAATATCTGTCAGATTACTACATTGAAAATGCATCTTATCTGAAGCTTGATAATATTAATATTGGGTATAATTTTGGAAAAGTATTTCACAATAAAGCTTCATTACGTTTAAGCGGTAGCGTTCAAAATGTATTTACTATTACAAAATATTCGGGCCTTGACCCTGAAAATGCCAGCAGTTCTGGAGTAGATTATACCATCTACCCACGTCCAAGAATTTATTCAGTTGGTGCAAGTCTTGATTTTTAATTTATAAAAAAAGTTTTTATGAAAAATAAAATGATCTTTAAAATATTTTTGGCGGCGGTTATGGTATTTGCAATATCATCCTGCGCAAAAAAGCTGGATTTATTTCCACAAAACGACCTGACGCCTGAAAAAGCCTATTCTACTGCAGCGGGTTATAAAAGCGTACTGGCAAAAATTTACGGCACCTTATCTATAACAGGTAATTCAGGCCCTGCAGGAGCTCCTGATATTAGCGGCGGATTAGATGAAGGTTCACAAGTGGCATTTATAAGGATGTTGTTTAATTGTGAAGAATTGCCAACTGATGAGGCTGTAGTAGCCTGGAATGATCAGACTATTAAAGACTTTCATAATTTAAAATGGACAGCTGATGATCCTTTCTTAAAAGGGATTTATGCAAGACCCATTTATAATATTACATTAATAAATGAATACCTGCGGGAAGCAACTGATGCAAAATTAGCCGAACGTAATATTACCGGTGCTGCTGCCGATGATATAAAAAAATCAAGAGCAGAAGGTCGCTTTTTACGTGCCTTTAACTATTGGGTAATGTTGGATCTTTTTGGAAAATCAACTTTTATTACTGAAGCTAATGCAGTAGGTACTGATTTACCAGGTGAAAAAAACAGAACAGAATTGTATAATTATATAGAGTTAGAATTAAAAGCCATTGAAACAGAATTAGCAACTGCTAAAGCTGCTGAATATGGCAGAGTAGATCAGGGTGCAGCATGGGCATTATTGGCAAGGTTATATTTAAATGCTCAGGTATATATTGGCACTGCAAAATATTCCGAAGCATTAACCTATGCTAAAAAGGTAATATCAGCTGGATATTCATTATATCCCGATTACCGCAAGGTGTTTATGGCAGATAATGATAAAGCAAAAAACGAATTTATGTTTGCCATTAATTGTGATGGATTGCGTACACAGGCTTATGGTAACACTACCTTTTTTGTACATTGTAGTTCTGGAGACGATCATGATGAATTTGGTGTTGGCGGTGGATGGTATGGTTATAGGGGAACAAAAGGCCTTTCAGATTTATTTCCTGATCTATCAGGGAATACAGATAAAAGAGCCATGTTTACCACATCTAAATATGGTACAAGTGGAGCTCAAATTGCTATAAGTGATATAAGCAATTTTGATAATGGGCTGCATATAAATAAATATAAAAACATCCGTTCCGATGGAGGTGCAGTATCTGATGTACAAAGAAACTTTTCAGATGTTGATTTCCCTGTTTTTCGCTTACCTGAAATGTATTTGATTTATGCTGAAGCAGTTATAAGAGGTGGAACTGGTGGCGATGCAGCAACTGCATTAACCTATATAAATTTAATAAGAGCAAGAGCAGGTGCAACTGCATTTATAGCTTCTGATCTTACGCCGGTTGCAACTGGATTACAAAACATTTTAAATGAAAGAGGCAGAGAGTTGTATTGGGAAGGACACCGCCGTACAGATTTAATCCGTTATGGATTATTAACCACTGCAACCTATTTATGGCCATGGAAAGGTGGAGTGGCTTCAGGTACAGGAGTTGATAGTAAGTACAATATTTTTCCTATACCATCAACAAACAGAACTGCTAATCCTAATTTAACACAAAACGCCGGCTATTAATTTAAAAAAAGTTAAAACAAGTAAAAATGAAAAATATATTAAAACAAATTTTATTCTTTACGCTGCTGACTGCATGTTTTGCATCTTGCAAAAAAGATGAAATTAAAGGTTATTACGAAGGAGGAACAAATCCTGTGCTGAGTGCCAGCAGTGCAACGTTGCCATTATCATTTGCTACTAAAGATGATCAGGCAATAACATTTTCATGGACTAATCCAAATTATCAGTTTACTTCAGGTATTAGCTCTCAGGATGTAACCTATTTAATTGAGATAGATACCACTGGTGCAAATTTTACAAATCCTAATAAACAGTCAGTTGCTATTAGCAAAGAATTATCTGTTTCGTTTACACAAAGTGTGTTTAATGATTATTTATTAAATCAACTTTTATTAAAACCCAGTATACCTCATAATGTTGAGGTAAGAATTAAATCATCAATAGGTTCAACTGCAGCCTTACTTATTTCAAATGTATTAAAATTTATAGTTACCCCTTATGCAATTCCACCTAAAGTTATTCCTCCAGGTACAGCACCTTTATATTTAGATGGAAAATTATTTTTAGTTGGGGATGCAACTGCTGGTGGATGGAATAATCCTGTACCTACACCCAGCCAGCAATTTACACGTATAAGTGCCACTATATATGAAATAACAGTTCCATTTTCTGCAGGGGCAGATAAGGCATATTTAGCCTTACCTATAAATGGCGATTGGAATGTAAAATATGGTTGTATTGGTGGTAATAAATCCAATAATGCAAATGGAGATGATTTTAAAATGGGCGGAGGTGATGTTCTTGCTCCGGCTGCCAGTGGTAATTATAAAATTCAAATGGATTTTCAAAGAGGAAAGTTTACAGTTACAAAACTGTAATGTAAAATACGTGCTGTTTAAAAGCATAAAAAACCAAGGATCTATTTGTTAATTAGTACAAAATTTTTTTTATATGAAATATTTTTCAAAACTTTTTTTGGCAGCAATTGGAATAGTTTTCTTTTTTTCTGCCTGTAATAAAATTGATAACCTAACTAAAGTAGAAGCATCAGCTGTTTATCAATTAGGCATTTCTCCTGTTTTAAGCAGTTCAACAGCTGCAGTTGCTCCAACTCTTGCAGATACCAATAGAGCAGTTTTAACTTTTTTATGGTCGAATCCAAAATATTCAAATGATTCTTCCACAACTAAATACATTCTTGAAATTGATTCTACCGGTAGAAATTTTGCAAAGAAATATACCAAAACAATAATTGGGACATTAAACTCAACTTTTGCAGGAAGAGATTTAAATGCTATTTTATTGGACTTTGGGTTCAAGTTAGGTATAGCTCAGTCTATTGATGTTAGATTAATATCTTCATACAACAACAATAATGAAAGATATACTTCTAACCTGCTAAAAATAACAGTAACACCTTTTGCCGATCCTTCTGTTTTAACAAGTACTAATTCTTCAGTAACATGTGCTTTAGCTACTTCAACATTAGCATCTAATGCTTTTAACTGGACAAACTCTTTTGTAGGGTATCCTGGTATTGTAACTTATACCCTGCAGTACGACTCTGCCGGAAAAAACTTTGTAGCACCAATTGAAATTGCAGCAGGTCCTTCAATTTTAACTAAAGGATTAACACAGGGAGAAATGAATAGTACTGCATTAGCTTCCAACATACCGGGCGGTAATACCGGCAAGGTAGAATATAGAATTAAAGCAGTAACAGCTAAAGGGGCAATTGTTTACTCCAATGTTGTAAATGTAACAATACAAAGTTATGTACCAATAATACGGATGTATTTACCAGGTAGCTATCAGGGATCAACAGGTAATGGTAATGATTGGGATCCTCCAACAGCACCTGAATTAATAAGAGACCTTCGTTCTGGCGTTTTTAATGATATGTATTATATATATATATTCCTTCCGGCTGGTGCCCAATTTAAAGTATCTGAAGGCAGGGCCTGGACTACCGCTTATGGTACCGATGTTGCACCCGGAACAATTACTAGCAACAATGGAGGAAATTTTAGTGTAGCTGCGTCTGGTTTTTACCGTATTACTGTTAACAGAACTACTTTAAGATATAATATCACCACAGGAAGAATGGGATTTGTTGGCGGCGCAACTGGTGCAGGATGGAACCCTCCAAATGTATTTCCCACATATGCAATGGGTAACGCCGGCACCAATTTATTTGTTGGTATAAATACCTTTGTTGCTAATCAGGGATGGAAACTTATAGATAATAATGCATGGGATAACGGTAGTAAGGCAGTTGACGAAACCAGAAGTTATGGAACAGCAGGTGGAGACGGAAGCACACTGGAAGTTAACGGTTCAAATTTTGCTGATATTACTAATTCACCTGTAAGAAGTAGGGTGATTTGGGATGGACGTGATGTAAATAATGTAAAATATTTTACAAGCCCTGCTTTTGAAATGCGTTTGGTGGGTGATGGTATGAACCAGGCAGGTGTAAACGATTGGGATCCACCTACATCTCCTCAGATGACTTATGGAGGGAATGGTGTTTGGACACTTACTATTGCTTTAAAAGCAAATAAGGAAATTAAGTTTTTAGCTGGTAATAATTGGGGCGCTTTTGATTATGAAGATAATAGTGGCCAAAGTCAGGCCACAGGCGTTGATAAAAAGATTAGGTGGGAAGGTGGCAATAATTTTAAAACACCTGCCACAGCTGGAACTTATACTATTACATTGAATGAGAATAATCAAACAATGAAAATAAATTAAAAATTGGTTAAGATTTTAAATAAAAGGGTTGACTTTTTAGTCAGCCCTTTTTAATTACTGCTTATCTTTAAATGATAAAATTTAATTACTGCAGACGAAAGCGCAGTGCTATTTTAAAAATAGTTTTCTAAAAAATCAGGTATGATTAAAATTTTTCTGTTAGGTTGTTTTTTAGCAGCAGGTATTTGCTCTTCCTGTCAAAAAAACAAAAGTGCTGATACACCAGCTCCAGCACCGGCAGACAAAGTTTTTTATACCAGCAGCCAGTTTGTAATGGGTGCCGATCTTTCTTATGTAAACCAGGTGCAGGATTATGGTGGGCTATATAAAGATTCGGGAAGCATAAAAGATCCCTTTACTATTTTTAAAAATCATGGGGCCAATGTGGTAAGGGTAAGGTTATGGCACAACCCGCAATGGTTAAAGCCATTAAATGCCGGTAAAATGTACAGCGATTTATATGATGCCGAAAAAACAATACAACGGGCAAAAGCCGCAGGCATGGCAGTTAATTTAGATTTTCATTATTCCGATACCTGGGCCGACCCTGCCAACCAAACCATACCTGCTGCATGGGCCGGTTTATCTTTAACTGTTTTAAAAGATTCGGTGTATAATTACACCTTAGCCGTATTAAATTATTTAAAAACAAAAAACCTTACCCCCGAAATGGTGCAGGTAGGTAATGAAAATAATAATGGAATGCTTTGGCCCGTGGGCAAAACATCGGGCAGCAATTTTACTGCATTTTGTACTTTATTAAAAAGTGGAATTAAAGCAGTAAGAGATTTTTCGGCTATATCCACCATAAAGCCCCAGATTATTTTACATGTGGCACAATTACAGGATGCAGCCTTTTGGTGTACCAATGTTATTACTAACGGTGGAGTAAACGATTTTGATATTATTGGTTTATCTCATTACAGCAATTGGTCTACCATTAATGCGATGGCAAATATTACAACTGTTATCAGCAGCCTTAAAACCAACTTTGGAAAAAAAATAATGATAGTAGAAACCGGTTATCCGTTTACCACTGCAAGTGCCGACAGTTATAATAATTTAATTGATGCCACAGCTGCTGTGCCGGGTTACCCGGTTACCAATGAGGGGCAATACAATTACATGAAAGATTTAACGCAGGCCATAATAGCCGGAGGTGGCAGCGGCATCATGTATTGGGAACCGGCATGGATAACATCACCCCTGAAAGATTTGTGGGGCACGGGTAGCAGTTGGGAAAATATGTGTTTGTTTGATTTCAGCAGCAATGCATTACCTGCACTAGATTTTATGACTTTCCCTTATAAATTTTAAGAGTACAATAAATTTTACTTTGTTAACTACTTTTTTTGTCACCCTTGTTTTTATCTTTCCAAAATAAAAATTCTGCCTTTGTTATCCAGGAAAATCCAAAAGAAATAAGTGCAACAGACTCAAACCAAAACACCAGGTGCCAGGTTTGACTAAAGGGTTCAAAAAATATCATGCTCAGGGCTATACCAATAATACAGAGTATCATAATAATGCCACAAATAAAGTAAACCCTGTTACGATTATCTTTTTGCCTGGTGAGCACCTTTGTGGGATCGGTTTTACGAAAAAGATAAATGGAGAAAAAAATAAATACTGAAAAAAGAAGTACAGCAAAAACAAAATGCATGATATGAATAATATTATTGTGGCTTGTAGTTGGGCAAAGTGCCACACCCAATGCAAATACACAACCCAGGTTAGCCACCCTGCTGTCTACACGATCATATCCTTTATACGACATTAAGAAGAAGCCCAACACAAACAGTACACCTACTAAAAAATCTCCGGCTGTACCATTGTCATAATAATCGCTTACCGAATATTCAATTTGCCATGTATTGTTTGAAATCAAGTTTCCTATAACCAATAAAAAAGGTAATAAAACACCTGCAGCACCAATAAGTATCCTTAAGGTAAAGTAGGAGATGATTTGGGTATTATTATTTTCGGATTTTCTTTCTACTGTTGTTTTTTCACTACTCATAGTTTATTGTTTTTAGAGCAAATATTTCTTTCATTAAAAACTGGTATAAAAAATAAATTTAAAAACCAATTATACTCTCACAATCTCATTCTTTATAGCATACATCACCAAACCCACCCTCGTCTTCACATGTAATTTTTCAAACAGCGCATCCCGGTAGCCATCAATGGTGCGTGGACTCACAAACATTTTATCTGCAATTTCTTTATAGGTCATTTCGGTGCAGGAGTATTTTAAAAAATCAGTTTCCCTTTCATTTAAATTATTTACTGTGTTTGTATCACTGCCTTCGTCATCAATTTTATTTATGGCATGAATCAATTTGCCACTCACCAAATCGCTGTAATAATAGCCTTTGTTCACTACAGCATCAATGGCGGCTTTTAATTCTGCAGGTTCACTATCTTTTAAAATATAGCCTTTGGCACCAGCCTTTAACATGCGGATGATGGAGTTCTCATTATCATACATGCTGAGAGCGAGTACTTTTACTTCCGTATGATTTTGTTTAAGCCATTGGGTGGTTTTGTAGCCATCCATTTCGGGCATGTTAATGTCCATCAAAATTAATTCCGGTAAATTATTTTTGTCGAGTTTGCTAATGAAGTCATTACCATTATCGGCTTCAAACAATACATTATGGCCAAGGTTTTTTACCAAAGCAGCCAAGCCATTGCGGAGTAATACATGATCGTCGGTTAAAACTATTTTAGCCATAATTCAGTTATATTTTTTTCAATTCAATATTTATTTCCGTTCCATTTCCAGCCGAAGAATTAATTTTTAACTTTCCGCCAATAAGAGTGGCCCTGTTTTGCATACTCTTTAAACCAATACCGCTTTGTGCAGCCAGCAAATCTTCGATGATAAAACCATTGCCATCATCCGTAATTTTCAAGTTAAAAATATCAGGCTTGTACAGTACTGCAATACTAATGTTTTTTGCCTTGGCATGTTTTATCGCATTGTTCATAGCTTCCTGAACAATACGAAAGAGTACCATCTCCTGCTGCGGTTGCAGTTTATAAGGCTCGCCGGTAAAATTAAATTGTGTTTCAAATTGTCCGGTGTTTTGTAAAATCTTCAATTCGTTTTCAACTGCATCATGTAAACCCAGCTCGGCAATTTTATCGCCATGCAGGCTACGGCTTAAATCCCTCAGATCGTTAATAGCCTTGCTCACCAAATTTTTAGTATCATTTATTTTAATTTGATTGCTGCTTCTTTCCACCCCTTCAAAAGTATTTAGATTTAATTTGGCAAGACTAAGAATCTGACCAATATTATCATGTATTTCCTGGCTAATGGTTTTAAGGGTTTG
>JAYUTC010000333.1:0-22357 GCA_043755395.1 Ferruginibacter sp.
GCATTATTATCGGTATAATCAAAAGGTTGCTGGCAGCGCAATGCATCGGCAAATACTGTTGTTATGCTGTTATAATTTCTTCCATCTGTACTGCGTTGTACACTCATGGTTGCATTGGGATTATTGGTGCAGGTTACTTTCCAGTTTATATAATTATTATTGCCTTGTTTATATCCATTTATATAATTGAGGTTGATGGGAAGAGGGTTGGATGCATCTAAACTACCTAATGAGAAAGGACTAAAGACATTAACTCCGTTCATTGTAATTGATCCTGCTGCAAAACCACCTGTTGTAGCGGTGACCCCATATGTATCCCACTGAGGAATACCACTATTAAAATGAGCAATTCTTAATTTACTAATATCATTAATATACAATGCAGATCCATTAGCACTACTTTCAACAGTCCAATATAATGTTAAATTAATAGGAGTAGCTCCGCTTGTTCTATCTAAAGTCCAATAATCCACTCCACTAACATGGTCTAAACCTACTGCATAATTTGTACTTAATGCTTGTGCACTCGTACGTTTATATTCAGCAGTATATTCATCTGTAATTGAACCTGGTGCACTAATTTCAATAGGTACATAAGCTTTAGTTGCGCCAACTAGTTTTCCTACTGGAAAAATAAACGCCGTATTACCAATTTTCTTAACCAACCCATCAACATAACTTGAATTAGAAACCCCTGCAACAGATGCAGTAGAACTTAATGTTAAAATTGTTGGATTTGCAGTTGTAACAATACCTGAAGTAAAAGTAACAAGGCCGTTTAAAGTTATATTGCTGTTAAGTGTTATTCCTGATACATTATTAAAATTAACATCTTGGTTAACATTTAAAGTTAGTGTGCCGGCATTGGTTATGCTTTGTGGAGTTGTACCAATAAAATTTATAGTCCCGACAGATGCAGGATTAAAATTCAAAGTAGCACCAGCAGCAATAGTTATATTACCCTTTATTGAATGACCAGGGTTTGCAGTCATGTTTACATTAATAGTTCCAGAAGTGACATTAAATTTATCAATTGATACTGTATTTGCCCCAACACAAGTTGCAGCTGCACCAGAACCTGAATATTGAAAGTCTGCATAATTCCTCCCTGAGAAAGAAGGTGAGCCACCAGGAACTTGATAAATAAATCTATTTCCAGTATTAAAAACAACTTTAGATAATGGTTGCCCTAATCCGAAAGGATTTGCGCCATCTAATTGTACAAAAATTGTTCCGGTATTAAATACAATTGCATTTGCTGTTCCTCCATTTGTGAAAATATTTCCTGTGCATCCTGCACCCTGAATAAAAATTGATGGAGTATTAAAATTAATTGCATTTGCATCAGCTGCATCTAACCTATGGTCGGCCATTGAAAAAGTCATATTACCTGTAATATCCGCTGTTGCACCCGTACCTATAAAAAGTGTTGTTGTATTTATTGCAACTTTTATATTTAGCTCAGAACCATTGGTAACAGATAAATCAACACCAGGTAGGCCACTAATAGTTAATATTGTTCCTGGTGCACCTCCTTGTAAATTTACAATTGTACCATTACTTACTAATAATTGCCCAATAGTTTGTGTAGGAATATTTATTGGGGTTGTATTAGCAGCATTATCAAAAATAAGAATATCATTTGGTAAAATTCCACCTCTGTTAGGTGTCCAATTAGTCGCCAATGTCCAATCTGCAGCACCAATTTGATTCCACGTATAAGTTATTTGCCCTTTCCCTTCAAAAATATTTATAACCAACAGCAAAACAAAAGCTAATAAAATCCTTATACTTTTCTTTTTAAAAAATGTATTAAATGAATTTGACATGGAGTAAAATATATTCATGACTACAAATTATTATTACATTCTTTCACTAAAAAAGAATGTATTTAAAAGAAGCAGGGTTACTGTTATAAAAGGCATAGAGATTTGCTGCAATATTATTTATTATTAGCAAGATACTGTAAAGCCAAAAAACGCTGCTATTTATTACAAAATATATACAACCTTATTTTCCACATTTATAAATAAAATGTGCATATACAAAGTACTCCAGGGCTAGTTACACTGATAAAATATTAATGGAATAATTTTAAAGTGCCAGTCATAAAGCTTTTGATATTTGCCAATAGCAGATTATATATTGATGAAAAAAGACAAAAAAATCCTCCAGCCAAATGACAGGAGGACAATTTTTATTAAGAGAAATTTTTTATAGTAAACTAGATTTATGGCTATTTATTATTTTAATGTTTTACTTCTTCTTTAGCTTTTCAACTGCTTTACCAGCAGTGTCTTTTACGCCTTCAACCATTTTGTTTGTCATGGTATCCGCTGTCAACTTTATAGCAGCGGTAGCACTGTCAGCTATTTTTTGAGCTTCAGCTGCCATGGAAATTAAATCTTTAGAATAAACAGTAGTTGTTTCAGCAGCATTGTTACAAGCTGTCGTAATAATGGCAACAGTTAGAATTGCAAATAATTTTTTCATTGTATTTTTTAAGTTTTTTAAAATGACCGCTTAAGCGGCAGTTTATTTTACTTTTACAAGTATAATGGCTTAAAATTAAAGGGGCGTTTGCTATAATTCCTCTAACCTTATCAAGGGGCACTTTTCTACAAATAACAGGCTATTTTTTTCTAAAAAACAACCGTATTGGCACACCGCTTAAATTAAAATTTTCTCTTAATTTATTTTCCAGGTAATTTTTATAGGGCGTTTTAATATCATCAGGATAGTTACAGAAAAAAGCAAAAGTTGGCGTATGTGTAGGCAATTGCGTAACATATTTTATTTTTACCAAATTACCTCTTACTACTGGGGGATGATAGCCTTCAATTGCTTTAAGCATTATATCATTCAACTTGGAAGTGGCAATTTTACGCAACCTGTTTTCATAAACTTCCAGCCCGGTTTCAATACTTTTAAAAATTCTTTGTTTTTCTGTTACTGAAATAAAAATAATGGGTACATCAGAAAAAGGGGCAAACTTTTTTTTGAGGCCCGCCTCAAAATCTTTTGTGGTATTAGTCTTTTTATCCTCCACCAAATCCCATTTGTTTACCAGTACCACAATGCCTTTACCTTTTTTTGCTGCCATGGCAAAAATGGAAAGATCCTGTGCTGTAAGCCCCTTGCCTGCATCAAGCATAAGCAAACAAACATCGGCTTCGTCCAAAGCTTTTATAGCACGTATTACGGAGTAAAACTCCAGGTCTTCATGCACTTTTGCCTTTTTGCGAATACCTGCGGTGTCTATTAATACAAATTCTTTATTGTATAAATTATAATGGGTATGAATGGTATCTCTGGTAGTACCTGCAATATCACTTACAATAGTCCTCTCGGTACCTATCAATGCATTTAACAAAGATGATTTACCAACATTTGGCTGTCCAATAATAGCAAACTTGGGTAAGCCTGCATTCTCTTCTGATGCCTGATCCTCTGGTTTTATTAATGCAGTTATGGCATCCAAAATTTCGCCGGTACCACTGCCGCTAATAGAAGAAACAAAAAATATGTTTTCAAAACCCAGGCTGTAAAATTCACTGGCTTCCAAAAGCCTTTCATGGTTATCAACCTTATTTACCACTAAAAAAACTGGTTTACTGCTTTTGCGTAAAATCTGAGCCATACTCTGATCCAGGTCGGTAATACCGGTTGCCACATCCACCATTAAAATAATTGCATTGGCTTCTTCTACTGCAATCATCACCTGTTTACGTATTTCTCTTTCAAAAACATCATCACTTTTAGGCACAAAACCGCCTGTGTCAATTACATTAAATGATTTACCTGCCCATTCGGCTATGCCATACTGCCTGTCGCGGGTTACGCCGCTTATATCATCTACAATTGCCTTACGCTGTTCCAGCATACGGTTAAAAAATGTACTCTTGCCTACATTGGGCCTTCCTGTTATTGCTACTGTAAAACTCATAATTTGTTTATGCTTAATGTATCATGGTTCATGGCTGCATTATATCAACAATAAACTATGAAATATGAACTAATATCCGTACTCCTTCAACTGTATTTCATTATCCCTCCATTTAGGCCGTACTTTTACAAACAATTCTAAAAATACTTTACTTCCTAAAAATTCTTCAATATCTTTTCGTGCATTTGTACCTAATTGTTTTATCATTTTGCCGCCTTCTCCTAATATAATTCCTTTTTGTGTTTCTCTCTGTACAATTATTTCGGCACGTATTTTTATTAAAGTGGTTTTTTCTGTAAACTCCTGTATTAACACTGTAGTATGATATGGAATTTCTTCGCCGTATAATTGAAATATTTTTTCTCTTACCAGCTCCCCAACAAAAAATTTGGTAGGCATATCGCTAAGGTCATCGCCTTCATAAAAAGGCTGGCCTTCGGGCAACAGTTTAATTATTTTTTTAAGCAAGAAATCTATTCCACTTTTTTTTAATGCCGAAAGTATGACCACATCCCTGCAGTAGGGCTGTTTTCTGTAAAAATCGGTGATGGCATTTTGTTGTTCTGCTGTAGCTTTATCTGCTTTGTTTAGTACTACAATTGCTGGCGCTTTTAATTTTAGTGCAGTAAAAATGGTATTGCTTTCTTCAGGTAATTCGTTTACATCTGCAATAAGTAAAGCCACATCAGCATCTTCTAAACTGCCTTTTACAGCCTGCATCATTTTCTCATGCAGTTTGTATTTTGGTTCTATAATACCTGGTGTATCAGAAAAAATAATCTGGAAGTCTTTTTCTGTTAAAATTGCTTTAATGCGGTGCCTTGTAGTTTGTACCTTATGTGATACAATAGCCATTTTTTCGCCCATTAAAGCATTAAGTAATGTGCTTTTGCCTGCATTAGGCTTACCAAAAATGTTTACAAAACCTGATTTCATGAATGTGGTGATTGAAAGAATAGGACTACCACCAATGGTCTGATAAAACGAAGAAGGTAGTCATATTCATTAACAATAACTGTTAAGAATAAAAAAGGACTCTTTTAGGGAGCCCCGTTAGTTGCGAAGACTGGGATCGAACCAGTGACCTTCGGGTTATGAGCCCGACGAGCTACCGCTGCTCTACTTCGCGGTGCAAAAGTAAGGTTTTGAGCCTTTGCAGCCAAATAATAAACTTTGATTTGTACATTTGGTAATGGTAAAAAAATATTTTTCTCTACTATTAGCTGTACTGGTACTGGCTTTTTCATTGGGTTGCAAAAAGAAAATAAAACAGCAGGAAGATGAAATTTACAGCCGCCATTTACAAAGGCAGGTGAAGCTTACCATTATATCTACCCCAATGCCCGATGATAAAAGTGAAATGAACTTATTGCTGTTAAACGACGGTCAGGATCTTGGTAAGTTTCATCTAAAAGAAATATTAGACAGTTTGTACAGAAAAAAATTAATTAAACCGTTAACTGTTGTTGGAATTGAAGCAGGCGACAGAACAAAAGAATTTGGTGTAAGTGAATTTCCTGATTTCATGAAACGTGGCGAAAAAGCGGATAACTATGCTGCTTTTATTGATAATGAATTGTATGCTTTTGCAAAAAAGAAAGCAGGAGTTAGAAAATTTAAATCTGTTGTATTAGCCGGTTGCTCACTAGGAGGATTATCAGCTTTTGATATAGCCTGGAACCATGCAGATAAAATTGATAAAGCAGGAATTTTTTCGGGCTCTTTCTGGTGGAGGGATAAAGATGATAAAGCTGCAGATTATGCTGATGATAAAAACAGAATTATACTGAACAAAATCCGTTCATCCAGAAAAAAGCCTCATTTACAATATTGGTTTTATGCAGGAGGAAAAGAAGAAGAAGGCGACAGGGATAAGGATGGTATTATTGATGTAATTGATGACACCAAAGATTTAATTAACCTAATTAAAAGTAAAAATGTGTGTTTACCCGAAGATATCATTTATAAAGAAGATGCCAATGGTATTCATGATTATACTTCATGGAGTAATCATCTTCCAGAATTTTTAATATGGGCTTTTGGGAAATAAAAAGTTACGCTCTTATAATAATTTTCAATTGTCCAATATGTGTTATATTTTTTTGGAAACACTACTTGCACCATTTGCATGCATTTCTTTTATAACACAGTTTCCTTTGTAAAAAATATCACTCGCACCACTTGCAGTAGCATTTAATTCTTTATTTACAGTGATGTTAATATCAGATGCCCCTGATGCTTTTGCAGTACAAACATCTGTTACCAAATTATACCCTTTAACATCACTTGCCCCGCTGGTTTCGATATTAATATTTTTTGCCACGCCACTTATCATTACATCAGAAGCCCCACTTAAATTTATTTTTAAATCAGAAATATTAACAACACCTCTAAAATCGCTTGACCCACTCAAATCAATTGTTAATGCAGGTACATTTATATTTCCGGCTACCTGAATATCACAGGCACTGGATGCATTGATGCTTTCTAAATTTTTAAAAGAAACATATACTCTGAGATTTTTATTTTTAGAATTACTTCCACCGTTATTCCCAAAATAAAATATTTGAAGGGTATTATTTACAACTAAGGTTTTGATACCATCTTTAAATTTATTTTCCGATGCACTAACTGCAATTGCTTCATCATCGGACTGAGTAAGAAACAAATCTATCCCTCCCGAAATTTTAATATTTTTAAAACTTCCATTTATTGATCTCAACTCCGCATTAGGGTCATTTACTATTTCCTTTTGTGCCAAAGCAACCAATACAGAAAATACTACAACTAAACTTGCTATTAATTTCTTCATAACTAAATTTTTTAATTTATGCTTTCTTAACCGAGCCTCCGCTGTTTACATTTATTTCTTTTATAACCCCTTCCCCTTTATACTTTACTCCGCCTCCGCTATTCGCTTTTGCACTCAATTCCTTACTAACTGTAATTCTAACACCCCCACCGCTGCTTGCTTTTGCATTACAATAATCAACAGTTAAATCATAGCCTTTAAAAAAAGCTCCGCTACTTACATCAATTTTTAAATTGCCTGCATTACCCGAAATATTAATACTGGAACCGCTATTTTGTTCTATTATTAACTCTTTTGTAATTAATTTTCCTCCAAAGGATGAACCACTGGTAAATTTCATTTCCAGATTTGCTAAATCCAAACTTCCTTTTACACTAACTTCTGATCCACCTGAAGCAGTCAATTTCTCAAGAGTTTTAAAGGATACGTAAGCCTTCAACTTCTTTTTGTCGTTGGCTGACCAGTTAATTCCCTTGTTATCGAAATAAATTTTCAATATCCCGTTTTCCACTTCGGTTTTAAAACGAGGCATATATTTTTCGTCGGATGCACTAACTGCAACAGATTCTTCACCCCCTTGATTTAGATAAAGGTCTACCCCATCAGAAACACTAATGCCGGTAAAGCTACCTTTAAGATCTCTTTTTTCTGCCTTTGGATCGGATATAACAGTGGTCTCCTGCGCAAAGGCAGTAACTGTAATTAAGGTAATAAGGGATAAAAATAATTTTTTCATGGCTATACTTTTTTATTAATACGAAGAAAGGAAAAGAATTGTTACACAAATTCCAAAAATTTTTGTAAAACGGACTATCTTTGTTCTTTAAGCTCTTATTTAACTACTGAATTTCCGGGGTGTTCCTTAAATGGAACTGAGATTACACCCGCTAACCTGATCAGGATAATGCCTGCGTAGGAAGAAATGACCGCCATACTGGTGTTACAGCAAAACTCTATTTGCTCCGGATTTCAGCATAAATTTTATTGAAATGAAATTGTTTATCAGTGCATTAATATGTTTAAGTAGTACGGTGTGTTTTGCACAAATCCTTAAAAAATTTAACGATACTTCGTTTTTACAACCAGTAGAAGTAACTGCTGTAAGAGCAGGAGAAAAAGCGCCATTTGCAAAGACAAATCTCATCAAAAAAGAAATTGAAAAAAACAATTTAGGCCAGGATTTGCCATTTCTGCTTAATCAAACACCCTCAGTAGTTGTAAGTTCTGATGCCGGCAACGGTGTTGGTTATACAGGAATACGCATAAGAGGTACAGATGCCAGCAGGATAAATGTAACTTTAAATGGCATCCCTTATAACGATGCGGAAAATCAGGGTACATTTTTTGTTGACTTACCTGATTTTTCTTCCAATGTAAATAGCATACAAATTCAAAGAGGCGTTGGCACTTCTTCCAACGGTGCAGGTGCATTTGGTGCAAGCATTAACTTATCTACCAATGAGATCAACAGAAAAAATTTTGTTGAACTCAATAACAGCTATGGTTCTTTCAATACTTTAAAAAACACCATTCAGTTTGGCAGCGGTATTTTGGGTAATCATTATACTATTGATGCCAGATTAAGTAACATAACCAGCGATGGATATATAGACAGAGCAAAAAGCAAACTGCAATCATTCTATCTAAGCACTGCTTATATCAACGATAAAAATTCTTTGCGGCTAAACATTTTTAGTGGTAAAGAAAAAACTTATCAGGCATGGAATGGAGTGGCAGAAAATTTATTGGATAATTTACGCACTTTTAACCCAAGCGGTACTGAAAAAACCGGTGAACCTTACAATAATGAAACAGACAATTACACTCAAACCCATTACCAGCTTTTTTTTAACCATAAAATAAATGATTTTTGGAAAGAAAATATGGCTGTGTTTTTTACAAAAGGAAAGGGTTATTATGAACAATACAAGGCCAATAATAAGTTGGCCGATTATGGATTACCCAATTATTTTGATGGCGTAACCACAGTTGAAAAAACAGATTTAGTCAGAAGGCTTTGGTTAGACAATAATTTCTATGGCACTATATTTTCTTTACAATATCACAAAAATAAAACTGATTTTACTGTTGGCGGCGGATGGAATGGCTATGATGGGAAACATTTTGGAGAAATAAAATGGGCAGCAATTCAGGCAGCCGTACCTGAAAATTATAGGTGGTACAATACTGTTGCACACAAAAAAGATTTTTCGCTGTACAGCAAATGGAATCAACAGCTTGCCCGCAATTTTCAAAGCTTTATTGATATACAACTGCGCAATATTAAATACAGCATCAATGGTTTTAGGGATAACCCTGCCATAGTGATTAAAAACAATTATACTTTTCTCAATCCAAAACTGGGAATAACCTACAATAAAAATAACTGGCAGGCCTATGCCTCTTACGCTTTAGCACAGCATGAACCTAACCGCGATGATTATGAAGCTGGTAATAATCAGCAACCAAAACCGGAACTATTAAATGATTTTGAAGCCGGGATTGAAAAGAAAAAAAACAATTATTCATTTGGAGCCAATCTTTATTTTATGCAATACAAAGACCAATTAATCGTAACCGGAAAAATAAATGATGTTGGTGCTTATACCAGAACCAATATTCCCAAAAGCTATAGAGCAGGTATTGAGCTGCAGGGAAAATATATTGCAAGAAAATGGCTGAATATTGGAACAAATTTTACATTTAGTAAAAACAAAATAAAAAACTTTACTGAATACCTGGATGATTATGATAATGGCGGGCAACTAACTAATTATTATTCATCAACGGATATAGCATTTTCTCCGTCTGTTGTTGCAGGAGCTTTTATAAATATTGCTCCCGTAAAAAATTCCGAAATAAACTTCACCGGTAAATATGTAGGCAGGCAATATTTAGATAACACTTCTCAAAAAAACAGAAGTTTACATGCTTATTACACTCAGGATGTAAGATTGAGTTATTTACTGGAAGGCAAATTATTTAAAGCAACCAGCATTATTGTTCAGCTGAATAATATTTTTAGTAAAAAATATGAACCTAATGGCTATAGCTTTAGTTATATTTATGGAGGTAGTTTAACTACTGAAAATTATTATTTTCCAATGGCACAATTTAATTGTATAGTTGGGGTTAACTTAAGATTGTAGGCTTTGTAAAACTTAAAGTTTAAGAAAAACTATCCCCCAAATCTTTCCTTCCAGGCAAGCATGCCACCAGTTAAATTTTTTACATCTGTAAAACCGAAAGTTTCTAACATTAATGCTGCCTGTCCACTTCTGTTTCCGCTGCGACAATAGACGATTACTTCTTCATTTTTAAAATCCTCAATCTCGTCAATTTGCATTGTTTGTATTTTACCCAGAGGCAATAATGTACCTCCAATATTAAACTCTGCATTTTCATGTGGCTCTCTTACATCAATTAAAAATAATTTTTCACCGGAATCAAGGCGAAATTTAACATCATCCGCAGTTATTGTTGTCATAAGTTTTTTTAATTTTTGTTACTTACAGAGTCCTTTAATATTTTCATAACAGGTGAAATCCAAACATCCATCACCTGTCCTGATTGTATGTAACGGGATTTTTTATCATCATCAACTGTTTCGGGGTTTTGTTTATATACAAAGGCATTTGCTGAATCTTTTACATTATTATCAGCCAAAACAGCACCAAGACTAATTCCGGTTTGTTCCAAAAATATTTTTGCTTCACTAAAAGTCATCCCTAATAAAGAAGGTACCAGCATTTGCTGATTATCTAATCCACTACCAACAATTAAAGTTATTTTACTTCCCCATTGCACTTTTGCTTTTTCCGGAATACGAGCGCCTTTGTATTGCTGCTCTAATACTGAACCCATCATAAAATCAGGTTTAAAAATAGTATCCTCTAATTCTAAATGGTTACGTTGCATTATATTTAATGCAAAGCTTAAACTCTGTCCCTCTAATTTGGGCATATCAATCATAGGGGGAATTACCCGGTTTACAGTTAAAAAGACTGTACGGTTTATTTTAACTGTAGCATTAGGATCAGGCAACTGTTTAAGCACAATGCCACGGGCAGCAGTATCTGTAAAAATTGAGTCCTGAATCAGCACTTCAAAACCTTGTTTTTCCAGTAATTTAACAGCTTCATCAGTTTTTTTTCCTACTACAGCCGGCACAGTAAGATACTCCCCATGCTTAGTTATCCAGCTTAACATTTTTAGAAATAAAAAAATCAATAAAAACGTGATAGCAGCAGCTGCTAAAATATTTACCCAAAGTGACCGACCTGTAATAAATTTAAACACTGTTATTTATTTGAAATTATTTATTTGAAATTCAGTATTTTAAATTAGTTAAAACATTCCTCAATTAAAATAGAATAAAATTCTTTTAACGACATACCTGCTGCGGCTACCTGCTGAGGTACAATACTGGCTTCACTTTGGCCCGGAACGGTATTTATCTCCAGTAAATAAGGATTTTCATCTACAGCATTATAAATAAAATCCATTCGAACTATTCCGTTACAATTAAAAACTGCATAAGCTTTTCTTGCTTCAATTCTAACTTTTTCTGCAACAGCTTCATCAACTTTTGCCGGAGTAATTTCTTCGCTGGCACCCTGGTATTTTGCTTCAAAATCAAAAAACTCATTCTTTGAAATTATTTCTGTAATTGGTAAAGAGATTATTTGTCCTTTACTTTTAAACACCCCAATTGTAAATTCCCTCCCTATAATACATTCTTCCACCAATACCTGCTCATCTTCATTAAATGCTTTAACTAAAGCCTGTTGCAATTCATCAGCTGCTTTTACTTTACTGATACCTAAACTACTGCCACCGTTATTTGGTTTTACAAATAATGGTAATGCTAAATCTTTTAAAATTACTGCCGGAAGTACTGGTTTATTTTTAAATAGAAGTACTGATTTGGCAACATGCATTCCCGAAAAAGCAGCCACTGCCACAGTAAACCGTTTATTAAAGGTTAAAGCTGATGTTGCGGCATCGCAGGAAGTATAGGGAAGTGTAAGGCAGTCAAAATACCCCTGTAGTTTTCCATCTTCACCCGGTGTTCCATGAAGGCCAACCAATACTGCATCAAATTTTATTTTTGTACTATTTACAGTTATTGAAAAATCATTTTTATCAACATCAATTTTTTGGCCATCAACAGTTATATAAAACCAACCCAAGGGGTTAATGTCAATTTTATAGCACTCCCATTTATCAGCATCAATATTTTTTTCAATAGCAATGGCACTTTTGTATGAGATAATTGCCTCACCCGAATAACCACCTGTAACAAGTGCAATTTTTTTCTTCATGCTGTTTATTAATATTTTATACTAAAGACAAATATAGATTTCTGTTTTGGGTTTATGGTTCTTTACCTGCAAATATTTGCAAATTTTTACAATATCCAAATTATATAAAAAGCAGTTTGATAAACTTATGTTTAATATGGATCTGATTAAAGAATTATCTCCTTTACTGTTAATCGGGTAATTTGTTCTTTAAAAATATATTTCAGGAGCCAAATATCATCTCAAGCTAAGTCTAACTATTCTTCCCCAACACCTTCATTTCCACTATCCAATACAAATTTCCAGGAGCCATCAGATTGTTTTTTCCAAATGCTGACATAAGTGCCATAAATAGTGGTGTCTTTTCCCAATGGTTTTAAGGCATAAAGGCCGTAAGTATAGCCCAGTTCTCCAGATTCGGCAATGGCGCCATTTTTAGGCTCCCATTGTAAGGTATAAGAACTATCATTTATCTGGATCAAAAAATCTATGGCGTCGGCACCTATAATGGGAAACTGATTCGGACGCAACAAAATACCATTGCTGTCAATGTATTCCATAAAGGCATTCTTCATACCTTTTTGTACACTCATTTTAGAAAAAGCCCGGTCTGCATCCATCATCATTTGCTTTTCATTTGAACCGGTATAAACTTTTTTCTTTGAAAAAAGATTACAGGAACAAGTTGTAAAAACGATAAATGCAAAAAGCAGTACTTTATTCATGCACTAAATATTAATTGTTATACAAAAAGGCGAAAGTATATTTAATACCCTCGCCATTGATGCAGGAAATATCACCTGCCTGTAAAAGGCTTTTACGCCTTATATTAATAATTTGCATTAAATATGCATCTTGTCTTTCTTAGCTAAAAGCTCATCTACTGTCTCCTTATACATATCATCTGGTACACAACAATCCACCGGACAAACTGCAGCACACTGCGGTTCCTCATGAAAGCCCTGACACTCGGTACACTTATTGGGTGTTATATAATAAACATCAGAACTTACCGGGGCCTGTCGTTGATCAGCATCAATCTGGGTACCATCAAGTAATGTATACATACCTTTTACAGTAGTTCCATCAGAAACAGCCCATTCCACTCCGCCTTCGTAAATTGCATTGTTGGGGCACTCCGGTTCGCATGCACCGCAGTTAATACATTCGTCTGTAATCTTTATTGCCATCTATCGTAATTTTGATTTTTAAAAAGTTATCTTTCGGTTGACAGTGCAATTTAATAATAACATCATGAATTTACAAAATCGAATTGAATTATTACAAAAATTAAAAAAATATTTGTCAGGAAATGAAAAGGAGTGGCAGGAGGTTAAAGCAAGTGCAACGGCTCATAACGGCTGGTTTGTGCCTGAATTTATTGATTTGGCTGTAAAAAATATCTGTACCGAATTTTTAGAACCTGAAAAACTGGAAGCCTGGTCAAATTTTTATCACCTGGATGACAATATTATCCAAAAAAATATTGGGTTGGTAATGGCAGGAAATATTCCATTAGTTGGGTTCCATGATTTTTTAAGTGTTTTTATCAGTGGTCATTCGCAGACAATTAAATTATCAGGTAAAGATGATGTACTGTTAAAACATATTGTTCAAAAATTATACAATTGGGATATAAGTGTTAAGAATTATATTTCTTTTAGCGAAATGCTTAAAGGCTGTGATGCTTATATTGCAACTGGCAGCAACAATTCGGCAAGATATTTTGAACAATATTTCTCCAAATACCCTAGTATAATACGCCGAAACCGTACTTCCATAGCCATTTTAAACGAAAAAGAAATAAAAGATGAATTGGATAAATTAGCAGATGATGTACATCTTTATTTTGGTTTGGGCTGCCGAAATGTTACAAAAATATTTGTACCAAAAAATTATGATTTTGTTCCTTTATTGAAGGCTTTTGATAAGTACAAATATTTTGGAGACCATCACAAATACAAAAATAATTATGATTACCAGCTTTCAATTGCATTGATGAATAACATTTATTATATGACTAATGAAAGTACTTTACTAATTGAAAATGCAGAAAATTTTTCGGCAATAAGTCAGTTGAATTACAGCTTTTATGATGATATTGAAACAGTAAAGGCAAAACTTAATGAAAATCCTGATGTACAATGCATTATTGGAAAAAACAATATTGCATTTGGACGGGCACAACTACCGGGATTATTTGATTATGCTGATGGAGTGGATACAATGCAGTTTTTATTAACTTTATAAAAATGAGTAAAGAAGGCCTAATGCCCTGTACATTTTTAAAACATCTACGAAGCTCTTCCTAATTAACTGTTAAAGATGGCAGTTGGTAAATCTCAATTTGTCAGAACTTCGTTATTTTGTATAGTCAGGCACAGGACTTGATATATAAAATGAAAAATAAAACAATTTAAAATACAATAAAAATCAAGAAACATGAAACTGAGACATGTCTTATTCACGATGACCATTAGTGCTGTTACCGCCCTAACCGTTGTTTGGGGATATGGTAAATTAATTAAAAAGAATAATACTTATGCAGGCCAGGAAGCAGGAGTAGTTCCTTCCAATTACAAATATGCAGGCCTACTTAATGGCAGCACTCCACCTCCGGGTGTAATTGACTTTATTGTGCCAGCTGCTGCTGCAACACCTGCAGTGGTTCACATTAAAACAAAAACAAATGCCAAGCAGGTAAATAATAACCTGCCCCGTTCACAAAGGCCAAATAATCCTTTTAGCGATCTTTTTGATGATGATGTATTAAACCAGTTTTTTGGCAACCGTGGTAATATACCGGAACAAAGGGCCAGTGGCTCAGGCGTTATTATTAGTGAAGATGGATACATTGTTACCAATAATCATGTAGTTGATAAAGCTGATGAATTATTAGTTACGCTTAATAATAAAAAAACTTATAAAGCAAAAGTTATTGGTACCGATCCTTCATATGATTTAGCAGTTATTAAAATTGAGGCTTCGGGATTGCCCTTTTTATTGTATGGTAATTCTGATGAATTAAAAATTGGGCAATGGGTTTTGGCTATAGGATATCCTTTAAATTTAGAAACCACAGTTACTGCTGGTATTATTAGTGCAAAAGCCCGAAGTTTAGGTTTAAACAGGGATAAAAGCGGCAGTCCGGGTGGTGCAGTAGAATCCTTTTTACAAACTGATGCTGCCGTTAATCCGGGAAACAGCGGCGGTGCACTAATTAATACAGATGGTAAATTAGTTGGAATAAACTCTGCCATTGCTTCGCCTACAGGTTCTTATGCCGGATATTCCTATGCTATACCGGTAAATATTGCAAAAAAAGTAGTAGATGATTTAATAAAATTCGGTAGTGTACAGAGAGGCTTTTTGGGCGTACAATATGTAAATGCAAGTGATCTTAATGAAGAGGAGAAGAAAAGAGCCAGTGTACCTTTATCTGCTGAAGGCATTTATGCACAGGAAGTACCAACTGATGGTGGTGCATACGCTGCGGGTATACGAAAAGGAGATGTAATTAAAAAGATAGCAGAAACAGAAGTTACAAATGGTGCGGAAATGCAGGGACAAATAAGCCGCTTTAAACCAGGTGATAAAATTCCTGTAACCTATTTAAGAAATGGAAAAGATAACACAGTAATAGTTACTCTGAAAAATAAAGCAGGAAATTTTGACATTGTAAAAGCAGATGCTTCAATTGATATTCTTGGAGCTGATTTAGCCACATTAGATTCCAAAAAAGCAAAAGAATATGGAATTTCAGGTGGTGTGCTCGTTAAAAAAATTAATGATGGCGCATTAAATGATCAAACCCGTATGAAAGATGGTTTTGTTATTTTGAAAATTAATGATAAAGAAATAAAAAACATGGATGAATTGAAAGCTGCAATCGGTTCAAATAAAAACATTACAATCAGCGGATTTTATCCTGGCTATGATGGTATGTACGAATACCCGATTACATTAAGTGAATAGTAAGAAAAATTTTAAATACTTAGTAATATAAAAGAAACCCTGTAAAAAATACAGGGTTTCTTTTTATCCATATTTTTCCTTACTGAATTTTACAGTTTTATTTCTTTTCAAATACCTTATAATCCCAGGGTTGAAGTTCTATACGATTTTGCTTATTAAAATTCTTTTCCTCTTTACTAAATATATTTATAAAATTGCCTGATAAATTTACATCCTCAACATCAAAATTCAGCTTTTCCTTACTAAAATTAATGAAAACCAAAATTTCACTGCTGTCATTTTTGCGTAAATAAGCCAGTATCCCTTTATCATTATTTGTTATAAGTAAATGTGAGGTCACTTCAGCATCTCCAGTCCTTAATGCCAGGTTATTTTTTTTAATGTTCAATAAAGTTTTATAAAAATCATGCAATTCATATTTACCATTCCATTCTATAGTGTCTTTATCAAAAAACTTCAATCGTTTAGTATTGGGTAACTCCTGGCCACTATAAATCATTGGCATGCCGTTCCATGTAAAACTAAATACTGCTAAGGGTTTTGCCATATCACCATATTTTTCAAATTCGGTTCCATTCCAGCTATTCTCATCATGGTTGGATGTAAACCATAATGGAATGTTAGCAGTGCCACAACTGGTACTATATTGTTGCAATACAATATCCAGCATATGTTTGTCCTGATTTTTTATATAAAACTCTTCTGTTTTATGCATCCATGTCCAGGTATAACAGGCATCAAAAGCCTTAAAATAATCGGCATGTTCTAAGGGATCATTTTCTGCCAGCCAAAAAAGTATCTTTGTTTTCTCCAGTTCTGTTCTGGCTTCCAGCCAAAAATCCAGTTCTACCCAAAAAGCTAAATCGCATCGATAGCCATCAATATCACATTCGGTAACCCAATATTTCATAGCATTAATCATAGCTTTTCGTAAAGCCGGATTTTTAAAATCCAGTTCAATAATATCATCCATACCACTGGCAATTTTAAAATCATTCGTTATGCTGTCTTTTTGATAATACTCCGGATGTGTTTTTGTCCACACATGATCCCAGCCGGTATGATTAGCAACCCAATCAATAATCACTTTAAAACCCATTGTATGCGCTTCCCTTACTAAATTTTTAAAATCATCAAGATTACCAAATTCAGGATTAATAGATGTATAATCACTGCAGGCATAATAACTGCCCAAACTACCTTTCATATTTTTTTGTGCAATTGGAGTAATGGGCATAAACCATAAAGTTTCCACTCCCATTTCTTTTAAACGGGGCAGTTCCTTTGCAAATGCTTTAAAAGTCCCTTCTTTGGTATATTGCCGCAGGTTTACTTCATATACATTAGTATTATTTATCCAACCGGCCTTTTTGTAATTGTTATGTATCATTTTTTCTGAGGGTTGATTTATTGTTAATGTTTTATGGTTATTACATGCAGCAATTCCAATTGCTACAAGTAATGGAATTATTTTCTTCATGCAGGCAATTTTATTTCACCAAATGTAAGAAGTGATCTTTGAATAATGGAAAATCCTTAAAAACACATACAACCTTGTAACTTTGCAATTGATATTTATATTACTATGAAGCAATTTAATGTTCCCATAATTTATCGCAGCCCTTTAATAAGTGCCATAAAAAATAAACGTAAGCTAGAGGATAAAATGAAGAAAGATTTTAGCCCCGCTCTTCTTGATTTTGGGCCTTTACAAATTTATCTGGCCAGGCATTTTGGTTTTTGTTATGGTGTTGAAAATGCCATTGACATTGCTTTTCGCACGATAGAAGAAAATCCAGGCAAAAGCATTTACTTATTAAGTGAAATGATACATAATCCACAGGTTAATGCCGACTTACAACAAAGAGGAGTACAATTTTTACAAGATACTAATGGCAAACAGGTTATTCCCTATGAAACATTAACTAAAGATGATGTGGTTATAATTCCTGCTTTTGGAACAACTCTTGCTATTGAAGAAAAGTTAAATGCAATTGGAATTCCCACAAAAAAATATAATACCACTTGTCCTTTTGTGGAAAAAGTTTGGAACCGAAGTGAACAGATTGCAAATCAAAATTACACTGTAATTGTGCATGGTAAACCTTCCCATGAAGAAACAAGGGCAACTTTCTCTCATGCAGCATACCACACTCCTACTGTAGTTGTAAATAATATGCTGGAAGCAATTGTATTAAGCGAATACATAACTGGTGAAAAAGAAGCGGATGATTTTTATTCAGCATTTGAAGGAAGATTTTCGGAGGGTTTTGATGCCGTAAAAGATTTAAAACGCATAGGCGTGGTCAATCAAACCACTATGCTGGCAAGTGATACACAGGCAATTGCTGATTTTCTTAAACAGGTAATGATTGAAAAATACAGTTTAACAACTGCAAACATTGAAGAACATTTTTCAGATACCAGGGATACATTATGCTATGCTACCAACGATAACCAAACTGCCGTATATGGATTATTAGAAACCCCAGCCGACCTTGCAATTGTAGTTGGCGGTTATAACAGCAGTAACACATCTCACCTGGTAGAGCTATGTGAAGAAAAGCTACTCACTTATTTTATCAGCAGTGAAGAAAATATAATTTCATCTTCAGCGATACAGCATTTTAATTTTCATACTAAAGAAGAATTAATAACTGCCAATTTTCTTCCTGAAAAAGAGCCTGTAAAAATTTTAATTACAAGTGGTGCAAGTTGCCCAGATGCAATAGTGGAAGGGGTAATTGAAAAATTAGTTTCATTTTTTAATGCAAATAAAACTGTTAAGGAATTAACTGCATCTTTTTAAATATTAACGCTGCAATAATTTTTCAGATAAATTTCTTAGTTAATTGTAATGCAAAATTCAGCTGTTCCTGCATGGATAAATATGTATTGTCTATTTCAACAGCATCTGCTGCTTTACGTAAGGGACTCACTTCACGATTAGAGTCAATATAGTCCCGCATTTCAAGGTTATGCTGTACTTCTTCAATGATAATATTCGGATTCTTTTCAAACATTTCTTTAAACCGCCGCTCCACCCTTACAGCTATATCCGCTGCCATAAATATTTTTAGTTCTGCATTTGGAAAAACCGTCGTTCCAATATCCCTTCCATCCATAACAATTCCTTTTTTCTCCCCCATTTTTTGTTGCTGCGCCACTGCAAAAGACCTCACTTCTTTTATAGCTGCTACTTCACTAACTTTTTCAGCAATTACTAAATCCCTGATAACATACTCTACATTTTCGCTATTTAATATAATTTCAGTTTGCTGCGATTTTTCATTGAATTCAAACTCAATGCCGATATTTTTTAATGCTTCCACCACTTCTTTACTATCTGTCCAGTCAATATGATTCCTTAAAAAATATAAAGTTATGGCACGGTACATGGCTCCGCTGTCGATATAAACATAGCCCAGTTCTTTTGCCAGTTGTTTGGCTAAAGTACTTTTTCCACAGGCTGACCAGCCATCGATGGTTATTATAATTTTTTTTGTTGCCATTACACTGCAAAAATGCTTTAAAAATTTGCTAATACAAAATGTTGTTCATAAAAAAACCATACGCAGTTATACGGATGGTTTTTAATAATAAATCCCTTGTATATTTATACTTCAGGCTCTTTTTCTTTTTTTGTTTCCTGTTCTTTTAAAGTGAACTTTATTTTTTCTGCTTCTTTATCCAAATTAGCAATTAATATATCACCGCTCTTTACATTCATATTCAGTATTTCTTCGGCTAATGGATCTTCCAGGTATTTTTGTATGGCCCTATGCAAAGGCCTTGCACCAAATTGGGCATCATAACCTTTATCAGCAATAAACTCTTTGGCATCAGGTGTTAGCTCCATCGAAAATCCTAAATTTGTAAGCCGTCTTAACACTCCCTTCATTAAAATATCAATGATTTCAAAAATGTTTTCTTTAGTTAAGGAATTAAATACAACTACATCATCAATCCTGTTTAAAAACTCTGGGCTAAATGTCCGCTTTAATGCCTTTTCAATTACAGCTTTATTATTTTCGTCAGCATTATCTACACGGTTGGCAGTGGCAAAGCCTACTCCATCGCCAAAATCCTTTAATTGTCTTGCCCCAATATTGGAGGTCATAATTATCAGGGTATTTTTAAAATCTACCTTACGTCCCATTCCATCTGTTAGTTGACCATCATCCAATACCTGCAATAAAATATTGTAAATATCCGGGTGCGCTTTTTCAATTTCATCTAAAAGAATCACACAGTATGGTTTACGTCTTACCCTTTCTGTTAGCTGACCACCTTCTTCGTAACCAACGTAACCGGGAGGAGCCCCAATTAAACGGCTAACAGTAAATTTTTCCATGTATTCACTCATGTCTATCCGTATAAGGGAATCATCACTATCAAACATGTGCCTTGCCAAAGACCTGGCCAATTCGGTTTTTCCCACTCCGGTTGGTCCTAAAAATATAAATGTACCTATTGGTTTTTTTGGATCTTTTAAACCAACCCTGTTACGCTGAATAGCTTTTACAACTTTAGAAATGGCTTCTTCCTGACCCACAACTGCACCTTTTAGATCATCAGCCATGCGACGTAACTTTTCTGTTTCGGCCTGTACCATTCGTTTTACCGGAATTCCTGTCATCATACAAACAACTTCGGCAATATCCTCCTCTTCTATAGGGAAGCGTTTGTTTTTACTTTCTTCTTCCCAGTTATTTTTTGCAGCTTCTAATTCTTCCTGCAACCTTTTTTCAGTATCTCTTAATGAAGCGGCTTCTTCAAAGCGCTGGCTTTTTACAACTTTATTTTTCTCAAGTTTAATATCTTCAATCTTTTTTTCCAGATCAATTATTTCTGCCGGAACATTAATATTCTTTATATGCTTTCTGGCCCCAACTTCATCCAATACATCTATAGCTTTATCCGGCAATAACCGATCTGTCATATACCTGTCACTTAATTTTACACAAGCTTCAATAGCTTCTTTGCTGTAAGTAACATTGTGATAATCCTCATATTTGCTTTTGATATTGTTTAAAATTTCAATGGTTTCTTCTACGGATGGTTGCTCAATAATTACCTTTTGAAAACGACGATCCAACCCCCCGTCTTTTTCAATGTGCATCCGATATTCATCAAGTGTGGATGCGCCAATACATTGTAACTCTCCTCTTGCTAAAGCGGGCTTAAAAATATTACTTGCATCTAATGAACCACTTGCACCTCCTGCTCCAACAATTGTATGGATTTCGTCGATAAATAAAATTACATCCCTGTTTTTTTCCAACTCATTCATTATGGCTTTCATTCTTTCTTCAAATTGTCCCCTGTACTTTGTACCAGCTACTAGTGCAGCAAGGTCAAGACTTACCACTCTTTTATCAAACAATACCCTTGATACTTTGCGTTGCACAATGCGTAAAGCCAGTCCTTCCACTATGGCTGTTTTGCCCACACCCGGCTCACCAATTAAAATAGGATTATTTTTTTTGCGCCTGGATAAAATTTGAGATACCCTTTCAATTTCAATCTCCCTTCCAACTATAGGGTCAAGTGAACCTCCTTCTGCCAGCCTGGTAATATCCCTGCCAAAATTATCAAGAACCGGTGTTTTTGTTTTTGGCTGATTTGGCCCTCCACCGCGTTGTGCTTTTTGCTGCTGACCATATTGCTTTTTCTCTTCATCAAAATCATCATCTCCTTCATCATTAAATTCCGCTGCCGGTGGGGTACTGGTTACAAATCCCAGTTCATTTTTAAAAACATCATAGTCAACGTCAAATTGATTTAATATTTGAGTGGCAATATTTTCTTTATTCTTTAAAATAGAAAGCATCAGATGTTCGCTTTCCACTAAGGCACTTTTTTGAGCTTTAGCCTCCAATACTGTTATTCGTATTACCTTTTCGGCCTGTTTGGTTAATGGGAGAGAATTAATATTAGCTATATTTTTACCTGTTTTATCCTTAACAGCCATTTCTATTTCCTTTCGTAATTCAAACAGGTCTATATTAAGGGATTTTAATGTTTTTATGGCTGTATTTTCGCCATCACGGATTAATCCCAAAACCAAATGCTCTGTACCTATAAAATCATTACCAAGCCGCAGAGCTTCCTCCCGACTGTAGGAAATTATTTCTTTTACCTGTGCTGAAAAATTATTGTCCATTTGTGATTAATTTTAGCTTATACAATAATAACGATTATTTTGAAGTTTACGTTTAGTACAAAGGCGAAATGTTAATATGTTAAAAAGTTAAAAGCGAATTTTACTTTGACTAATTACTTGTTTATAAATTTAACGGCTTAACTTAAATTATATTT
>JAYUTC010000334.1:0-3289 GCA_043755395.1 Ferruginibacter sp.
TCCATTCCATTTATATGTATATCCCCGGTATTGCACACGTTGCAATTGAGCTGTGGCTGTACCCCATTTACCATTTGAAGGCTTTCAAAAATGTTAGGAGCAGGATTTTTCTTAAAATAGGCGGGAGTATATACCTCTACCGGGATGGGTGACGCCATTTTACTCACTGCTTTCATGGTTCCAGATATCACCACTTCATCAATCAATGAACTGTCCTTTTCTAAGTGAATAGTTAACTCCACATCCTTATTGAGTAATGTAAATTGCTTTATCAACTGCTTATACCCTACTGCAGTTATTTTAGCCTTGTAGGTTCCTGCAGGAAGTTCGTTAAAAACAAAGCGTCCATTCGAATCACATATTGCATTTCTGCCAACATTCAATTTAACAGTAGCGGATTCTATTGCTTTACCTCCATCATCTACCAAACCCCTCAGAGTAGCCGTTTGAGCCAGCAACACATTGCAGGCAATGCAAAATAACAATACCATAAATACCCATCTCTTCATATACCCAATTGATTGAAATGCAAAGAAGGTCTTTTTATTTGATATACAAAAATATAAATTTAGGTATACCTAATTATATTTTTCTGTAAAAATTATTCCACATTTGCTTAAAATCAAGTTATGAGCTCACTTACAGAAGAGAATTACCTGAAGGCTATTTATAAATTGCATGAAAAGAGTGGCACCATGGTGAGCACTTCTGCATTAGCAGAAGAACTGAATGTAAGTGCGGCATCAGTTACTGATTTTGTAAAAAAAATAGCTGCCAAAAAATTGATCAGCTACGAAAAATCTAAAGGAGTGGTGCTTACTGATAAAGGGCGCCTGATAGCTATCAACATTATTAGAAAACACCGGCTTTGGGAAGTATGGCTGGTAAATAAACTGGAGTTTAAGTGGGATGAGGTACATGATATTGCAGAACAACTGGAGCATGTGGTAAGTGAGGAGCTGATTGCCCAGTTAGATAAACATTTAGGTTTCCCCAAAGCTGATCCTCATGGTGACCTGATACCGGATGCGAAGGGCAACTTTGCCAAAACTGGCAGCAAACCTTTATCTGAATATGGTAAAGGAGATACAGTTACAATTGTAGGAGTAGCCGAACATTCTAACTCTTTTTTACAATACCTCACAAAGAAAAATCTCACTTTAGGAAATGAAATAAAAATTGAAGCAATAGAAGAATTTGATAATAGCTTCCACGTAAAAATCAATAATAAACTGCAAATGCAATTCAGCAAAGAAGTAGTAAAAAATTTGTTAGTAGTAAAGCTATAATGAAAAGTTAGCTCAGAAGGAGCAATAAGAAACCGACTATTTTACAACCTGGAACTTACCAGAATCTACAATTTTACCCGATCTGTCTCTCAGCTGGTAAATATATACTCCACGATAAAAGCCGTCCAGAAGGAAAGATATACGTTCAGAGCTTCCAACTGATTCACCTACTTTCCTGCCCATAAAATTGAACAGTTGTAATGTGTAAAAATTATCAGTTCCCTTTGAGATATCAAAATTTATGATCGATGTAGCAGGGTTGGGATAAGATTTCAACACTTTTGCAGCAGATGCTCTCTGGCTTGCCAGTTTTAGCTGTGCAAATGTTGCAGTGCTAATTCCGATAAGAAATAATAATATGGTAAAAGTCTTTTTCAGTATTGTAAATATACTCATTTTTAATAAAAATGCCCCTAATGCATAGAAACAAAAAAATCGCTGTTTTATTGTACAGCGATTTAAATATTATCCATTATAAGTCAAAACATTAGTTCAATGTCACTAAAGTCTGCAAGATAGTATCAAAATTAGGCTGGTCGCCGGGTGTTGCACATATTTCTGCATATTTAACCGTTCCTGTCTTGTCAATCACAAAAGCGGCTCTTTTACTTACGCCCTGCATTTCAAAAGCCGGGAAGGTTTCATATAAAACTTCGTAAGCCTTTGATACATCTTTATTAAAATCGCTTAACAACGGAAAGTTGAGGTTCTGCTCTGTTTTATATCTATTCAGTACAAACAATGAGTCTACAGAAATACCCAGCACCTGCGCATTGGCATCATTATAAACAGCAATATTATCTCTTACATTACATAATTCTGCAGTACAAACACTGGTAAAAGCCAGGGGGAAAAATAACAGCACAACATTTTTCCCCTGGTAATCTGCCAGGCTTACTTTCTTCTTGTTGTTGTCATAGAGTGTGAATCCAGGAGCTTGTTGTCCAATTTCAATTGCCATAATTATTGATAGTTTTTTAATTTAAAAATGATTACAAATAAGGATGTGTATTGTTGCTTTGACTGCTAAATTTTTATCAGGTTCGTATTTTTATTCAGGGTGATTTTTTCAGGCAGTGAATTCAACACTTCTTCTTTCAGTACATCTACTAATTTTTTCTTTACATAATTCCGGTGCGTTACCAGGCTTACTTCCCTCACCGGAGCAGGTGCTTTAAAATGCCGGACATATTCTGTTGCTTTACGGAGAAATCTATGGTAGCCAGTTCTGATAAAATAGTAATGCCTTTATTCATCTCCACCATTTTTCTTAATGTTTCCACACTGCCGGCTTCGTATTCAAAATGGCTTTGTACATTGCTTTGTTTCTTGAGTTCACATAAGCCGATGATCTGGCTGCGGAAACAATGCCCTTCTTCCAGTAACCACAATTCTTTTAGATCTATATCATCTGCCAGTACATAATTATTTTTAAAAGCTGCATTTGATTTGGAAACATAAGCTACCAGCTCCTCATAAAATAATGGGTATTCAATAATGCTGTTGTCCTGCAAAGGTGTTACCAGCAATCCGGCATCAATCCTGCCTGCTTTTAATTTTTCTACCAACAATTCTGTAGTCATTTCTTTCTCATACCAACGCAGATGGATTAACAACAGCTTAATTTACACTGAATTTTCTTGAATTAACAGTCGCTTTTTTGAAAGGGTTTGTATTATTATTACAGGTGGTTACCGGTTTTCAATTGACATTATTGATTAAATCATCAAACCTTTTTTGTTAAATAAATTTACTAAATCCTGATTGCGTATAAATTGTACTTCTGGTACTGCCAATTTTTTTTGTGCCGATAATCCCTTAATTTTCCAATTACTAAAACTATCTTAAATGAAAAGCTTTTTATTACTTACCAGTGCTGTTGTTCTTTCACTAACGTTAAATGCACAGAAAAAAAATACAGTATCAAAAGATGAACAGTTGAAAACACAGGCCGCAGCTGATATTCAATCAAACTACGATCAATATAAAACTACCGCTCT
>JAYUTC010000335.1:0-22265 GCA_043755395.1 Ferruginibacter sp.
CCTTAATACACAGCCTGTAATACCAGATACCTTTAAACTTTTAATTATAGTAAAGCCTACACAAAAATTTACTGACGAAGAAAAATTGAAAATTGACCAATATGTAATGCGGGGAGGTAAATTATTATTGTTTATAGATAAGCTTGAAGCCGAAATGGATAGTCTTCGGATTAAAAATGAAGTAGTTGCTTTTGACAGGGAATTGGAATTAAATGATTTGTTATTTAAATATGGTGCAAGAATAAACAGTGATTTAGTAATGGACCTTCAATGCGATTTTTATCCCTTTGTAACAAACGGCAATGGCCAGTTGGAGTATCTGCGATGGAATTATTTTCCTTTGTTTGAATCAAAATCCAATCATGTTATTAATAAAAATATAGGCCTGGTTTCGGGGCAGTTTGTAAATTCAATTGATACTATTGAAGCTGATGGTATAAAAAAAACAATTTTGTTGAGTTCTTCGCCTAATTCAAGAACCATTGCCACACCTGCACTAATCAGCGGTAAAGAAAATGTAAATGCTCCGGAAGATGAAAAATATAAAAAAATTAATATTCCTGTAGCTGTATTATTGGAAGGTAAATTTCAATCGCTGTACAGCAATCGATTATCGCAGGCAATGAATGATACATTAAAGCAATATGGATTTGCTTTTGTGCAACAAAGTACTATTGATGGAAAAATAATTGTAGTAGCTGATGGTGATTTTGTATTAAATGCTGCTGATAAAAATGGACCACTTCCAATGGGGATTAACCGCTATACTGCAGGTACGCAATATGAATACCAGTTTGCCAATAAAATATTTTTACAAAATTGTTTAGATTACTTAATCAATGCGTCTGGCTTATCAGAGGCAAAGGAAAAAGATTATACTTTACGGCTTCTGGATACAAAAAAAATAGCTGCTGAAAGAACCATCTGGCAAATTGTAAATATTGTAGTTCCTGTTGCACTGATTTTTTTATTTGCGGTTATTTACCAATGGTGGCGTAAAAGAAAATATACTAAATAAGTAAAATGGACAAAACTCAGTTTATATATACTGTATTTAGTGCCGTAATTATAATTGCTTTAATTATAGATTTGGGTTTATTGAGCAGGAAAAATAAAACAATCAGTTTAAAAACAGCATTGCTACAAACTATTTTTTGGGTACTGCTTTCTGTGGCATTCTGCGGCTTTATATGGTTCGAAAACGAAGGGGAGAATGGAAAAGCAGACGCCATTTCTTATATATCAGCTTATTTACTGGAGTGGTCACTCTCTATTGATAATATTTTTGTTTTTATTATAATTTTTGCTTTTTTTAAGGTTAAAGAAAATAATTATTCCAGAGTATTATTACTGGGTATTTTAATGGCAATCGTTTTCAGAATTATTTTTATTGCTTTGGGAAGTGAACTTGTTGTCAGGTTTGATTGGATCATGTATATATTTGGCGCTTTTTTGGTTTATACTGGAATTAAAATGTATGCCAGTAAAGAAGAGGAAGAATTTAACCCTGAGAAAAACTGGGCATTTAAATTCATGAAAAAATTTATGCGCACTACAGATGAAGAACCTGATGGGCATTTTATAATTACCAAAAATAATAAAGCTTACTTTACTAAATTGTCAATGGTGGTGGTAATGTTGGGATTAATTGATTTAGTATTTGCAGTGGATTCTATACCGGCAGTATTTTCTATCATTCCTGACCCAAATAAGAAATTGTTGATTTATTCTTCTAATATTTTTGCGGTACTTGGATTGCGCAGTTTATTTTTTTTGTTACGGGGCGCAGCAAGCAAGTTCGATTATTTGCAACAGGGCATTGCTATAGTGTTGTTATTTATCGGTATAAAAATGTTAATTACCTATTGGATACATATACCGGTGTGGGTATCATTGTTAGTAATTGTAATTTGCATTACAGGCTCAATAATTTATTCAATGTATCATAAACGCAGTGGAGTTCCAAAGGATATTAAAGGATAATTATTTGGCTTTATAAATTTCAGATGTACACTATAAATGAAATAGAAAAAATAGTTGAAGGACAGTTTTTAGTAAATAAAAACAGTGCTTATGTTGTTATTGAACATCTGTTAATAGATAGCCGTAAATTATTATTCCCATTAAGTACATTATTTTTTGCAATAACCGGGCCACGCCGGCAGGGAAACGCTTATGTAAAAGATTTATATGATAAAGGTGTAAAAAATTTTATTGTTGATGATTCTTTTATTTTTTCACTGCAGGATTATGCTGATGCTAATATTATACTTACAGAAAATGTTTTGGCAGCATTGCAAAAATTAGCCGCTTACCACCGAAAACAATTTACTTTTCCGGTTATTGGTATTACGGGTAGTAATGGAAAAACAATTGTAAAAGAATGGTTATACCAGTTACTGCTTGCTGATTATAATATTGTACGAAGCCCCAAAAGTTATAACTCACAAATTGGTGTACCACTTAGTGTTTGGCAAATGAATTCATCGCACAGTTTAGGAATTTTTGAAGCAGGTATTTCTATTCCCGGTGAAATGGAAAGACTCGAAAAAATAATTCAGCCAACAATAGGAATATTCACCAATATTGGTGATGCACACACAGAGGGATTTGAAAACATTGCACAAAAGGTAAATGAAAAAGCAAACCTTTTTAAAAAAACTGCAACAGTTATATATTGTAAAGATGAGATTTCTATTAATACTTCATTGTTACAGCTTGAACAGAAAAGTAATACTTCTTTATTTACCTGGGGTGAAAAGGAAGATGCAACTATTTTCATCAATACAATTCAGGTTCAGCCATTTAATACAGTAATAAAAGCAGTATTTAAAGATAAAAAAATAAGTATTTCCATTCCATTTACTAATGATGCGGCTATAAAAAATGCAATTACCTGCTGGTGTATATTGCTTCATTTGCAAATTAGTGATGAGCTGATATCGGAGCGGATGTTACAATTAAAGCCTGTGGAAATGAGGCTGGAATTAAAACAGGGAATTAATAACTGTTCTGTAATTAATGACAGTTACAGTGCTGATATTACTTCATTATCTATTGCTTTGGATTTTTTACAACAACAACAACAACATCCTAAACGTACAGTTATAATCAGCGATATTTTACAAAGTGGTAAAACCAATAAACAATTATATGAGGAAATGGCGGATATATTTAAACATAAAAATATAAACCGTTTGATTGGGATTGGTACAGAAATTTTAAAACATAGTGCCAGCTTTAGTGCTATTAAAGAAACTGCTTTTTTTAATTCAACTGCAGAATTTAAACAACAATTTTCAACATTACATTTTTATAACGAAACCATATTATTAAAGGGAGCCCGAATTTTTGAATTTGAACAAATCAGCCATTTGCTGGAACAAAAAAGCCATCAAACAGTACTGGAAATAAATTTAAGTGCAGTTGTTCATAATTTAAAAACCTATCAACATCAAATAAAACCCGGAGTAAAAATAATGGCCATGGTAAAAGCTTTTAGTTATGGCAGCGGGAGTTATGAAATAGCTAATTTAATGCAGTTTCATAAGGTAGATTATTTGGCAGTTGCTTATGCTGATGAAGGTATTGAATTGCGCAAAGCCGGCATTGTGTTGCCAATAATGGTTATGAATGCAGAAGATTCAACTTTTGATTTGCTGGTTCAGTATAATTTAGAGCCGGAGTTATTTTCTTTTGGAATTTTTAAAGCTTTTGAAAATTATTTACAGCAATATGGTATCAATAATTATCCTGTACATATTAAGTTAGATACCGGGATGCACCGGCTGGGGTTTGAAGTAACTGAAATAGAGGAGTTGTGTAACAAATTAAAAGCTTCCTCTCCATTTAAAATACAGTCAGTTTTTTCGCATTTAGCAGCAAGCGATAATAAAGCGCATGATGATTTTACCAAGCAACAGGCAAAATTATTTCTGCAGGCATGTAGCCAGATTGAAAAAAATATTAGTTATCCTTTTAGAAAGCATATAGCCAATACTTCAGCAATTTACAGGCATAAAAATTTGCAATTGGATATGGTAAGATTGGGTATAGGATTATACGGAGTAGATGAAAATGAATTAATGCAACAGAAACTTAAGAATGTAAGCACATTAAAAACTACCATCTCGCAAATAAAAAAAGTAAAGGCCGGAGAAAGCATTGGATACAATCGTAAAGGGATTGCCAGAAAAAACAGTACAATTGCCACAGTTCGTATTGGTTATGCCGATGGCTATCCCAGAAGCCTGAGTAATGGAGTTGGTAAAATGCAGCTAAATGGGAAATTGGTTCCCGTAATAGGAAATGTATGTATGGATATGGTTATGCTGGATATTACAGGTATAAATGCTGATGAAGGTGATGATGTAATAGTTTTTGGCGAAAGCCTGCCAGTAACAACATTAGCCAAATGGGCTGATACCATTACTTATGAAATATTAACTGGTATTTCACAAAGGGTAAAAAGGGTTTACTATGAAGAATAATTAAACATTTATATTAGCTTTTTACTAATCCTGTAACTCTAAACATCAAACCTTAAACTGCCTTATCTTTACGGCTTATTATGAAAGTAAAACACGTTGCATTTATTATAGCACTGGTAGTAATAACCGACCAGGTGCTGAAATTTTACATAAAAACACATTACTCCTTAAACGAGTCTCACAATATTGCAGGTAACTGGTTTCAATTCTATTTTGTAGAAAACCCTGGCATGGCCTATGGTTGGAAGTTTGGAGGTAATTGGGGCAAGCTGGCACTTACTATTTTTAGGTTGGTTGCAGTTATTTTTGGTACCTGGTATATCAGCAATATTATTAATAAGAAATACAACAAAGGGTTTATTATTTGTGCTGCATTAATTTATGCAGGAGCATTGGGTAATTTGATTGATTCTGCATTTTATGGATTAATATTTGATAAAGGAATGATTGCTGATCCTTTAACTAATGATTATTCAGGATATAGTGGATTAGCTGTAATTGCCAATCATGGGTATTCATCCTTTTTGCATGGAAATGTGGTAGATATGCTTTATTTCCCGGTAATAAAGGGGCATTTTCCTAAATGGATCCCGGGTTGGGGGGGAGATGATTTTGAATTTTTCCGCCCCATTTTTAATTTGGCTGATGCTGCAATATCAACGGGTGTTATCACTATATTAGTTTTTCAAAAACGATTCTTTATGCAGCATAAAAGCAATGAATTGAATCATACTGTTGAAACCAAAGCTTTGGTTAATGATGAATCGCAGATTTCATAAAAAACTTATCTTTATAAAAATGATTTAATACCGGGTTATGAAAATTTTCAAGTCAATTATTACTGCGGCATTTGTTTTTGTTACTTTTCTATCCTGTCAAAAAGAATTGGCTTTTGATAATAACGGCGTTTCAACCGGCAGTCTTAAAAAAGATGCCAACGGCGATTGTATTCCTGTTACAGTTAATGGAATTTTTAAAGTTGATTCTTTATTAAACACTGCACATTTTGTTGATGTACAGATAAACGTATCAAATCCTGGAACTTTTGAGATATTATCTGATACAGTAAATGGTTATTTTTTTAGCAAAACAGGCAATGTGGATTTTGGTACCAATACTGTAAGGTTATATGCCAGCGGCAAACCAATAGCAGGTGGCACTAATACTTTTATAGTTAAATATGGTACAAGTACCTGTACTTTTAAAGTAACTGTTGTTGGTTCAGGTGTATTATCAGCATTATTTACTTTGGGGGGTTCTCCATCAGGGTGTACAGGAGGTACAACAAACGGAACTTATACTGCCGGTATTCCCTTAACACCCTCAAATTCTCTTACAATTCAGGTTATTGTTATTACACCTGGCACTTATATATTAGGGGCTGCTTCAATCAATGGTTTTCTTTTTACAGGGAGCGGGGTTTTTACAACAATTGGTTTACAAAATGTAACGCTAACAGGTACAGGAACCCCTGTGGCAGCTGGAATTTCGGCGGTTACTGTTACCAATATTGCCAGTTCCTGTACATTTAATATTTCTGTACTTCCTGCTGGTGGGGGTTCACCAGCGGTTTATACTTTAGATGGGGCACCCGGAAGCTGTACAAATTTTACAATAAATGGAACATATACGGCTGGAAGTGCAACCTCAATAAGTAATACAGTTACTTTACAGGTTAATGTAACTGCTATTGGAAATTACAATATTACCACAAATACAGCGAACGGAATAAGTTTTAGTAAAACTGGAACATTTACATTAACTGGTCCGCAATCAGTTCTAATGCAGGCTATTGGAACCCCAGTGGCTGCAGGCCCGTTTAACTTTATGCCAACTGCCGGAGCAAGTACCTGTACTTTTTCTGTAACCTGTGTTGCTGCCCTTCCAATACCTCCAGGAGATTATTTTCCATTAACTGCTAATAGCTGGTGGAGCTATGATGTTTTTGCTTTAGGAATACCACAGGCAGATACTATTTTTAACAGCGTGGTTGGTACCAAAACCTACAATAGCAATATTTACACAGAAGTAGAGAATAAGGATAGTAATATACCACCTTTTGATACTTTACATTACAGGAAAAGCAGTAATGATTATTATCAATGGGCGCCAACTGATTTTTATTCTGCTCTTTTCACATTTGATATTTCGCAGCTTGCTGATATTTTATTTTTAAAAGAAAATGCAATTACTGGTTCAACCTGGTCGTCTTCTGCTTTTTCCGGAACTTCCGGTGGCGTTGCTTCAAACTTACGTTATGATTTTAAAATTGAAAATGCCAATACAAATATTACAGTAAACGGAATAAACTATACTAATGTTATTTATGTAAGTGTAGCTGTTCAGGTAAGTATAATGGGATTACCATACAGCGCAATAGAAAATAATGAATTTTATTATGCAAAAGGGATAGGACTTGTAAAATTGAAATACAATCAAGCTGGAGGCGGAACTGTATTAGGAGAAGCTAATATCAGAAATTATAAAGTATTTTAATAAAATAAAATTATAACGAAGCCACTAATATAAGATGTGGCTTTATTTTTGTTCAGAAAAAGAGATTTCTTTAAATAAACAGTTGAGCATGAAAAAAGGATTATTATTTTTCGTAATTGTTTTTATAACAATTACGTCCTGTCAAAAAGAATATAGTTCAGAAAATGGCGGTAATAATTCCGGAAGCAGTACTATAATTGGTGCAGATTGCCGTATCAGCAAAATTGCTTTTACTGATAGTGCATCGGGTTCTGGAATTGGCTCAATAAGTGCAATCATAAATGGATCTGATAATGCAACAGATATAACGCTTTTCGACAGCCTTACTTTAACTATTGACTTTAATTCGGCACCTCAATATTTTTCTGATACTATTGCAATTGACCCCGACCAGTATTTTGTAATTGATAATGCAACTAAACGAATAAAATTATTACATGGGCTTATCGACCCAACAGTACCCGGCTCACCGGAGTTTGATGTAAATTATTTTTATGACGCATCAGGTTATCTTATCACTAAATTTTACAGCTTTTCTTTATTACCAGGTTTTCCATATCAGCAAGTTACTTATACTTATACCGGTGGTAATTTAACCCATATGGTTACTGATGATTTATTTACCAGTGATATGATAAAGGATGCAGACCTTACCTTTTACAGCAATATTTCTCCAAAAAATTACCTTTATCTTTTTCCGGATGAAGATACCTATGCCGAGTATAATCAATTTTATAATTTTGGAAAAAAATCTACTAATGCTGTAAAAAGTTTAAAATTACGTTATTACAATCCGGGTAATGTGTTAGTTGATTCTGCAGTTTCTTCATTTAATACTTACATCATGAGCAGGGATAATTATGTAGTAAGTGTTTATATGCTGGGAGATGATCAGGCTTGTATTCCTGCTGCGGAAGGTAAATTGAATTTTTCTTACAAATGTAAATAAGAAATACGTATTGTAACAGAAGAGGCTATTCTTAAAAGAATATGCCTTTAATGTTATTTACCTTAAATATTTTTTATTAAATCTTTCCCACCATTTTTTCCGGAACCACCCATTCATCAAATTCTTTAGGTGTTACATAGCCCAATTTAACTGCCATCTCTTTTAAAGTGGTATTTTCTTTATGTGCTTTTTGTGCAATTTCTGCAGCTTTATAATAACCTATTTTTGTATTAAGTGCAGTTACCAGCATTAAAGAATTGTCAACATGTTTTTTGATATTGGATTTTATTGGTTCCAATCCAACTGCACATTTATCATTAAAACTTATGCAGCCATCTCCAATTAACCTTGCACTGTGTAAAAAATTATAAATCATCACAGGTTTAAAAACATTTAATTCAAAATGACCATTACTGCCACCAATACCAATAGTAACATCATTTCCCATTACTTGTGCTGCTATCATAGTTAGGGCTTCACATTGGGTAGGATTTACTTTACCCGGCATAATTGATGAGCCGGGCTCATTATCAGGAATATGAATTTCACCAATACCGCTTCTTGGCCCGGATGATAACATACGGATATCATTGGCAATCTTCATCAAACTTACAGCAACAGTTTTTAAAGCACCATGTGCCTCTACAATAGCATCATGTGATGCAAGGGCTTCAAATTTATTTTCGGCTGTTTTAAATGGAAGTTTAGTTAGTTTGGCAATATGTTTTGCCACATTTACATCATATTTTGGTGGGGTGTTAATGCCTGTACCAACTGCAGTACCACCCAACGCTAATTCACTTAAGTGAGCTAAAGTATTTTTAATTGCTCTTAATCCATGATCTAATTGGGATACATAACCGCTGAATTCCTGCCCTAATGTTAATGGAGTTGCATCCATAAAATGTGTACGCCCAATTTTTACAATTTTTTTAAATGCTTTTGATTTTTTATCTAAAGAATTTCTAAGTTTGGTAATACCGGGAATTGTTGTTTCAATTAATATTTTATAAGCAGCAATATGCATGGCAGTTGGAAAAGTATCATTACTGCTCTGGCTTTTATTTACATCATCATTTGGGTGAAGGTATTTTTCTTTATCAGATAATTTGCCACCATTTATAACATGTGCACGATATGCAACCACTTCATTCACATTCATATTACTTTGTGTACCGCTGCCTGTTTGCCAAACTACCAAAGGGAAATAATCATTTAGGTTTCCTTCTAAAATTTCTTTACAAACTTTGCCAATTAAATCTGCTTTCTTTTTAGTTAACACACCGGCATCACAGTTGGTTAAAGCAGCAGCATGTTTTAGATAGGCAAAAGCAGCAATAATTTCTTTTGGCATTCTATTGATGTCCTGTGCAATTTTAAAATTGTCAATGCTGCGCTGGGTTTGTGCACCAAAGTATGCATCAATGGGTACTTTTACCTCACCCATCGTGTCTTTTTCTATTCTGTATTCCATATATAAACTGTTAGTTAAAAAAAATACATAATCTGTTACAAAGATAAATGATAATCTGCAGCGGGTAAAAACACTAAGTAAGATGTGCCGAAAAAGATATTAACATTTGAACATTTACTATTTTTTTGTTCTTATTATAAATATACATTTACCTCACTCTATTTTTAAACAAATAATTTATTATGAAAAAAGCTTTATCACTTACATCAGTGTTGGTATTGATTACTACTTTAGCATTTTCACAAACGGACAAATTCTGGTCGGTAAATAATGAAAACCGGGATAATATTTCAACAGACAAAGCTGTGGCAAGACTTTCTTATCCTTCAACTTTCAAATTATTTAATGTAAAAACTGATCCACTAAAGAAAGTATTATTTTCTATCTTGGACAATAGGTCTTCAAAACAGTCAACAGTTATTTCATTACCAAATGCCGACGGTAATATTGAACAATTTGAAGTTTTTGAAGCTTCAAATTTTGAACCGGACTTACAGGTTCAATTTCCAGAAATAAGGGCTTATTCGGGCAGAGGAATAACTGATAAATATGCCACTTTAAAATTGAGTATTTCTCCACAGGGAATACAAAGCATGGTTTTTAGAACGGATAAAGAAAACGAATTTATAGAGCCGTATTCTAAAGACCATATGATATATGCAGTTTATAGTTCTCATAGAGAGAAAGGGAGACTGCCTTGGACCTGTACTACAGATGATAAACAGATAGATGCCGGAATTCAGTCAAAAATTGGGATTATCCCTGCTGCAACAGGAAGTGCAAATGGTACATTAAAGACTATGCGGCTTGCACAATCCTGTAACGGAGAGTATTCAAACTTTTTTGGTGCAACAAGTTCTGCTCAAGTAGCCTTGGTTTTAGCTGCTTTTAATGCAACACTTACCCGCTGTAATGGTGTGTATGAAAAAGATCTTGCTTTACACCTGAATCTAATCGCAACTACAACATCCGTTATTTATTATAATCCTGCAACAGATCCTTATACAACATTATCAAGTTGGAATGCTCAATTACAATCAACTTTAACCTCAGTTATTGGAGAAGCAAATTATGATATTGGCCATATGTTCGGTGCATCGGGTGGTGGTGGAAATGCGGGTTGTATTGGTTGTGTTTGTACTAATGGTTCAAAAGGTAGTGGAATTACTTCACCTGCAGATGGAATTCCTCAGGGAGACAATTTCGATATTGATTATGTTGCACATGAAGTAGGTCATCAATTGGGCGGAAATCATACTTTTTCCATGTCACTTGAAGGAACCGGCCAAAATAAAGAAATAGGTTCGGGCATCACCATTATGGGGTATGCAGGTATTACAGCTCAGGACGTTGCACCTCATTCCATTGATATCTTTCATGAGACAACAATAGCACAAATACAGGCGAATTTGGCAACTAAAACCTGCCCTGTTAGCATAGTAATGACAGCAAACCATGCTCCAGTTGTTGCAGCAGTTAGCAATTATACAATTCCAATTAGTACACCATTTATACTTTCAGGTTCTGCAACTGATCCTGAAAATAATCCATTAACTTTTTGTTGGGAGCAAAATGATAATTCAACAGTATCTGGAGCAAGCAGTGTGGCATCTGCAACTAAAGCAACTGGTCCTAACTGGTTATCATTTCCTGCAACTGTATCAGGTACCAGAACATTTCCAAAATTATCAACCATATTATCTGGTTTAAATGTAACACCACCATTACCGGGAGGTGATGCCGGAGCAAATATTGAAGCACTAAGCTCTGTTTCAAGAACCTTAAACTTCAGAATAACTGTAAGAGATAATAATCCGTATGTTGCCGGTTTAAGCATTGGGCAAACTGCATTTACAGATGCGGTAGTTACGGTTACCAATACATCGGGTCCATTTGCTGTTACTGCACCAAACACTGCAATAAGCTGGAGTGCCGGAAGCCTGTCAAATGTTACCTGGAGTGTAAATAACACAACAGCAGCGCCAGTTAGTTGTGCTACAGTAAATATTTTATTATCAACTGATGGCGGACAAACATTCCCTACTGTATTAGCAGCAGCAACAGCTAATGATGGTACTGAGTCTATTACCGTTCCTTCAACTCCCGGAACAACTTGCCGCATAAAAGTAGAGGCGGTGGGAAATATATTCTTTGATATTTCTAATTCAAACTTTACCATTGGTGCACCAGCACTTTGTGGAGATGCAACTGGTTTAGCTGCTTCTTTAATTACAGAAACTACGGCAACTGTAAGTTGGGCCGCAGTTAGCGGGGCTACAAGTTATGATGTAGATTATAAAACTAATGCTGCATCAACCTGGACAAATGCTGCAACTGCAACAAATGCAACATCAGTAAATTTAGCCGTATTAACAACAGGTACAGTATACGATTGGAGGGTAAGAGCTACATGCCCCTCTGGTATTGGTAATTATGTTCAGGCACAATTTACAACTGCAACTCCGCCTGTAACCTGCCCCGGTATTTATGATGTAAGTACTAATGGAACAACTGCAGGTGCTGCTACCATACCTTTAAATACTGATGTAAAAGGCTTGATAAATGTTTCTAATGATAATGATTACTACAAATTTATTATTACAACCGGCGGTACCATTACTTTATCATTAACAACTTTACCAAAAAACTATCAGTTGTCTTTATTAAATAGTAGTGGTTCCACTTTGCAATCGTCAACTAATAGCGGAACAACAAACGAAACAATAAATGCTACAGTTACTGCTGGTACATATTATGCAAGGGTTTATCCAAGAAATAATAATGCTTTCAGCGCAACCAGTTGTTATACGTTGAGGGTACAAACCGGTACAGCCAGCAGGAACCAAGGTGGCGAGATAGTACAACTGTCGGGTAATAAATTTTCTGTTTTCCCTAATCCGGTTGGATATGTAGCTAATCTTGCATTTAATTCAGAGGCAAATGGTAAGGCAGTTATTACTGTTATTAACCAGTTAGGTAGTGTGGTATTAAGTAAAACAATTGCTGTAAATGAAGGAGAGAATACCAGAAATTTAGATGTAAGCTTATTGGTAAGCGGTATGTATTTCATAAAAATACAAAACGGGGCTACTGTACAAATGGCAAAAATTGTTATTAAAAAATAATTATCATTTTTAAAAGTATAAAGAGGTTGCAAATTTTGCAACCTCTTTTTTTGTATTTTACAGTATGAAAAAAATCATACTGATTTGTTTTTTATTTTGCCTTGAAAAAATAATTGCACAAAATAGTTTGCCTAAACCCTCCAAAGCACAACTGGAATGGCATAATATGGAGTTTTATTTATTCATGCATTTTGGCCCCAATACATTTACAGACTTGGAGTGGGGAAAAGGAACTGAGAAAGAAGAAGTGTTTAATCCTGCAAAATTAGATTGTAACCAATGGTGCAGTGTGGCTAAAGCAGCCGGTGCAAAAGGAATTATTATTACAGCAAAACATCATGATGGATTTTGTTTATGGCCAAGTAAATTTAGTACACATACTGTACGGGAAAGTAAATGGAAAGGTGGTAAAGGCGATGTGCTGAAAGAATTGTCTGCTGCTTGTAAAAAGTATGGATTAAAGTTTGGGGTTTATATTTCTCCCTGGGATAGAAATCATCCGGATTATGGAACAGAGAAATACAATGATGTATTTATTAATATGACAAAAGAAATATTTACTAATTATGGTCCTATTTGGGAGCTTTGGTGGGATGGAGCTAATGGGGAAGGACCAAATGGTAAAAAACAACTTTATGATTTTAATAGGTTTGAAAAAGTTGTAAGAAAAATTTCTCCGCAAACAATTATATTTAGTGATATTGGACCAGATATAAGGTGGGTAGGAAATGAAAATGGTATTGCTGGAACAACCAACTGGAATTATTTAGATACCGCTGGTTTTAAAAGAGGCGAAGGCGGCCCACCACAAGACAGTCTGAATACCGGAAATAGATATGGCAAAAACTGGATACCTGCAGAGTGTGATGTAAGCATAAGGCCGGGTTGGTTTTATCATAAAGCAGAAGATGATAAAGTTAAATCTTCTGAAAAATTATTTGAGTTGTATGTAAAAAGTGTTGGTAGAGGTGCTAATTTATTATTAAATGTGCCACCCGATGGTAATGGTTTAATTACAAAATATGATTCTAATGCCTTAATTGGGTTTAGAAAAATAAGGGACAATAATTTCTCTCATAATATTTTTAAAAATGGTGATACCTATCATTTGTTTGGCGGGATTTTAAAAAAAGCTCCTGCTGTTACTGACGGTAATTATTTAACAGCAGAAAAAATATCTGTAATCGAAAATCAATCTGTTGGAATTGAAATAAAAGAAAATAAAAAAGTTAATTGTGTTGAATTGTACGAAAATATACAAGATGGTCAAAACTGTATGAAATATAAATTACTATTGTTTAATAAAAAAGAAGAATTAATAAAAGAAATACATGGAACAACAATTGGAAGAAAACGTATCATTACGTTTCCTGCTGTTGATATTAATTCAATTGAGCTTACAATAGAAGGTCAGCATAATGCAACAGTAATAAATGAGATGGAAGCTTACTTAATAAGAGCTGAATTAATTGAAAAATAAAATTATAAAATGAAAAAAATTCTTGTTGTAGTATTCATTTTTTGCTCTGCAAAACTATTTGCGCAAAACTATCAGCCCAATTGGGAAAGTTTAGATAATCGACCTGTACCTAACTGGTTTACTGATGCAAAATTCGGAATATTTATTCACTGGGGGGTTTATGCCGTACCGGGCTGGAGTAGCAAGGGACAGTATGCAGAATGGTATCAACAGGGCTTGCAGGGCAATGATACGGCACGTCAAAAATTTCATGAAGCAAAATTTGGCAACCGTACCTATTATGATCTGGCTAATGATTTTAAAGCAGAATTGTTTAATGCCGATGAATGGGCAAATGTATTTGAACAATCCGGTGCAAAATATATTGTACTAACCTCCAAACACCATGATGGATTTACTTTATGGCCCAGTAAAGAATCAGACAGGGATTGGGGCTTTAAATGGAATGCAGTTGATGTGGGTCCCAGGCGGGATTTGATTAATGACCTTTTTAAAGCTGTTCGGAAAACAACGGTGCATGCCGGAATGTATTATTCTTTGTACGAGTGGTTTAATCCTTTGTGGAAAGCAGATAAAGGCAAGTTTGCAATAGAACATACCTGGCCACAAATGAAAGAGCTGATCAATAATTACAAACCTGATGTTTTTTGGACTGATGGCGATTGGGAGGCCAGCGACTCGATATGGAAAAGTAAAGAATTTTTAACATGGTTGTATAACGAGAGCCCTGTAAAAAACACTGTAATTGTAAACGATAGATGGGGTGCCGGCTTACGTTTTAAACATGGTGGTATCTATACACCCGAATATCAACCCGATCTGGATTTTGAAGATCATGCATGGGAAGAAAGTCGCGGTATGGGTTACAGTTATGGATACAACCGGCAGGAAGATGCCTGGGATTACAATTCTGTACAATCATTGGTATTGCAATTAATTGATAAAGTAAGCCGTGGCGGAAATTTTTTACTGGATATCGGTCCCGATGAGCATGGAAAGATCCCTCCCATTATGCAGGAACGTTTACTGCAAATGGGTGACTGGTTAAAAATAAATGGCGAAGCAATTTATAATACTTCAAGATGGAAAATACATTCTCAATGGAGTGAAGGCAACAGGGAATATAAAGACCGCAGTGGCGATATGTTGTTAAAGATCACAATTGATCCAGATCCGGGTTACGCAGTAAAAGAAGTTTTTTATACTTATAATGCCAATACAAATTCCTTGTATGCTATCTTGCCAAAATATCCTGATAATAAAAAAATACTTTTAAAAGATGTGGTGCTTTCTCCAGAAAATAAAATCAGTTTTCTTTCCACAAAAGAAAACCTGGTATGGCAACAGGTGGGCAACAATGTTGAAATTAGTTTGCCGGAGTATAATCCCAATAAAATAAAATCACCCTATGCATTTGTAGTAAAGATTGATAATTATGGAAAATTTGTAAGTAAGCCACAGTTTAAAGTAATTTATAACAGCGATTTACAACCAAAAGTATTTATAGGGGATGCCACAGAAGGTTCATTTATTTATTATACTACTGATGGAACAATGCCAACAACTGCTTCTCAAAAATATGATCAACCATTTTCGGTAAATGCTACTACAACTATTAAAGCCATTTCAATAAAAGAAGGATTAAGTAACAGCGATGTGCAGCAAACCAATGTAAAAATGTACGGGCTGATGAATTCAAGTAAAATTAATAAACCTTCCTCAGGATTAAAATACAGTTATTATGAAGCAGAAGAAATCAATTCTAATAAAATGGAGCAATTGAAACCGTTAAAAACGGGTGTAGTATCCAATTTTACTATTGATAATAAAAACCGTAAATCAATATTTGGATTCATTTTTAGTGGTTATATCAAAATAACAGAAACCGGTATTTATAATTTATATACTGAGAGTGACGACGGCAGTTTGTTGTATATAGATGATAGCTTAATTATTGATAATAATGGCAATCACGGCGCAGAGGAAAAAACAGATAAAGCAGTTTTGGAAAAAGGTATGCATAAAATAAAATTGATTTATTTTGACAGTGGCGGAGGTAACTCATTAAAAGTTTCAATGCATAAGGAGGGCGAAAACAAAGCAGAGTTACCTTCATCATTACTTTTTCATTAAAACAATGTTTAGCATCAATTGCATGAATAATTTATGAAGAACATGCTCAGCAAAAAATTATTGATAATTTCAGTGTTGATAATTATTACGGCACTGATCCTTTTTTTTATATTCCCAAAATCAAAAATTGATTTTAACACACAGGTAAAACCCATATTTAATAAAAAATGTATTACCTGCCATGGTGGAGTAAAACAAAAATCCGGTTTTAGTTTATTGTTCCGGGAAGAGGCCTTGGGACATACAGAATCGGGCAAGCCAGCTATAATTCCGGGTAATCCAGACGAAAGCGAACTGATCAGAAGAATAACCAATAAAGATCCTGATGAAAGAATGCCTTATAAGCATGAAGCACTTTCAAATGATGAAATCGGTATTTTAAAGCAATGGATAAAGGAAGGGGCGGAGTGGGGCCGGCATTGGGCTTATATTGCTGTACAACAACAGGAAATTCCATCTTATAATAATGAATGGATAAGAAATGATATTGACCGGTTCATCTATAAAAAATTAAAAGAAGTAAAGTTAACTTCTTCAGAAGAAGCTGAAAAGCCAACTTTGCTGAGAAGAGTAAGTCTTGATTTAACCGGACTTCCTCCCAATGAAACTGTTGCAAAAAAGTTCCTGGACGACCATTCTGATAAAGCTTATGCAAATTTAGTTGATGATTTATTGGCTTCTTCCCGTTATGGCGAAAGATGGACAACCTTATGGCTCGATCTTTCCCGATATGCAGATACCCGGGGTTACGAAGCAGACCGGAGCCGCAATATCTGGAAATACCGTGATTGGCTCATCCATGCTTTTAATGCCGATAAACCTTACAATGATTTTTTAATAGAACAACTTGCAGGTGATTTGATGCCCAATCCGGATGATGCAAAATATATTGCTACTGCTTTTCACCGCAATACAATGACCAATGACGAGGGTGGTACTGAGAATGAAGAATTCAGAACTGCAGCTGTGCTTGACCGTGTAAACACTACATGGAGTGCTTTAATGGGTACCACTTTTAATTGTGTACAATGCCACAGTCATCCCTATGATCCGTTTAAACATGAGGAGTATTATAAATTCATGGCTTTTTTTAATAACAGCCGTGATGAGGATACACAATCTGAATACCCGGTATTGCGGCAATATAATACTGCGGATAGTTTGAAACTGATACAATTGACTGACTGGATCAATAAAAATGTTTCGGCAAACGATGGTAAAAATTATTTTACTTTTCTTAAAACATGGCAGCCTACTATTAACTCACTTCAATGCGATCAGTTTGCGAATGCTGCATTGATAAGCAGTTGGTATGCAGGGTTGCGTAATAATGGTACCTGCAGGTTAAAGAATGTTGCATTGGATAACAAGAACCAGTTGATGTTCCGTTATAACAGTAATTATAATTCCGGAACATGGTTTATTTACCTGGACAGTTTGAATGGACAGTTATTAAAAGCTATCCCCCTCGTTAACACAAAAGGGCAATGGAAAATTGAAACAGCAGTGCTTACTCCCCGGAAAGGTAATCATACTTTGTATTTTAAATATTACAGCCCGGCTATCAAAACAATTAATGAAACTGGTGTACAATTTGAATGGTTTCAATTTGGTGAAAGTTTTCCCGGTAAAGGAAAACCCGGTTTTGATTCTGCCTATAAACATTTTAATGATCTAATGCAGGCAAAAGTGGAAGCTACTCCCATCATGTTTGAAAATAATAATGAGCAGTATAGAACCAGTAATGTTTTTGTAAGAGGCAACTGGTTAGTAAAAGGTAATGAAGTATTGCCTGATGTACCACATATTATGAATTCGCTGCCAGCCAATGCACCAAAGAACAGGTTAGGTTTGGCTATGTGGTTAACCGATAAAAAAAATCCCTTAGTAGCCAGAACAATGGTAAACCGTTTATGGGAACAATTATTTGGTTACGGTTTAGCAGAAACATTGGAAGATTTAGGAACGCAGGGCATCGCTCCTACACATAAAGAATTGCTGGATCATCTATCCTGGCAATTGATGAATGATTTTAACTGGAGCATAAAAAAATTATTAAAGGAGATGGTATCATCGGCTACTTACCGACAGTCATCCAAAGTAAATGAAGCATTAATAAAGAAAGACCCTAATAATAAATGGTATGCAAGAGGCTCCAGGGTAAGATTGTCGGCAGAGCAATTAAGAGATCAGGCGCTTGCAATAAGTAATTTATTGAGTAAGAAAATGTATGGCCCAAGTGTAATGCCCTTTCAACCCGATGGTATTTGGCGCTCTCCTTACAATGGAGATGTATGGCAGATGAGTAAGGGTGAAGATCAATTCAGGAGGGCTATTTATACCTACTGGAAAAGAACAGCGCCCTATCCTTCTATGATTACATTTGACGGCGGCGCAAGAGAAGTTTGTATTACCCGGAGAATAAGAACCAATACGCCGTTACAGGCATTAACTACTTTAAATGATTCCACTTACCTGGTAATGGCAAGATATTTTGCCTATCACATGCAGGAAGTTGGTGGAACAGCAATTAATCAACAAATTAAAAAAGGATATGAGGCAATGATGTATAAACCCATTGCTGAAACAAAACTAAATGCGCTCGTAGAACTTTATAATAAATCAGTTGGGAAATTTAAAAAAGATGAAACAGCAGCTTGTGAAATGATAGGTGTGGTGGATAAACATAATAATCCGGAAACTGCTGCATTGGTAGTTGTGGCAAATGCGATGTTGAATTTAGATGAATGGTTAAATAAAAATTAGTTGTTTTAAAATGTTTACAATAAAAATATTTTATGACCCGGAAAGAATTGCACAATCAAAAATTATTAAAGGAAGCTGAGCATTCAGTGCTTCAACATTATACCCGCCGCCATTTTTTAAAAGAAAGTGCCATGGGTTTTGGTGCATTGGCATTGGGTTCTTTACTGGGTAATTGCGGCAGTAATTCGATAGGTGAAACTGCAAATTTATTTGATGCTTCAAATCCGCTTGCACCAAAAGCGCCCATGTTTCCAGGCAGGGCTAAGTCAGTAATTTATTTACATATGGCTGGTGCTCCGTCTCAATTAGAATTGTTTAGTTATAAACCCGAACTGGCAAAGTTGGATGGACAGGATTGTCCGCAATCATTACTGGAAGGAAAAAAATTTGCTTTCATAAGAGGTGTACCAAAAATGTTGGGCCCCCAGGCAAACTTCAGGCAGCATGGAAAAAGTGGTTTATGGTTATCTGATAATTTACCACATTTAGCAACAGTAGTAGATGAGATTGCCATGTTAAATGCAGTAACCACCGATCAGTTTAATCATGCACCTGCACAATTATTAATGCATACCGGTTCGGCAAGGTTGGGCAGGCCAAGCATTGGTTCATGGGTAACCTATGGCATGGGATCAGAGAATAAAAATTTACCGGGTTTTGTAGTATTAACTTCCGGTGGCAATAATCCCGATGCAGGCAAAAGTGTTTGGGGCAGTGGTTTTTTGCCCAGTGTTTACCAGGGCGTACAATGCAGGGGCGAAGGCGACCCGGTTTTATTTATAAAAGATCCTGCCGGAATGGATAGAGATTTACGCAAAGCTTCTATTGATGCTATTAATAAAATAAATCAGCAGGAGTACGAAGAATATAAAGACCCGGAAATTCTTTCCCGTATTGCACAATATGAAATGGCGTATAAGATGCAAATATCTGTTCCGGAGGTAATGAATATAAATGACGAACCGGAATATATTCATGAGATGTATGGAACCGAACCAGGTAAAGCAAGTTTTGCAAACAATGTTTTATTGGCAAGAAAGTTAGTGGAAAAAGGTGTTCGTTTTGTACAATTATTTGACTGGGGCTGGGATGCCCATGGCGACTCAGCAGGTAATGCAGTTGATATTGGGTTGGTAAATAAATGCCGTAAAGTTGACAGGCCCATCACAGCGTTACTGCTCGATTTAAAACAAAGAGGTTTGCTGGACGAAACCCTGGTAATTTGGGGAGCAGAGTTTGGAAGAACACCCATGCAGGAAAACCGTGAAGGAAAACAAATGCCTTTTAAAGGAAGAGATCATCATGCGGCTGCATTCAGTATGTGGATGGCTGGCGGCGGAATTAAAGGAGGAACTTCTTATGGTGAAACTGATGAAATTGGTTATGATATTGTAAGTGGAAAAACGGAAGCATTCGATATTCAGGCTACAATATTAAATCAACTGGGATTTGATCATGAAAAATTCACCTACCAATCGCAGGGTAGGCCATTTCGTTTAACAGATGTAAGTGGAAAAATAATAACAGACATAATTGCCTAAAAACATCAGCTGAAAAATAATATGAAACAGGACCGGAGAAAATTTATTAAAACAACCGCAGCAGGGTCTGCCGCTTTATTTTTATCCTCACTGGAAACTTTTTCATTAACCAACAAACCATCTTTTACCATGAATAAAAATTACGAATTAAAAATAATGGCCACCAACTGGGGATTTGATGGAACGATGGATGCTTTTTGTGCCAAAGTAAAAAAAGAAGGGTATGATGGCGTGGAATTATGGTGGCTTGCAGATAATAAAAAAGCACAGGACGAAATGTTTACTGCATTAAAAACACATGGACTTGAAATTGGATTCTTATGTGGAGGATCGCAAACAAATCCGCAGCAACACCTGGACTATTATAAGAAAATGATTGATGCTGCTGCTAAACAAAATATTCAGCGGCCTTTGTATATCAACAATCATTCGGGCAGGGATCATTTTAGTTTTGATGATAATAAAAAATTTATTGAACATACCAATGCGCTGGCAAAAGAAACAGGTATTTTAATTTGTCATGAAACACATAGAGGGAGAATGTTATTTGCTGCACATATAACCAGGCAATTTGTAGAAAAATATCCTGAGTTAAGATTAACCTTAGACATATCGCACTGGTGCAATGTGCATGAAAGTTTATTGGCAGATCAAAAAGAAACAGTAGCCATAACTTTAGAAAGAACCGATCATATACATGCAAGAATTGGCCATGCAGAAGGCCCACAGGTAAATGATCCCCGTGCACCTGAATGGGAAAATACAGTGAAGCAACATTTTGAGTGGTGGGATAAAGTAGTGGAAAGAAAAAAGAAAAATGGAGAACGAATGACATTTCTTACTGAGTTTGGTCCACCGGATTATATGCCTACCATGGCTTATACCAGGCAACCATTAAGCGATCAGTGGGCTATTAATGTACATATGATGAACCTGCTTAGAAAAAGATATTCCTGATTATTTATTATCTAAAAAGAATGGCAATTTATTTATTTAGTATTCCCGAATTTATAGGCAGGTTTCACCCGGTGTTGGTTCATTTGCCTATTGGAATATTATTACTTGCTGCATTATTTCAATTAATGGGCAGGAAAGAAAAATTTAAATCATTAAGTACAGCAGTTGGTATTACCTTATTCTGGGGAACTTTGTTTGCCATTGCATCCTGCATCAGTGGATTTCTTTTGTCCAATACAGATGATTATGATGAAGGACTTATTTTTAAACATCAATGGTTTGGTATTGCAGTGGCCGTTATTTCACTCATTGCATATCTCTTAAATAAAAAAAACAACATCCTAACAAAATATGCAATTACGTTGATGGCTTTACTCATTATCATCACCGGGCATTTGGGAGGCTCTATTACACATGGGTCCGATTATCTTACCAAAGTATTTTCATCAGACAAAGAAAATTCTACAGAGGCAAAAAGAAAACCAATTCTTAATATACAAGAGGCCGTTGTGTATAATGATATTGTAAAACCCATCCTTGAATCAAAATGTTACGGATGCCATGGAGCCAATAAACAAAAAGGAAAACTGAGATTGGACCTTCCCGATTTTATTTTAAAAGGTGGAAAGGATGGTAAAATAATTGTAGCAGGAAAAGCAGACGAGAGTGATCTGATTAAAAGAATTTTATTGTCAAAGGAAAGTAAAGATCATATGCCGCCTAAAGAAAAACCACAGTTAAGCAAGCAGGATATTGATTTGTTGCACTGGTGGGTGGCAAGTGGAGCAGATTTTAATAAAAAAGTAAATGCACTTACGCAAACAGAAAAAATAAAACCGTTATTATTAGCATTG
>JAYUTC010000336.1:0-8230 GCA_043755395.1 Ferruginibacter sp.
CAGGAATGGGATGATCATGACCGCAGCAAGAAGACCATGGCAAGAGACCTGGCCACTGATTACTTAGAAAGTTGTGCGCCCAATGCTATTGTAATTTCATTTGGTGATAATGATACCTATCCACTTTGGTACGCACAGGAAGTTGAAGGTATCAGAAAAGATATTCGGGTTATAAATTCAAGTTTGTTAGGTACTGATTGGTATATAAATGAGTTGCGTTATAAAGTAAATAACAGTGACCCAATTGACCCCATTTGGACTGCAGAACAAATTGAAGGTTCAAACAGGGATATTATTTACAATGCCCCTAAAGCTGGTATAGACCCTAATCAATACATGGATTTATATACCATGATGAAAGATTATGCAGGCAGTGATGATCCTGCAAAAATGGAACAGGGAAGAGATGGAAGTTTGTTAAATATTTACCCGTCAAAAAAAGTTTCAATACCTGTTGATATTAATGTAGTAAAACAAAACGGTACTGTAAATGCAACTGATAGTGTAGTATCAGAAGTAAAATTTGAGATACCAAAAACTATGCTGTTTAAAAATGATGCAGCTGTATTAAATATTATTGCTTCTAATAAATGGAAAAGGCCTATCTACTTTACTTCCGCAGATGCCGGAGGTATTGGCATAAATAATTATATACGAATGGATGGGCTTACTTATCGCTTTGTACCTGTTTTAAACAGCGAGGTCAATAACGATTGGGCCTATGATAAGATGATGAACAAATTTAAATTTGGCAGCGCCGAAGTAATGGGTGTTTATTTTGATGAAGAAAACCGCAGGCATCTTAACAGTATTCGTTTAGCTTATGCCCAGGCTGCCAGCAGCCTTGCAGATAATGGTAAAAAAGAAGAAGCAAAAAAAATGCTGAATAAGTGTGATAAGATGATGCTGGAAGAAAATTTCCCATATGGCATGGTTAGCAGAAGGCAGCAACACAACCAGTTTTCTTTACAAATGCTTATTGCCGCCTACAAGGCAGGTGACACCACATTAGCTGATAAAATCAACAGGAGTGTAAAAAAAGATTTGGAACAACAGATGAATTATATAACCAATCTGGATGATACTAAACAGGAAGCAATGCAATTTGAAATGCAGGATGTTCAACGTTTATTGATGGGTATGCAGCAAATTGAGATGCAGTTTAAAAATCAAAAGGTTATTCCAACAGAAACACCTGCGCAAATTAATGCACAGCCAGTGGCTCCTTTAAAAGCAGATTCGCCAAAGAAAAAAGGGTAAAATGAAATAACTTAATTAAAATCTCCTGAAATATTTCAGGAGATTTTTTTATTTAACAAATGAACCAAATGCCATACTTAAATGTTTCGTACTTTAGTAAATATCAGTTTTAATTTAACCATAATTTTTTATGCCCGGCTTCAATTTCTCAAAATACAATCCTAACGAACAAGGCAAATCATCTTTTGAGAAATTGCTCGATCTTTTTTTACAATTACTTACCTATACCAATGGCGATTTTAAAGAAGCTATGCAATGGATGAATGAACTGGATAAGGAATATAAATTGACCAATGATAATTATGGAATCGGCGATTTTTTAGAAGACCTTAAAGACAAAGGATATATAGATGATAAAAAAGAAAATGGGGAAATAAAGATCACTTCTAAAACTGAGCAAAGTATCCGTAAAAAAAGTTTAGAAGAAATTTTCGGTAAGTTGAAGAAAACAAAACAAGGTAATCATAATACTTTTAAACCCGGTGGTGGCGATGAGATCAATCCGGAGACAAGGCCTTTTCAATTTGGAGATACGATGGAACAAATTGATTTTACCAACTCTATCCGTAATGCACAAATTAATCATGGTATTGACAGCTTTAAAATGCATGAAGATGATTTAGAGATAAGGGAAACTGATTTCAAATCGCAGACATCAACCGTACTGATGATTGATATTTCTCACAGCATGATTTTGTATGGAGAAGACAGGATTACACCTGCTAAAAAAGTAGCGATGGCTTTGAGTGAACTCATCAAAACAAAATACCCTAAAGACACTTTAGATATTGTAGTATTTGGTAATGATGCCTGGACCATAGAAATAAAAGACTTACCTTATTTGCAGGTTGGCCCTTACCATACCAACACCGTTGCTGGAATAGAATTAGCGATGGATATTTTACGCAGAAGAAGAAATCCCAACAAACAAATTTTTATGATTACTGATGGAAAACCGACCTGTTTAAAAGTTGGTGCCCGTTATTATAAAAACAGTTTTGGTGTGGACAGAAAAATTTTGAATCGTTGTTTAAGTTTAGCTACCCAGTGCAAAAAACTTAAAATACCTGTTACCACTTTTATGATAGCAACCGATCCGTATTTACAAAAATTTGTACAGGAGTTTACAGAGTGCAATAATGGTAAAGCCTTTTTTGCAGGTTTGGATAAACTGGGTTCATTTATATTTAAGGATTTTGAGAGCGGTAAGAGAAAGACTGTCTATTAGAAAATTCTTCGCTAAGATAAAAGTTCAATAGAAAAAAAATAGTTGCAGTGTGCGACGCAACGATGATGATAAACATTACAAAAGTTGATTACATAAAAAATAAAAATGAATATTAGTAATATCAAAACACTTGGCGAGTTAAAGAAAAGCGGCTATGTTTCAAAAAGCATCAAGCAGGAAATCCGTGACAACCTGATTAAAAAAATTAAAGCAAAAGAAAATCCATTCCCGGGTATTTTGGGATACGAAGATTCGGTGATACCAGATACAGAAAGAGCTTTATTATCACAACACAATATTTTGTTTTTGGGTTTACGTGGACAGGCAAAAACACGTATGGCAAGATTAATGGTTGAATTGCTGGATGAATATATTCCTATTGTTGCAGGAAGTGAGATAAATGATGACCCATTAAACCCCGTTTCAAGATTTGGTGTGGATATTATAGAAGCTAAAGGCGACAATACTTCAATTGACTGGTTGCACCGCAGCAAACGGTATGGCGAAAAATTAGCTACCCCTGATGTTAGTGTGGCAGATTTAATTGGAGATATTGACCCGATAAAAGCAGCTAATTTAAAATTAAGTTTTGCTGATGAAAGAGTATTGCATTACGGCATCATTCCCCGCAGCAACAGAAGCATTTTTGTAATAAATGAATTACCCGATCTGCAGGCAAGGATACAAGTATCGCTTTTTAATATTTTAGAAGAAGGCGACCTGCAAATACGTGGTTTTAAATTGCGGCTACCACTTGACATATTATTTGTGTTTACTGCCAATCCCGAAGATTATACCAACCGGGGAAGTATTGTAACGCCTTTGAAAGACAGGATTGAAAGCCAGATACTAACCCACTATCCCAAAAGTATTGAAACATCACTGGCCATTACAGAGCAGGAGGCAAGTATAAGTGAAGAACAATTACAAAGAGTTAAAGTAAGTGATTTAATAAAACGTTTGATTGAACAGGTGGCTTTTGAAGCAAGAGGTAGTGAACTGGTGGATAAAAAAAGCGGGGTAAGTGCAAGGCTTACCATCAGCGCCTACGAGAACGCCGTAAGTGCCGCTGAGCGCAGAGCAATAATAAATGAGGAGGCAACAACACAAGTGTGGCTAAGCGACCTTGTAGGCATCATTCCTTCCATTACCGGAAAAATTGAATTAGTATACGAAGGTGAACAGGAAGGCCCTTACCAGGTAGCATTTAATTTATTGGAAAAAGCTATCCGCACACAATTCGGTTTATACATTCCCAACCCGGATACTTTAAAAAAGAAGAAGGGTAAAGAAGCTATACCTGAAGTAAACCCTTATAAATCTATCACCCGTTGGTTTGATGCAGGCAATAGTCTCAATATTTTTTTTGAAACAAAAGATGAAGATAAAGTGCAACTGCTTTATAAAGTTGATGGTTTACATGCGCTGGTAAAAAAATATTTTAAAGCAGCAAATGAAAAAGAAAATGCCTTGCTGATGGAATTTGTTTTACATGGCCTTGCTGCCTATTCATTAATAAGCAAAAAAGTACTGGAAGGTAAAATTGAATTTAAAGACCTGATGGGTAGTATGCTGAATATAAGCAGTCAGCATTTTAGCGAAGAAGATTTTAATGAGGATGATTTTAATTAACAAAACGGTTGGAATAAAAAAATGCCCCATGAAAATGGTGGCATTTTTATTTGCTGCAAATAATTAAAATTTATACCCGAAAGCCACACCTCCATAAAAAGGCCAGAAAAAGCCCTTACCAAAAATAGGGTTAATAGCCGCCCTGAAGAAAAAGCCTCCCTCTTTGGGCTGCACACGGTAACCAATATTTAAGTGGCCAAATGTGCTTGTTAGGTCATCTGAAGTGCCATTGTAAGTATCGCTAACAAAAACCGGGGTTACGCCACCACCCAATTCAAAATAATGTTTTCCATCTTTCCCCAACAGGTAATTAATCCCGATAGGAATAAACAAAGCGGTTGTTTTTTGCCCGGAAGAGCCAACACTAAATCCTCCAAAACCGATGCGTCCGCCAATACCCCTTTCTGATTTGGAGAAACGCATATCATAGTTGATCGATGCAACACCAGGGCCACCAATTTCAACAAATACTGCTTTTGCAGGAACTGTTGATTCATTCTTTCCATTTTGCGCATTCGCATTTATAAAAATCATAAAGGTAATAATTGTAAAAAATAATTTCTTCATATTGCTAAGTTTAAGTCCCAATTTAAGATTAAATTTTACAAATGCCAAATATATAATTGTTGCTTCACCAATTTATTAAATGATGTTAACTTCTCTTTCTAAATCAACTCTAAACTTTTCTTTTACACTGGCAATTATAGCTTCGCCTAGTACAAAAATTTCTTCTCCCTTTGCGTTACCATAATTTACCAATACCAATGCCTGCTTTGCATGGCAACCTGCATCGCCCTTACGATAGCCTTTCCATCCACATTGTTCTATTAACCATCCGGCAGCAAGCTTAACATTTCCATTTGGTAATTTATATCCTACAATTTCAGGGAATTTTGAATGGAGCATATCAAACGCTACACTTTCTATTTCAGGATTTTTAAAAAAACTTCCTGCATTTCCAATTTGTGCAGGATCGGGTAATTTGGATGACCGGATTTTTATCACTGCATCAGAAATCATTTTGATGCTTAATTCCTTCACTCCCTTTTTTTCCAATTCCTGTTCAATAACGCCATAAGAAATATTGAATACCGGTTTTTTATTTAACCGGTAAGTAACGCTGGTTATTACAAACTGATTCTTATACTTTTTCTTAAACACACTTTCACGGTACCCAAAAGCACAATCATCAATATTGAACTGTACTATCTTTTTCTCCTGCAGGTGAAAAGCTTCTAAAGAATAGAATATATCTTTTATTTCAACACCATATGCCCCAATATTCTGCATGGGGCTTGCCCCTACATTGCCCGGAATGAGTGATAGATTTTCTACCCCTGCCCAATTATTATTGATACAGTGCAAAACAAACTGGTGCCAGTTTTCACCACCTGCTGCTTTTATATAAATGTGGTTGGCATCTTCCTTTATTAATTCAATTCCTTTTATTTCATTCTTTAAAACAAGACCATCGAAGTTTTTTGTAAAGAGAATATTACTACCCCCACCTAATATTAAAGTTGGTGGTTTGTTGAATTCGAGTAGTTCGCCTAATTTATCAGCAGTATTAAATGTTGCAAAATATTTTGCAGTTACTTCTATGCCGAATGTATTATATTTTTTAAGTGAGCTATTTGATTTTACTTCCATTGTGAATTATTCATTAATTAGTATCCACATCCGCCACTACACTTACACTTTTATAATTTTTTTCGCCGGTTAATAAATTAATATGATTGCGGATAACTTTTTTATATGTCATACTCATGCCATATTCTTTAGGCAACTTTATTAATATTTCCATTAAATACTGGTTACGGATACGGTTAATTACCGGCGCTGCAGGCCCAACAATATATTCTTGTAAATCCTGCTGAAGCAATGCAGCCAGTTTATCCGCCGCATTAGTAACAACCGTTTTATCCTTATGTTTTAAAGTTAGTAAAACAATACGGCTATAGGGAGGATAAAAAAATTGTTTCCGGTTAATAATTTCATTGTTATAAAAGCCTTTATAATCATGCTGCTGCACCAATTGTAAAACGGGATGCTTAACATTTGTTGCTTGAATAATAACTTTCCCTTGTTCCTTTTTTCTGCCGGCACGGCCACTCACCTGCTCCATTAATTGAAATGCCCGTTCATTTACCCTGAAATCGGCAAAGCTTAGTAAACCGTCTGCATCTAAAATACCTACAAGGCTTACTTTATCAAAATCCAGGCCTTTTACCACCATTTGGGTGCCTACTAAAATATCAAGGCGGTGCTGTTCAAATAATTGTATCAGAGTATCATGTGCTTTTTTACCTCTCACACTATCCACATCCATTCTTGCAATTTTATTGTCAGGAAATTCTTCTTCCAGATGCTCTTCAATTTTTTCGGTGCCAAAATTTTTCTCCAGCCAATTATTGCTTCCACAGGCCGGGCAGGTAATTAATTTAGAATATTGACTTGCACAATAATGGCAGTGCAATTTATTGCTGTATTTATGCAATGTTAATGAAACTGAGCAATGCTCACACTGTGGAATAAAACCGCAGGTACTGCAAATTAAATAAGGATTATAGCCTCTTCTGTTTTGAAATAAAATCACCTGCCGGTCAACATCCAGAGCTTGTTGCATAGCCTCTTTTAATTGAGGGCTTATCATTACTTTACCTTTTTGTGCCACCTGCCTTACATCAATTATCTCAATAGATGGTAAATTAATGCCACCAAACCTTTCATTTAATTCTACTAAAGTATATTTATCATTGGTAGCGTTAAAATAACTTTCAACAGAAGGAGTGGCACTACCCAGTAAAACCTGTGCCTTAAAAAGGCTGGCATAAAAAATAGCAGCATCTCTTGCATTATATCGTGGTGCAGGATCCTGTTGTTTATACGACGAATCATGTTCTTCATCAACAATGATTAAGCCCAATTCTTTAAAAGGAAGAAACAAAGCACTTCTTGCACCCAGTATCATTTTTACTTCACCTGTTCTAATTTTATTCCAAAGCTCTATACGTTCATTATCATTAAATTTAGAATGATAGATGGCAATGTTACCCCCAAAATGTTTTTGTAACCGCCGGATAATTTGTGCAGTCAGGGCAATTTCAGGCAAAAGATAAAGAATCTGTTTACCCATTTTAAAATATTGCTCCATCAACTTTACATACACCTGTGTTTTTCCGCTTCCGGTAACACCGTGCAATAAACAAACGCTTTTACTTTCAAAACTTTTTGCCACAGCATCGCTCGCTTCCTGTTGGGCAAGGCTGAATTCAAAATCAACATCTACATTTCTTGGCAGTGTTTTAATTCTGTCAACACTCCTTTTTTGCACCCATAAAATATTTTTATCTACCAGTCCTTTTAATTGTGCAACTGTAGCACCCGATTTTTTTAATAATTCAGTTTGTAAAACATCCCCTTCGGCTTTTTCCAGGTGTAAATAAGCCAATAGTAATTCCATTTGTTTTGGCGCACCTTTCCAGTCATTCAATTTTTTACTTAGTTCTTCTTCGTTGTTAAAAGCCGGATTTAACAGCACATAATTTTCTTTTTTTACTTTGTATTTTTCATCTAAACTTTCCCAAACAAAACATACTTTTTTTTCAATCAGTTTTTTTATTACAGGATACACATGGTTTATGTCAAGTATTTGCTGAACTTCCGACAAACGCAGTTCTTTTTTTATCAACAACGCTTCGGCTACCAAAAACTCTTCGTCACCTAAATTTGAAAAATCATCACCGGCTTCTTCATTATATAATAAAATGGTTTCGCTACTTAATTTAAAATGTGCAGGCAAAGCAGCGGCCATTACTTCACCTTCGCTGCACATATAATATTGTGCCATCCATTGCCAAAGTTGTAATTGCTGAGGATATAGAATCGGTTCATCATCAAGCACATTTAATATTGGCTTAGTTTGATAAATGGGTTCTTTATCTAAAACATTTTTTACAATTCCAGCATATTTTTTATTTTTTAACTCTGCCTCAGCCCTGCAACCAGGTTTTACTTTATCAACTAAATGAAGTGGAACGGAATAAGTATATGTTTGTGGTAAAGCCAAAGGCAAAATTATTTCGGCCCACAGGCCGGAGGAAGGTTCAG
>JAYUTC010000337.1:0-8227 GCA_043755395.1 Ferruginibacter sp.
TACGCTCTGGCTTTCTTTATCTGTTTTTGTAAAGATGATGCTGAAAGGCACTTCCCATTTTCTTAATTGATCCATAAATTCCAAATCAATTTTTTGGGGCGAATGGCGGCTGTCTATTAAAACAAAAACCATGGTAAGGTTTTCTCTTTTACGTAAATAGTTTTCTATCATTTGCTCCCATCGCCGCCGGCTGCGCAGGCTTACTTTTGCAAAACCATAACCGGGTAAATCAACTATATACCACAACGCTTTTTTTATTTCAGCCGATACCGCAGTGGCAGGCGAAGATGATTCTATTACAAAATGATTGATAAGTTGGGTTTTGCCCGGTGCCGATGATGTTTTTGCAAGCTTTTCAAAATTGCAAAGCATATTTATCAAAGAAGATTTGCCCACATTACTACGGCCAATAAATGCATACTCCGGTTTATCGGGCAGTGGGCATTTGGTAAAATCAGGACTACTTATAACGTATTTTGCCCATTTTATTTGCATTGCACAAAGATATATGTAGTTTACTGTTTAAATTTTTCTGTTAACTATTTTCTATAATTTGGTTTACACAAAACCTTAAACTTAAAAGCAGTTATCTTTGTAGTAATGACAAATTTTGAACATGATGCAGTAGTGCCTTACAAAGATAGTGACAGCAGCAAGAAGCAGCAGGTGGCAGCCATGTTTGATGATATTGCATTTAAATATGATTTTTTAAACCGGTTTTTAAGTGCAGGTACTGACGTTAGATGGAGAAAAAAAGCTATTAAGCAAATAGCTTCTTTGCAACCAAAAAAAATTCTTGATGTGGCTACCGGTACAGCAGATGTGGCAATTATGGCATCTGGTATGTTACAGCCCGAAAAAATAACAGGGATTGATATCAGTAACGGAATGCTTGAAATTGGAAGGAAGAAAATTGAAAAAGCAGGATTAGGTAATATTATTGAGTTGTTAAATGGCGATAGCGAAACAATAAATTTTGATGATAATTCGTTTGATGCGGTAACAGTGGCTTTTGGGGTACGTAACTTTCAGCATTTAGAAAAAGGGTTAAATGAAATACACAGAGTATTGAAACCAGGAGGAAAGTTAGTAGTACTGGAATTTAGCCAACCCAAAATACCAGGAGTTAAGTGGATGTATAATTTGTATATGAAGGTAATATGTCCTAACGTAGGTAAATTATTCTCAAAAAACCGCAACGCCTATAAATATCTCGACGAATCAATTAAAAAATTTCCTGAAGGCAAAAATTTTACTAATATCCTGGATAATCTTGGATATACAAACACTTATTCCAAACCACTCAGTTTAGGTATATGCAGTATTTATTGCGGTTCAAAATAGTTTATACATTATTAAGCTTAATGCTTTGCCCATTATTGAGTATGACTCAATTAAGGGAAGGTCTTAATCAACTGGATCATGATGATAAGGATTATCATTTTGGTATTAACCTTGGCTTAAACCGGTCTCATTTTAGTTTTGGGCACCATCCTGTTTTTATGCTGCGGGATAGCGTGATGGTAGTGGAAAGTATCAATAGTACCGGATTAAATCTTGCCTGGTTGGTAGATAAAAGGTTAAGTGAACATTTTAATATTCGCACTTATCCGCTTAACTTAACTTTTACCGAAAAGGCTTTTGAATATACATTAAAATATCCTGATAAGCCGGGAGGCGAAGATTCTATAACCATAAAAAAAGTACAATCCATTTCATTAACATTGCCTCTACAGTTAAAATTTAGTAGCGATAGGATTGGAAATTTTAAAGTGTATATGTTAGGTGGTGTAAAAGCAGAATATGATTTAGCAGCTAATGCAGGAGCAAAAAAAGCGGAAAATCTTATTAAACTCAATCGTTTTGATTATGGAATTGAAGCCGGTCTGGGTTTTCATCTTTATTTTCCTTACTTTGTTTTAACGCCGGAATTAAAAATTGGATGGGGGCTTGGCAATTTGCACAGCCGGGATGCAGACCTTAAATTCTCCAATATAATTGATAAAATAAATTCACGTACAATCACTTTTTCATTAACAGTAGAGTAATTATTTTTTTATTAATGCTTCGGTTGGCGTTGTTAATGTCGCGCTGTTGCTTAGTTGTGTTTTTAAAAAATCGGTAATTTTTGTAAACAAATGTATTCGTGCCGAGTTGGGGCTGTTATCACTGATATTGTGTAAATAATCAGGATAGAATAATTCGTCAAATTGTTTTCTTACCTGTATTAATGCTTTGCTTAATTCCATGCTATTTTGAAAATGTACATTATCATCCGCAGTTCCATGCATCAGCAATAGACCACTTTGATAATTATTTACAAAATTTACAGGTGATGCATTGTAATATCCTTCGGCATTTTCACCTGGTGTTTGCAACATCCTTTCTGCATAAATATTTTCATATAATCTCCAGTTGGTTACAGGAGCAATAGCAATAGCAGCTTTAAACTGCCCGGCATATTTTGTAGCAGCTAATGATGCAAGATAACCACCATAACTCCATCCCATTATTGCAATATTTGCAGTGTCGATACGGTAGTTATTTTTTAAATAATTTTTAAAAGATATAATGTCTTCCATTTCTACGTCACCGGGTTTTTTGTAGGTGACTTTTCTAAAGGTTTCACCACGGCCAGGTGTACCCCGTGGATCTATACAGGCCACCAAATAACCCTGATTGGCTAAGTACCGCATGGTTAAAGTTAATTTGTCATCCCACTTATCCAGTACTTCCTGTTTAGATTGGCCTCCATAAACATATATAACTACAGGCAGGCGTTTTGCAGGTGATTCAAAAGGTTTTATCACCCATCCTTTAAGTTCCACTTTATTATTTATTTTAAATGTTACAAACTCCGCATTGGAAATTTTATAATCACTCATCTTTAATTTTAGTTCTTTATTTTCTAATAATTTTTCATTTATAGTTTGGCCATCAGTATTATACATTTGTAATGCAGATGGTATGTTTATAGAACTATAGTCATCTATAAAAAAGCGGTTGTTGCTGGTAAGCTGTACATTATGATATCCACCACCATCCGTTATTTTTTTTCTTTTTGTGCCATCAATATTTATTCTATATAAATGTTTTTCTTTTGCTCCCGATTCGTTTCCTGTATAATAAATGTCGCCGGTACCTTCATTTACAGCTTTAATTTCAAACACTTCCCACTCACCTTTTGTAATTTTTCTTTTTTGTCCTGTGGCAGAGTTAACTTCGTATATCTGGTTATAACTACTGTCTTCACTTAACCATAAAAAGCTATTACGGCTGGGTAAGAAAAAAATATTATTGGGATCAACTTTTATATAGTCTGGTTTAGTTTCGCTAAAAATAATTTTTGTATTACCAGTTTTTACATCTGCAGTAATAATATCAATTTTTGTTTGTGTTCGGTTTAAACGTTGTATAAACAGTGCCTTATTATCTGGTTGCCATTTAATACCAGTTACATATTGGTTTAGGTTTAAACCCAAATCAACCGGTGTAATTATTTTATTGGCTATGTTGTAAATAAACACAGAAACTTCCGGCACTATTTCCCCGGCTTTAGGATAACGTTGTTTATTTACTTCGGGGTATACCCTATCGTAATAAGAAATTGGAAAAGATTTTACAGCAGTTTCATTAAATCGCAGGAATGCCAGATATTGTCCATCTGCACTCCATTGATAAGCCTGCATCATGCCAAAATTGTTTTCATATAAAGCATCGGCCATACCGTATATATTTTGCCCCATAGTGCCATCATAAGTTATGGGTTGCACATTATCAGTTTGCAAATCTTTTATATAAATATTCCCTTCCCTGACATAAGCAATTTTTTTACTGTCAGGAGAAAAACTTGTATAACATTGTTTACCCTCTGCTGTAACAGTCTTCATTACTTTTTGAGGGATATTCCATACATAATTAAACTCTTTAGTTGAAGCATTAAACAATGGCTCTATTTGTGTTTTAATCAGAATTTTGGTATCGTCAGGTGAAAATTCATAATCTTCAAAAAAAGTAAATGTAGTTGGTAAGGAATCGCCAGCCTGTTTTATTTGGTTCGTAAAAAGAGTATCAATTAATTTTCCTGTTTCAAAATCCAGGGAAAAAATCATTTCCAGATTTTTTTCTGTACGGGCTTCTATAAATGCAAACCTGTTACTGGTATGCAACATGTGAGTCTGTTTTTTTTTCTCATCAAAATATCCACTCCATATTCCATCTAATGGTAAATTAAGTTTTTCTTTTTTTTGAGCATAGGATCCCCAAATGATCAGGATACAGATACATGTAGTAGCTAATTTCTGGCTCATCATAAAATAATTAGGTCATTTAATATAAAAATATTTCATTGTATTATAACAATGATTTCTCTGGGAAAGGTTTGTGTGATAATGGTTTAATAGATGGCTTTGATTTTCAAAAATACTGTTATTACGTTTAAAAGTCATAATCTCTTTTAAACATATTTAACCGTATACCTGCTGTAAATAAACTGGTGTTATTTTGTCCTGCCACATTTGCAATTTTATAATTTCTATATTGAAAAGATACATCAAAATACAAATTTTCTTTCCATTCATAAGAAACTTGAAAAATACCATTAAAGCAATTGACTTTTTTGCCACTGCCAATTTCAAATCCTGTATTCATGGTTCGGGTTGTATAGTTCCTTAAAGGATTTGATCCAAAATTTTTTCCTGCACTGTCTAATCCCTGGTAATAATAAATAGCTTTAGCAGAGATATACCATTTAGGTGCCGGTTGAAAATTAATAATAGCTAATACTTCCTGAAAATTGGCACCCAACGGATGTGCAAGTGGTTGATTGTAATTGGTGTAATTGGCAATTGTATCATTATGTGAATAGGTAAATGGTCTTACCCGATTGGCTTCAACCTGAATATCCAGATTACGTACCCCAAAAGCATCTAAATATTTTAAGCCTAGCTGTATGCCCCATTTATTAACCCAGCTTGTAGGATTATTTTTTACTTCTGATAAAATAAATTCATCCAGTAAAAGCTGCCCATATAATTGTGCCCTATGTGCAATATTGGCTTTAAAATCCAGGCCTGCAACGGCATTATCGGGGCTGCCAACAGTACCTTCTATATGGCGGTAGAAAATTATTGGGTTCAGGTATTGAAAATCAAAATGATTTTTTCTTCCGAAAATAACGCCTTCAAATAGTCCGATATTAAGCCACTTGGTTACGTTCATACTAAGGTGGTGCATTGCTGCATATTTTCTGTCTAATAAGGTATCCCCCGCTTTTTTGAACTGTGGCATCAGTTCCATAAATAAATTCTGGTAATTTAATTTCCAGATTTTAGTATTAAGTTTTAAAAATAAATTGCTATTGCCCCATTCACTTAAAAATAAACTACGGTAACCATTGCCAATGAAATTTTTATCGTAACCAAACTGAACATCCACATAATTTTTTACTGCAGCAAAAGTAATATAGCCTCTGGCATCAAAATAATCAACACCTGATGTTTTAAATGGTTTATAAAAACCTACACCCGGAACAGCATTAAACGTATTTACCCGTTGTTGAAAAAATTGTGGCCCACGTTCCTGATTTTCGGTAAGAAAAGTAGAGAAGCCAATTTTTTTTCCTATTAAACCGCGGGCAATGATGCCACGGCTGTTTAAAAAAATCGACTTGTTATATCCTGATTCAAAACCCTGGTGAACTTGTAATACAGGATTAACAGCTAAAAAAAAGTCTTTGTTTTTTACTTCTAAAAAATTAGTTTTTGTTTTATAAAAAGATTTTAAAAAAGGTTTTTTACTTAAAAAATCTGCTCTTGGTCCGGTAACCCATTCGGTATTATTCATTAAAAAACTATGAAGGTTATATTCATCTATAGGTGTAAGATCTAAATCAGTCCATTCCTTGTATTTATCAATACCCGTAGAATCAGCATAACCCATCCTGGCACTATCTAAAAATTCGGCCTGCCTGACAATAGCTTTACGGTTAAAGGGCTTAAGTGTGGAGAAATTGAGATCGGTATTGGTTTGTTGTTTAATTTCGAGGCGGTCAACAAAATGAATATCTTTTGAGCCCTGGTTTAAATAGGTAGATTGTGCTGTTGCAAAAACAGGACAAATAAAAATTAATAGTTTGGCTAAGCTTTTAATAATTTGCATTTAAATATTTTAGTTTAACGGGTGTCTAACTTCAAGATATGCAAAAATACCTTTTTAAAAACATTCAGGTTGTAAATGAAGGAAAAATTAAAACATTAGATGTTTTAACTTATGGAGAGCGAATTGAAAGAATTGATAATAGTATCGATACCAAAGGTAATTGTATTGAAATTAACGGAGAAGGCAAACATCTTTTTCCGGGTGTAATAGACGACCAGGTACATTTTAGAGAGCCAGGTTTAACACATAAAGCAACTATTTATACCGAAAGTAAAGCTGCCGTGGCGGGGGGTGTTACAAGTTTTATGGAAATGCCCAACACGATACCCAATGCTTTAACTGCAGATTTGTTGGAAGATAAATACAAGATTGCTGCTGAAACATCTTTAGCTAATTATTCTTTTTTTATGGGCACCAGTAATAATAATGCTGAGGAAGTGCTAAAAATGAATGCCCGTAAAAGAGATGTTTGCGGCGTAAAAATATTTATGGGTGCAAGTACCGGCAATATGCTTGTGGATAGCCATACAGCGCTGGATAAAATATTTAGCGAAAGCGAAATGCTGATAGCAACGCATTGTGAAGATGAAAGAATTATTAAAGCCAGGTATGAAAAATTAAAAAAAGAAAAAGGCGAATTATCTGCTACCGACCATCCACTGATACGTAATGACGAAGCCTGTTTTGAAAGTTCATTAACTGCAATTCAGTTTGCAAAAAAGTATAACAGCAGGTTACATATACTTCATATTTCTACAGAAAAGGAATTGCAGTTATTTAGCAATATGATGCCGTTAAAAGATAAACGGATAACTACGGAAGTTTGTGTACATCATTTACATTTTACCGCAGAAGATTATTTGCAATTAGGCTATAAAATAAAATGTAACCCTGCTATAAAAGCTCCACACAATAAAGCAGCTTTGTGGGAAGCATTGCTGGATGACAGGTTGGATATTATTGCAACCGATCATGCACCACATACCTGGGATGAAAAGCAGGGAGATTACGAACATGCCCATGCAGGTTTGCCTTTGGTACAGCATCCTTTATTGCTTATGTTACATTATTATAAAGAAGGGAAAATTACTTTAGAAAAAATTGCGGAGAAAATGAGCCATGCCGTTGCAGATTGCTTTCAAATTGAAAACAGGGGCTATATCCGGGAAGGATACTTTGCTGATATGGTAATGGTTGATACAAATGCAAAATCAACAGTGAGCAAAGGGAATATTGTATATAAATGTGGCTGGAGCCCATTGGAAGGTTTTACTTTTCCGGCAACAATAGAAAAAACATTTGTAAACGGCACCATGGTTTATGGAAATGAATTATGGAATGAATCTGTAAAGGGCAGCCGATTATTATTCGACAGATAACCCCCATCCCCTAAAGGGGGGCTTACCTTAGCGGAGTAATGAAGCGAAAGAAAAATATAAAACATAATCAACCCTCCTTTAGGGGATGGGGACAATCACTAAACATGCAGGCAGATAAAACCACACTTACCGACCTATCCATATTTAATATTGAAGAAGAACAATCTGTTTTTCATTATTTGAATTTTACACGTACGGTTGGTGGCAGGGAATGGCTCCGTCATTTTTTAAGCAACCCCTTCGATAATATTAAGGATATCATCAATACACAGCAGGTCATAAAAAAAATACAAACTGTTCTTCCCGGTTGGAATAATACACTTATATCCAATGGTACCATTATGGTAATTGAAAAGTATTACGAAACTGCTGTTGCAGAAATTCCTCATAATGCCGGTGTTGTTGGAACGCTTAGCTATACCATTTTTAATAAAGAAGATTTTTCTTTTGTTAGATATTCTGTTAAGCATTTTGTAGATTTTTTTATTGGCATGCAGCAATTGAAAGAACTGTTATCTGGTGATGAAAATCCACCGTCTTTACAAATTATTATTGACCAGATTAAGCTACGTTTAAATAAAACCGGTTTGCAGGAACTGTTACCAAAAGATAAACCTGCAGAGCTTTCGGCAGCTAAATTATTAACGCTGGGGCATTTTTTAAAAAGGCGCTACAAGCAGGAGGCATTG
>JAYUTC010000338.1:0-8217 GCA_043755395.1 Ferruginibacter sp.
GTAAATGCACTTAAAAAAATTTCTGCTTTTACTGCAAACCTCACCTATAATTTAGAACCTGTTTATGGCATTATTTTAGCCTTCCTGTTTTTTAAAGAAAATGAGGAGTTAAACAACCAGTTTTATATCGGTGTTGGATTAATATTGCTTGCAGTTATTTTACAAATGTGCAGCGTTTTTTATAAAAGAAAAAAAGATAAAACTATATAGTTTTATATGGGATTAAGTGTAAAAATCAGTGTAGCATACCCTGCATTTTCTACATGCTCAATTCTTATATCATGTTTGCCATTTAAAGATAGGATTGTGCTGTGGTGGGCATCCTCGTCATTAATATATTTTGTTGCATCCCAAAAATCAATTACCAATTTTCCATCAATATATACTTTCACCAGGTCATCAGCAGTTATACCAAGACGGTACCTTCCTTTTTGCACATTTATTGTGGTAGTTGCAATTGTTACAAAACTATCTGCCGGCAATTGTTTGCCAATGGCTCCCCACCAGGTATAATTTAATTGGTTAGTATTTTCAATTTTAATTGGCTTACCCGTATTAATAAAGTCTTTAAAAATGTAATAATTTTTATTGGGGTTATATAACGTATCCCAACTATACCAACTTACATTCCAGTTTATTTCCGGTTTATAATCCCTAAAAGAAAACACAAAGGGATGTGATGCAGTTTGTTTTTTCCCAAACTGGTCAGTAAATGAGGGGCCTGTATATTCCATATTTATCTGCACATCATCACCGGTTTTTTGTGCTGTTATTTCCGCAGGAAAATTGCCTCTGGTTGTAGTAATTCCAACTACATTATAGCTGTTTTTTATTTTCCAGTTACCTGCCGGGCCAAGCACATCAAAGTAGTAAATATTATTACTGTCAATCTTTTTTAAAAATAAAACCGGGTAGCGGAAGTCATATGGCCCCCATTCAGTAATTCGTATTTGATCTTTTCCGGCAGGGGAGTTTAATAAGGGAATGACTTTTTCTTTCCATTTATTAATTATTTCTATTGATATAGCCGGGGTATCCAATACCATTTCGGTATTTAATTCTAAATTTTCCACCGAGCTGTCTTTCTTGATTTCTGTTTTGATATTTTTATAGATATTTTTATAAAAGGTGAGATCTTTTGTTAATGTTAAATCAAAAGCTATGTTTTCATTTATAAATTTGTTTTCCCAAAAATTGTAATCCATACTCCTGGTATCTTTCTTTTTAGCATAGCCCCAGTCTGAAGGTTGTATTTTTCTTGCCCATAATTTAATACCTGCCAGTTTATTGTTTTCAAAAATGTTATTGCTTATATTATTTGATTGTCCGTGTTCAATAGCAACACCAATTCTATTTTTATAAAATAGGTTACCGGTAATTGATGTTTGCCAGCTATAGCCTCCCCAAATGCCATGATCACATTCTTTAATAATATTGTCTTTAATAATATTCTTACTAAAAGTTACTTCCACTCCGTTGGTAGGAGCATAACTGAAATCGTTTTTATAGAGATAATTATCATTACATCCTCCTTTGCCATTATCCATAGTAGTTTGCCCGGCCCACAAAAAAAATCCATCACCTCCATGTGTTACACTGTTAAAGGCAAATACGTTTTCATTACATTGTTCAAAAACCAAAATTCCGGCACTATCCTGCCCCCGGTAGTAAAAACCAAAGCTGTAACCACGTACATTAAAATCAATTTTGTTTTGCAGAATTTTATTACGGCTGCTGCGGTACATTCCAATGCCAATTGCCGAATTAAATGAAAAATTATTATTGGTTATTAGTCCATCATTACATCTTACCATCATTAGTGCACATTGTCCACCTGTTATAATATTGTGCCGAATAACAGGCTTAAAACAGTCTTTTAAATAAATACCTGCACCATACCGCAGCCATTCATTGTTTTCATTGTGATGATAACTCATCCAGTCACTTACATCCTCACTTAACCAGTTGCTTTGTAATTGTTGCCTGTAATTATAACTGAAATCACAAAATTCAATTGTAAGATTTTTGCAACCTTCTGCCAAAACCGCTACTTTAAATCCGGCAATCGTTGCATTTTTAATAGTGATATTATTCCCTTTTATTAAAATTGCCAATCCGTAAAATTCATTCGGAAACTGTTTGTCATTACTGCCCTTTAGAACCGATTTATTAAAATCTACTGTTATATTATTGCCTTCTATAATTATTAATGGAGTTTTTAGGGAATCGATAGCATTTAACCTGTAGTTGGCTTTTTTTATTAAAACCGAGCTTTTTATTATCATACCCTTCACTAATGCCAGAGGTGGCACAGCAGCAAAACTATTGAAGAACAGGCCTAAACCAAAAAGCAAGAAGTGGAGTTTTAGTTTTACATTCATAGCTATAAAGATAGATTATTAACAGTTTTGTGGCACTTGTGGGTATTTTTAAAGGTAAAATCAAAAAATCTTCAGTTTTAAGTACCATAAATCCATTTTTAATCTTACCTTTGCCGTCCAAAAAATTAGTACAATGGCCAGAGTATGTCAGGTTACAGGAAAGAAGCCGATTACCGGAAATAAGGTTTCTCACTCAAATATTAAAACAAAGCGCAGGTTTTTACCTAATCTTCAAACCAAGCGTTATTTTCTTGCAGAAGAAGATAAGTGGATAACATTAAAAGTATCTTCCGAGGCAATAAGAACAATCAATAAAAATGGTTTGTTTTCTGTGGTTAAGCAATTGCGGGCTGCTGGAGAAAAAATATAATAAGTTAATCTGTTAATTTGTTAAAACGTGTAAGCGAAGAAACTAGTTAACCCATAAACAAAATACAATGGCAAAAAAAGGAAACAGGGTACAGGTAATTTTAGAATGTACCGAGCATAAAACAAGTGGTAAACCTGGCACAAGCCGTTACATTACCACAAAAAATAAAAAAAACACGCCTGAAAGAATGGAGTTGAAAAAATTCAACCCTATTTTAAAAAAGGTTACTGTTCATAAAGAAATTAAATAAAACGTTAATCTCTTAATTTGTTAAAACGTTTTTTTTACGAATTAACCCGTTAAGTAATAAAAAAAATATCATGGCAAAAGCAGCTAAAACAGCGATAAAAACAAAAGACCAGAAAGCAGCAGCAGATGCTAAAAATTGGTCAAAAGTGATACGTACATTGCGTAGCCCCAAAAGTGGTGCATATACATTTAAAGAGGCAATAGTTCACAAAGATAAAATCAAAGATTTCTTAGCCAGCTAAAATTTAAGGCATGTGAAAATTATAATATTAAGCTTCCCGATTTACCGGGAGGCTTTCTTTATTTATAAGAAGTTAACAACAGCTAATACAGATTAGATTCTTTTTCCTTTTAAACTGTTGAATTTGTAAGTATAATCAAATAGGCCAGGGATTAATTTTATAATGCTTCTAAAAAGAAGTATTAATTTTACAGTGATAACAATTAATTATTTTTAGTTATGGGACTCTTTGATAAAATCTTTGGCAAAAAACAGCAACAGGAAAGTTTGGAGCAGGGATTACAAAAAACAAGAGAAGGTTTTTTTAGTAAAATAACCAAAGCCATAGCAGGTAAAAGTTCTGTTGATGCAGAAGTATTGGATGAACTTGAAAATGCTTTGGTAAGTGCAGATGTAGGAATTGAAACCACTGTAAAAATTATTGAACAAATAGAGAAAAGGGTTGCAAAAGACAAATACCTTAATACTTCTGAACTAAATAAAATACTAAAAGAAGAAGTACAAAATATTTTAGTTGCTGCTCCTCAGGACAGCAGTTATGAAAACTATGAATTGCCCACGGGACATAAGCCACATATTATTTTAGTGGTTGGTGTAAATGGTGTTGGTAAAACAACAACAATTGGTAAGTTGGCACATAATTTTTCAAAAGCAGGTAAATCCGTTTTACTTGGGGCAGCGGATACTTTCAGGGCAGCGGCAGTTGATCAATTAACAATATGGAGCGAAAGAACAGGAGTTGATATCGTAAAAAAAGAAATGGGCAGTGATCCGGCTTCAGTTGCGTTTGATACTGTAAAAAGCGGGGTTGCAAAAAATGTAGATGTTATTATTATTGACACCGCTGGCCGGTTACATAATAAAGCTCATTTAATGGATGAGCTTACAAAAATAAAAAAAGTTATACAAAAAGTTATTCCAACTGCGCCCCATGAGGTAATGCTTGTATTAGATGGTAGTACCGGGCAAAATGCATTGGAACAGGCAAAACATTTTACTGCTGCAACAGATGTCACCGCAATTACAATTACAAAATTAGATGGTACTGCAAAAGGGGGTGTTGTACTTGCAATTGCAAGTCAGTTTAATATCCCGGTAAAATTTATTGGGGTTGGCGAAAAAGCCGAAGACCTTTTGGTTTTTGACAAACAATTGTTTGTGGATGGTTTGTTTAATTCAACTACCTGATTTATTTTATAATTTTTTAATCTATCCGTCCTGTATCAACGATAATTTAGTTCTTTCATTCTTATCTTTAATTGCTTTAATATATTGCCATGAAGCCCTAACCTGTTTATTTCAAAAGGGGCAATTATAGTTTATTTAAACTCTGGCATTTCTCCAATATATCGAATTGAACTAATTACCTGCAAAATTTTAAATGCCGTTCCATGGGGTACCATTTTTAATTTCCTTGAATTAATTTACAAATTGAAAAGTATAAAATGTATTTATTTTTCATCAAACATTTTTTTGAGCGGGAAAGCGGTAAAGAAGCTATTAAGCATATATAATTAAGCATTTACTTACCTTTGCCCTCATTATTTATGAAGACAAAGACAATAAAGAAGGATAAGGTAAACATCATAACATTAGGGTGCAGCAAAAATATGGTGGATAGCGAAGTGTTGAGTGGTCAGTTACTTGCAAATGATATAAATACTGTACATGAAAATGAAAAGAAAGATCATAATATTGTAATCATAAATACCTGTGGTTTTATTGAAAAAGCAAAGGAAGAAAGTATCAATACTATTTTAGACCAGGTAGAATTAAAGCGTAAAGGTAAATTAGATAAGGTATACGTTACCGGCTGCCTGAGTGAACGCTATAAGAATAATCTTGAAACAGAAATTCCTGAAGTTGATGCTTATTTTGGTACGATGGAACTTCCCAATATTTTAAAAACATTTGATGCAGATTATAAAAATGATCTGATGGGTGAAAGATTATTATACACGCCAAAGCATTATGCGTATATGAAAATAAGCGAAGGTTGCAACCGCACCTGTTCGTTTTGTGCCATCCCGCTAATGAGGGGGCAGCATGTAAGCAGATCAATTGAATCATTGGTAGATGAAGCTAAACGATTGGTAGACCGTGGCGTAAAAGAAGTGATGCTGATTGCACAGGAATTGACTTATTATGGTTTAGACATTTACAAAAAAAGAGAGCTTCCAAAATTATTACATGCCTTGGCAGATGTAAAGGGGTTAGAATGGATCCGACTGCACTATGCTTACCCTTCAAAGTTTCCACTGGAAATAATTGATGCAATAAAAGATAGAGAAAATATTTGTAATTATATAGATATGCCCTTGCAGCATGCATCCAACAATATGCTTAAAGCAATGAAGCGGCAAATTACAAGGGTAGAGATGGAAGAATTAATTGGCGAAATTAAAAATAGAATTCCTGATATTTGTTTGCGTACTACTTTAATTGCAGGTTTTCCAGGCGAAACAAGGGATGATGTAGAAGAATTGAAAACCTTTATCCAAAAAATGCGTTTCGATAGGGTGGGGATATTTACTTACAGCCACGAGGAAGGTACCAGTGCTCATGATTTATCTGATGATGTAACTGCTGAAGAAAAAGAAGAAAGGGCACAGGAAATTATGGAAGTGCAACAGGAAATTTCATTGGAAAAAAATCAGGAGAAAGTGGGTAAAATATTTAAAGTGCTTATCGACAAAAAAGAAGCAGGTAGATATTTAGGCCGTACCGAATTTGACAGCGTGGAAGTAGATAATGAAGTAATAATTGAAAGTAAAAAGAAATTAATAATTGGTGATTTTGTAAAAGTAAAAATTACTAAGGCTTACGATTATGATATTGAAGGAGAAGTGGTTTAAAGTTGTTGATTTGTTGTTTTTTTGTGTTAAACATTGAACATTAAAATATAAAATGAATTTTTCATCCCAAAATATTACTTATCAGGCAACCGGGTTTTTTAGTAAGCTTGTTATTGATTATATTAACCAGTTGGATAAACTTCAACCATTCTATTCCTTTGTACCAACAGATGATGGTATAAAAAAAGCAATCCTCCAAAGAAAAAAATATTCAACCAACAGAAAAGTATTGGTGGAGGCTTTGAAGAAACAATATGAATCTATAGAAACCTCAGAAAAGGTAAAGTCCAATATCGATAAACTGCTTTTAGAAAATACATTTACTATTACCACAGCACACCAACCCAATATTTTTACCGGCCACCTTTATTTTATTTATAAAATTTTACACACTGTAAAACTTGCTGAAGAATTTAAAAAACAATCGCAGGAAAATAATTTTGTTCCGGTATATTATATGGGCAGCGAGGATGCCGACCTGGATGAACTGGGCCATGTTTTTGTAAACGGAGAAAAGTATCAATGGCAAACATCGCAAACAGGTGCGGTTGGCAGAATGACAGTGGATAAAGCTTTAATTAAATTGATTGAAAGTATTGCAGGTCAGGTTTTGATACATCCTTACGGAGCAGCAATTATTGATTTAATGAAAGAATGTTATAAAGAAGGTATAACAATTGAGCAGGCAACAATTAAATTAGTCAATCAGTTATTTAAAGATTATGGAGTTATTGTTGTACTACCGGATAATGCTGGTTTAAAAAAATTGTTTATCCCGGTTATTGAAAAAGAACTGAATGAAGAATTTTCTTATCGGCAAGTACAAGATACTGTTGCAGCTTTTCCAAAGGAATATAAAGTGCAGACAAGCGGGAGGGAGTTGAATTTGTTTTATTTGAAAGATGACAGGAGGGATAGGGTAGTTTTAGAAAATTCAAAATTTAAAATTCAAAATTCAACTATAAAGTTTAGTGATATTGAAATAAAAGAAGAACTGCATCAGCATCCTGAACGCTTTAGCCCTAATGTAATACTACGCCCCGTTTTTCAGGAAATGATTTTACCGAATATAGTCTTTATTGGAGGGGGTGGTGAAGTTGCTTATTGGTTGGAGCTAAAAAAAGTTTTTGAAGCAACTAATATTCCTTATCCGGTTTTAGTATTACGTAATTCTTTTATGTTGGTAGAGAAAGGGAACTGTGATTTAGCTGCCAAACTGGGTTTTACAATCAGAGATTTATTTAAAGGGAAGTCGGAATTGATGAATAAATTAGTGAAAAGGGAAAGTAGTTTGCAATTAAATTTAGAAAATGAAATGGCTGCACTTATTGAAATTTACGATAAGCTAAAAATTATTTCCGGGGCTGTTGCTGTTTCACTTGCAAAGCATACAGAAGCACTGCAGGTGCAGGCCTGCAAAAAAATAGTAGCTTTAGAAAAGAAAATGATAAGAGCAGAAAAGAAAAAATTTGAAACACAGCAACGTCAATTACTTAAATTAAAAACTGCACTATTTCCGGAGGATAATTTACAGGAACGGGTCGAAAATTTTATCCCGTTTTATGCCAAATGGGGTAATGATTTTATTAAAGGTATTTACGAAAACTCTTTAGGGTTGCAACAGGAATTTGTTGTTTTGAAGGAAACGTAAATTCCTTATATCACATTTACTTTTTGCTTATGCTTTTTTTGAGCAAGATTTACTTCTCTGAAAGATTTTAAACTCATATAGGAAGCTCCTTTTGAATGATTTGATTTAGCAGCCTCATACATCATTTTATAATGCTGCATAATTACAAGTTGTGCCTTTAAATATGAAAATCCGGGCTGATAAATATGAGATGGTTCGGCGCCTGAACCATTTAGTTCTAAAATTGAAAAATGCTTACCTTCTTTTAAATCTTCAATACTGTTACATTTAATATCAAACCTTCCAAAATAAAAACTATTAATCTGTTTCGAAATAATATTGAATACGGCATTCAATTTTTCATCAATTATATGGCAGTAATCTAAAAATAAGGCACCTCTTACGTGATTTCCAAACGGTACCAGTATTTCTGTTTCGCCTTTACTTAAAATTTTATTAAAATCAATTGTTGATATATTTTGCAGTTTGTC
>JAYUTC010000339.1:0-3277 GCA_043755395.1 Ferruginibacter sp.
TTCCATAATTATATAGCTTCCAAAATGTGCAGCAGTGTCGCTTTATTCTATCGTAGTATTATTCTTATTATTATTATTAAAATAGCCTTATTTTTACGACAGGTAAAATGAAAAGAAATATATCCATACAATTCAAAGCGGCTTTCCTTCTCACAGTATTTGCATTGAATACTATTGTAGGTTTTGCCTGTTCTATGGGGGTGGGTATGGGTTTTAATATGCCCCGTCATCACGATGATGATAAAAAGGAAATTTCAGTACACGTTCATGCAGATGGTAAAAAACATCAGCATCATCGCAAAAAAGACAATGATGTTTCAGTAAATCATGATGCAGAAGAAAAAAAACATCATCATCATGAGGCCGAAAAACAGGAGCCGGAAAAAAATGGTAATTCAAAAACAGACGATTGCTGCAATGATAAAGTTGTAAAAATAATACAAGCCGATAAAGCTGTTTCTCATTCAAATCCACTCGTTCATCCGGTTTTCTTCACAGCCTTCATTTCTGCTTACTGTAATATTGATGAAATATATCTTTCACAAGTAGCCACCAGCAACAAATACCTTGTACTTGGCCACCATCCTCCTATAGCAGACGTACGCATAGCCATTCAGAGTTTCCAAATATGATTTGATTTAATGCTTTATGCATGGACATCCTCATGCCTGTAATTCTTTTGTATAAACATTAAATCAGATTAAAATGAAAAAAATACTTTTCACCGTTGCTATGTTTGCAACCGCATTTGTAGAATACGGTTTTGCCCAGGATAGCACAACAACTCAAACCTCATCATTACTTACTTCATACTTTACATTAAAAGATGCTTTAGTTAGCAGCAATGTTGATGTTGCGGCGGCCAGCGCTGCAGCATTTACAAAAGAAGTGAACGGCGCTAATAAAGAAACTTTAAAAGATGAACACCGAAATGTATTATTAAGTGATGCAATTGCCATTTCACAATCTAAATACCTTAAAGTACAAAGAGAAAAATTTACTTCCTTATCTGCTAATATGTTAGCTTTTGCCAAAACGGTAAAACTATCCTCAGAACCCTTCTACCTGCAGTATTGTCCCATGAAAAACGCATCCTGGCTCAGTAATAATAAGATAATAAAAAATCCTTATTACGGCAGCGCTATGCTTAACTGTGGTAGTGTTAAAGAAACATTATAGAAGCAATACGCCTTTCTCTGGCACTTCTTTCAGCAATTAAAGGACAGTCTTAATGTCTCTAATTAAACGAGTGTAAACTTAAAACCTGACGCAATGCTTTTTAATTCTTTTCATTTTGTTTATTTTTTTATTATAGTTACAACGTTTTATTTTATTATGCCACACCGGCAGCGGTGGTTATTGTTATTATTGAGCAGCTGTTATTTTTATATGGCATTTGTGCCGATCTATATTTTGATTTTAGGATTCACTATTGTGGTTGATTATTTTGCAGGAATTTATATAGAAAATGCACAAGGAAAACGGCGTAAATTATTTTTAATTTATAGCCTTGTCGCTAATATTGGTATCCTTTGTGTTTTCAAGTATTATAATTTTATCAACACAAATTTTTCTTATTTATTACATGGATTTGGGCTTTCAAATCCAATTCCTTATTTATCTATCCTGCTGCCCATTGGTCTCTCATTCCATACTTTTCAGGCAATGAGTTACACCATTGAAGTATATAGAGGCAATCAAAAGGCAGAGCGGCATTTTGGAATTTATGCACTGTATGTAATGTTTTTTCCTCAGCTGGTAACCGGGCCAATTGAAAGGCCACAAAATCTGTTGCACCAATTCAGGCAAAAACATCACTTTGATGATGACCGGATATTTGAAGGCCTTAAATTAATGATATGGGGGCTTTTTAAAAAATTAGTTATAGCAGACAGGCTGGGCATTTATGTAAACGGAGCATACAATTATGTAGATCAGCAGGACGGGATGACTTTGTTGCTGGCGACAATATTCTTTTCATTCCAGGTATACTGTGATTTTTCTGGTTATTCAGACATTGCTGTTGGCGCTGCAAAGGTTTTAGGATTTGATTTAATGACAAACTTTAGACGGCCGATCTTTGCAAAATCTACCGGCGAATTTTGGAAGCGCTGGCATATTTCGTTATCTACCTGGTTTAAGGATTATTTATATTTTCCTATGGGAGGTAACAAAGGTTCTGTTCCAAGATGGTATTTTAACCTGATGGTGGTATTTCTGATAAGTGGTTTATGGCATGGTGCTAACTGGACTTATATTATCTGGGGAGGTATCAATGGTTTTTACCTGGTATTTGCACTGATGACAAAAAAATACCGGGAGAAATTTAACAGCTTCACTGGTATTAATAAATTCCCCAGGCTTCATCTTTTTTTTCAGATTCTGGTAACCTTTTTACTAATAACTTTTTCAAGAATATTCTTCAGGTCGCAAACTGTTGAAGATGCTTTTACAGTTATAAAAAAAATACTAACATTTAAGGGATCTGTTTTTAATAATGGTACTGCGATTCTGGTGTATTCATTTTTTGCCATTTCTTTTTTATTGATAGCAGAATTTAAGAAGGAGTTTTATAAAGGCCCATTTACCCTGTCTCATCATACAAATTTCTGGGTACGTAATTCATATTACTCATTCCTTGTTATCCTCATCATTTTATTCGGCGTTTTTGATGGAGGGCAATTCATATACTTTCAATTTTAAAACTAATCATGAAGAAAATATTTGTGAATAATTCTTTCAAAATCTTTTTACTAAAAGTAGCTGCATTTTTTGTAGTAGTATTCCTCTTAGATTTTATGATTGGCAACCTGCTGAAAAAGTTTTATTTCCGGCAGGAGTCAGGCTATGATTTTTTAACAACACATTCTCTGGAAAATGCAAAGGCAGATATTGTAATATTCGGCTCGTCCAGGGCTGTAAACCTTTTCAATCCAAACATCTTTGAAAAAGAAATGAAAATGACCTGCTATAATGCAGGCAGGATTGGTGAACCAATTTTTTATCATTATGCAGTACTAAAAAGTGTTTTAAAACGCTACAAGCCTAAGATAATATTGCTAAGTTTTGATGCTGGAAATTTTAGTATAAAACAGGATGCTTACGACAAGTTAGCTGTTCTTTTGCCTTACTACAAAACTCATCCTGAACTCCGTTCAATTATTGAGCTGAAAGGACCCCATGAAAAAGTTAAGCTGATGTCAAATATGTATCCATACAATTCACTTTTGTTGTCGATGATATCGGGGAATTCAGCCTACAGTAAAAATAAATACAG
>JAYUTC010000340.1:0-3274 GCA_043755395.1 Ferruginibacter sp.
AAATCGGGGCCGTTTACCAAAACTAACTGCTTATGAGAAAATCTTAAATTAATTTATTGTCTGTTTATATAATATGCAAATCAGATGCCAAAGGTTTTAATACTGTTGTTAAGGGTTTCTTAATAGATTAAAAACACTTTGATATTTATGCTGATAACGAAAAAAAGAACTATTTATTTCTTAAGTAATGATTTAAAACTATTTCTATAAAATCATTGCTACTGTAATATACAACACAAAGTTATTTAATTGGGTTAATCAAAATAAAAAAGCGCCCAATTAATTGGACGCTTTAACAATATCTTAATGTTTACTATTTTATAAATCCCTTAATAATATCCATTAATCCACCACTACCACCTTTTTGGGCTTGTTGAGCTCCACCAGTTACCTTGCTTACAATATCGCTAAGTTCAATTTCCCCATCGCCATCAGTATCCAATCCACCATTACCGGTAAATTTGCTCATAATACCATTCAAATCAAATCCCCCACCGCCAATACTTGAAGTGCCACCGCCAGTTAGTGAACCAATTATGCTGTTAATATCAAAACCACTGTCGTTTGTGTTGGTGGTTCTGTTAATTAGGTTGCTTAATACGCCTGGAATTAAGTTTTGCGCAATACCACTAGCCTGATCACTGGCAATACCATGATTATTGGTGAGCTTATTGGTAAAGTTGCTGATGATATTACTAACAATAGGGTTGTTTAGTAAACTGCTGCCCATGTTTGAACCACCACCAAATAATGACAATACGTTTTGTAAACCGCCTCCTGCTAATGTACCTTGTAACTCTTCTGCAACTGAATGCGTGGCCGATGCTATTACTGCTTCATTTTGTTCATTAGGAACTGCAGGATTATTTATTACATCTTCCTGTGCATTTCCTTTTACCAGGTTAAATAATTCTTCTAACATAAATTTAAATTTTAGTAGTTAAAGGGTAATTTCCCCAAAATGAAGATAGTAGAAGTTATGAAATAGTTGCAACGGAAAATATTAATTCTGCGATGCCAATTTCTCCGAATTTTCGGCAAATTGTAAAGCATCAATAAATTCCTGCACCTCACCATTTAGTACGTTATCTAAATTATATACTGTAAGACCAATCCGGTGGTCGGTTACACGGCCCTGTGGAAAATTATAAGTCCTTATTTTGGCACTTCTGTCACCGGTGCTTACCAGGCTTTTACGTAAGTGTGAAATGGCTTCTTCTGCTTTCCTAACTTCCTCATCGTACAGTTTTGTACGTAACATTTCCATGGCTTTTAGTTTGTTACCCAGCTGCGACCGATCAGTTTGGCACATTACTACAATGCCTGTAGGCTTGTGGGTTAAAAAAACTTTAGTTTCTACTTTGTTTACATTTTGTCCGCCAGCTCCACCACTTCGGGCAGTTTCCATTTTTACATCACTTTCTTTAAGCTCAAAATCCACTTCTTCGGCCTCAGGCATTATTGCTACTGTTACAGCACTTGTATGTACACGGCCCTGGCTTTCTGTATTAGGCACTCTTTGTACACGGTGTACACCGCTTTCAAATTTTAAAGTACCATACACATCATCTCCTACTACTTCAATTTGTACCTCTTTATAACCACCAACCGTACCTTCGCTTTCGCTGAGTAAAGCCGTTTTCCAACCCTTCTTTTCAAAATACTTTAAATACATTCTCAATAAATCTCCTGCAAAAAGCGAAGCTTCATCACCTCCGGTTCCTGCACGAATTTCCAGGATGGCATTTTTCTCATCAAATGGATCTTTGGGTATCAACATCTGACGTAAGGATGCTTCCAATTGTGTCTTCTTTTCTTCTAAAGCTGGTAATTCCTGTTTAGCCAGTTCCCTCATCTCCTCATCATCACCATTTAAAACCTCTTTATTAAATTCAATATCATCTAATATTTTTACATACTCATTTCTGCCATTTACAATTTTTTCCAAACTGCGGTATTCTTTACTAATAGCAACAAATTTTTTATTGTCACTAACAATCTCGGGATTGGTAAGCGCTACACCTAAATTATCGAATCTTCCTTTTATTGCATCTAATCTATCTAACATAAGGCCTCCTCCATCTCCCACAAAAGGGGAGGGTTGATTGTGTTTTGTTACTAAAATTTTGTTACCAACTATTGTCCAAAGTTAAACTTCATAAGCGTAGCACTCTTCTACTACATAACTTTGCTGAACTTTACTTGTGTCTTATCCCGATAATTATCGGGAGCGACAAATTTACAATTTATCAACCAATCAATTTGTACAGAAAATTTTCAGCCAATAATATTTTTACCGGGCACACCCTTTTACCTGCGGGTAATGTATTAATTACTGATAATACTGGTGTGGTTTTAGATATTGTAACCCTGCAAGAAGCAGGTGATGATATAGAAATTTTTAATGGCATAATTAGCCCAGGCTTTATAAATGCCCATTGCCACATGGAATTATCTCACCTAAAAGGCCTAATACCTGAAAAAACAGGGCTGGTGGAATTTGTTTTTAAAATAATGACTGAAAGACATTTTGACGAAGATGAAATTTTAGGTGCAATTGAAGCTGCTGAAAACGAAATGCTGCAAAACGGGATAGTTGCCATAGGAGATATTTGTAATAACACTTTAACCATTAATCAAAAGAAAAAACATAGGCTAATTTACCATAATTTTATTGAAGTTACAGGCTTTGTGCCTGCGTTAGCACAAGACAGGTTTGATAAAGCAAAAACTATTTTAACAACCTTCCAAACAACGGATATTCATCAACAATCAACCATTTCACCTCATGCACCTTATTCTATTTCTCCACAATTATTTGAACTAATTAATAATGCTACCGCAAATAATATTGTAACTATCCACAATCAGGAGACAATAGCCGAAGAAGTTTTTATAAAAAATAAAACAGGAGATTTTTTAAAGCTGTATGATAAAATGGGTATTGACATTTCCTTTTTTAACTCAACAGGCAAAAGCAGTTTACAAACCTGGTTGCCACAGATTAATAAAGGCCAATCAGTCATACTTGTGCACAATGTAACTACCACCGAAAAAGACCTTGAGTTTGCAAAACTATCAACTATCAACCATCAACTATCATCTTTACATTTCTGCATTTGCCCCAATGCCAATCTTTATATCACCAACACATTACCAAATATAGATTTATTGAAAGCTCAGCAATGTAAAATTGTAATAGGAACTGATAGCCTTGCCTCCAATCATCAACTTAATATTTTAGAAGAGATAAAAACATTGCATAAAAATTTTC
>JAYUTC010000341.1:0-8132 GCA_043755395.1 Ferruginibacter sp.
TTAAACTGCGCATGGCAAGGTTACCATGACCAACTTCCCGCCGGCCAACACCTCTCATCATTTTTACTTCACCAGTTGAAAAAGGAGGAAAATTATAATGTAATATAAACTTAGTGTAATCAGATTTGTGGGCACTTTCCACCAGCAATTCATCCAATGGAGTTCCGAAAGTAACCGTAGTAAGCGACTGTGTTTCTCCTCTTGTAAATAAGGCAGATCCGTGTGGTGTGGGCAGGATATTTGTTTCCATATCCAGGTTACGGATATCTTCTGTACCTCTTCCATCCAAACGTTTGCCATCATTCAGGATCATATCCCTTACCACATTGTATTGCAATTCGCCCACATAGTGTCCAATCAATTTTTTATCGCCATCTGCCAGTTCTTCACCCAAAAAAACTTTTACCTCATCATATAATTTAGAAAATGCATCACTTCTTTCATGCTTGGCTGAAGCGGCAGCAGCAATGGTATACATTTTATCTTTTGCAAAAGCAATGATCTTTTCATTCAATTCTTCATTGCGGTAAGGTTTGGTGTATTCTCTTTTTGCAGTAACCCCTGCTTTTTCTCTTAATTCTTCCTGTGCTTTAATCTGGATACGGATAGCATCATGCGCTAATTCAATTGCTTTCACTAAATCTTCTTCCTGGCACTCTTTTGCCTCACCTTCCACCATCATGATATTTTTTTCAGTGGCGGCAATGATGAATTCCAGCTCACTACCCTCCAGTTCTGTACGGCTTGGATTAATGATGAAAACACCATTTTTCCTTGCAATACGAACCTCTGAAATAATTTCCTGGATGGGAATATCTGAAACAGCCAATGCAGCCGAAGCAGCTAAACAGGCTAATGCATCGGGTATTACTTCTGCATCACTTGAAAGAAGGGAGATCAGTACCTGTACATCGCAAAAATAATCTTCCGGAAATAATGGTCTTAATGCCCGGTCTATCAAACGGCTGGTTAATATTTCATAATCATTCAGCCTTGCTTCCCTTTTAAAGAAAGAACCCGGTATGCGTCCTGCGGAAGAAAATTTTTCCTGGTAGTCTACAGATAATGGGAAAAAACTCTGTCCTTCTTTTGGTTCCCTGTTGGCAACAACTGTTGCCAGCAGAATACAATTACCCTGTGTTACCGTAACTGCACCATCTGCCTGGCGGGCAAGCTTACCAGTTTCGATGGTAACCATACGGCCGCCACCAATATCAAACGTTACTGATTTTGTATTAAAATTCATTGTATTTATTGTTAGAAATTAAAAAATTGGGCAACAGAAATTGCCCTTATGGAAAGCACTGTAAATACAATAATTCCCAACCGTAAAAAAGTAGTTGGGAATTATTTTATTTAAGCATTGTGTTAAATTTATTTACGCAGGCCTAACTTTTCAATCAAAGCTCTGTAACCGGCAAGATTGTGTTTGCTGAGATAGGTAAGAAGGCGCTTACGCTGACCTACCATTTTCATTAAGCCACGCTGAGAAGAAAAATCTTTTCTATTAGACTTCAGGTGTTCAGATATCTGGTTAATACGTTCAGTTAAAAGGGCAATCTGTCCCTCAATTGACCCGGTGTTAGCAGCTTTACCGCCAAAATCTGTAAAAATTTTAGCTGTTTTTTCAATTGTTAAATAAGGCATTTCTTTGTTTTTAATTTCGTCTTTGTTAATTATCTTTTTTATATCGGCTGCGAAAGTAGTTAAAAATATTGAATTTAATACTTCTCTTCTCTAAATTTCCTTAAAATTATGCTGCCTGGTGGGAGACTAAAAATAAGGAGGAGATGAATACAAGGCCGGGTTAATCGAAAGGGTTTTAAAAATCAGGTAATTAGTTGAATTTTTGAATAAAATATTACCAATTGATAATGTATCTATTTTATTCTGCCATATTTGCCAAAAATAACACAACCGGCCAATCAGGTATATGAAGATCTATTTTACAGTTAGCAGCGATCTTAGTTACGACCAGCGAATGATCCGTATCTGTACCACATTAAGTGCCAATGGCCATGAAATTGTATTGGTTGGAAGAAAGAGAAAAAAATCTATTCCTTTAAGTCTGCAGCCTTTTACTCAAAAAAGAATTGATTGTTTTTTTGATAAAGGAAAGCTGTTTTATGCAGAGTATAATCTCCGGTTATTTTTCTACCTGCTGTTCAAAAAAATGGATTGCATTTGTGCCATCGATCTCGATACCATACTTCCCTGTTATTTTATTTCCAGGATAAAAAATGTCCGCAGGGTGTATGATGCCCATGAATTGTTTTGTGAAATGAAGGAGATTGTTACCCGTCCTTTGATCTACAAGGTTTGGAAAAAAATTGAGCATTTTTGTGTGCCAAAATTTAAATACGGCTATACCGTTAACCAGCCTATCGCCAATGAATTTAATAAAATGTACGGGGTAAAATATGCCGTTATCAGGAATGTGCCTGTATTGACATCTTCAGCGCCTGTTAATACCGGAGAAAAATTTATCCTATACCAGGGAGCAGTAAATGAAGGCAGGTGTTTTGAAACATTGATACCTGCAATGAAAACTGTACCCTGTAAACTGATAGTTTGTGGTGATGGAAATTTTATAGAGCAGGCAAAGCTGTTGTCAAAACAACAGCAACTGGAGCACAAAATAATTTTTAAAGGAGCTGTAGAACCCGGGGAACTAAAATTAATTACTGCTGAAGCTTATGCAGGAATTAACCTGGTGGAAAATAATGGCCTGAGTAATTACCTCTCACTGGCCAATAAATTTTTTGATTATATGCATGCCGGTATTCCACAGTTATGTGTTGGGTATCCTGCTTACGCTGAAATCAACGATCAATATTGCATTGCTGTACTAACCAATGATACCAGTTCAGGAAATTTATCAACGCTTTTAAACAATTTACTCAGCAATGAAGTTTTATACAGGAAGTTAAAAAGCAATTGCCAGAGGGCAAGAGAATATTATAACTGGCAAAACGAACAAAAAGACCTGGTTCAATTTTATAGAAAATTAGAAAACCGGTCGGATTGAATGATCGCTTAATAATTTCAATTTTGAATAACAGACCAGGTGTTTGATAAAAATATATTGCCTGTTCAACTTTGATTTAACCAAATACCATTGATGACCAAAAGGATCTTACATATTATTACACATGACGTACCCTGGCCGGCAGACTTTGGCGGCGTAATGGATTTGTTTTACAAAATAAAAACATTGCATCAGCATGGCGTAAAAATACACCTGCATTGCTTTTTAAATAAACGGCCGCAACAGGAAGAACTGAACAAATACTGCGAAAGTGTTAGTTACTATGAAAGAAAAAAAGTAAGTGGCATTTCATTTACCACCCCGTTTATTGTGAACTCAAGAAAATGCCGCCAACTAATAAATAATTTACAAAAAGACAATTACCCAGTGCTGATAGAAGGCATTCATTGCAGCTATTATCTTTCTAAAGGCAGGCTGAATAACAGGACTGTTTTACTAAGGCTGCACAATATTGAATTTGAATACTACCACCAGTTAGCCCTACACGAAAAAGACCCATTAAAGAAATTTTATTTTAAATGTGAAAGCTGGCTGCTAAAGCGGTATGAAAAAAAGCTGGCAGGTAAAGTTAAAATAGCAGCGGTAAGCCTGCAGGATGTGTTACTTTACCAGCAACAATTTCATTCAAAAGATATATTTCACCTGCCGGTATTCATTCCATACACGCAAGCCGCAGGTAAACAGGGCAATGGTTGTTACTGCCTGTATCATGGCAATTTATCTATCAATGAAAATGAAGAAGCCGTTATTTGGTTACTGGAAAATGTTTTCAATAAAATGGTGGTGCCTTTTGTAATTACAGGTAAAAATCCTTCCCAAAGACTGGAATACCTGGTTCATCAGCATGAGCATACCTGCCTGGTAGCTAACCCCAGCGATAAAGAATTGCACGACATGATTGCCAAGGCACAGATCAATATCCTTCCTTCTTTTAATAATACCGGTGTGAAATTGAAATTGCTGAATGCCTTGTATAATGGCAGGCATTGTTTAGTGAACAGCGCAGGTGTGCAAGGCACAGGTCTTAAGCAGCTTTGCACCATTGCTGAAGATGCGGATGATTTTAAAACCGCTATCAACTATTTATACGAAATCCCTTTTGAGCAAAGCCAGAATGAAGAGCGAAAAAAATTGTTATCGCAGTATTATAGCAATAATAAAAATGCAGAAAAACTGATTGAAATTTTTTGGTCTTAAATTAAAGTGCTACACAGAAATAGAAGCGTTATCCCATACTTTACCATTTTCTGTTTTAATGGTTCTTGCCGGAAATTTATTGATCACAATATAATCATGCGTAGCCATTACAATAGTAGTGGAATAATCCCGGCAGATATTAAACAGCAATTGCATTATTTCATCACTTGTTTCAGGATCCAGGTTTCCGGTAGGCTCATCAGCCAATATCAACTTTGGAGAATTTAATAATGCCCTTGCCACATCTACCCTTTGCTGTTCACCTCCACTCAGTTCAAAAGGCATCTTAAAACCTTTTGTTTTCAATCCTACTTTATCCAGTACATCAGCAATTTTTTCATCCATCAGTTTTTCATCTTTCCAGCCGGTGGCTTTTAAAACAAACTTCAGGTTATCATTTACATTCCTGTCAGTCAGCAATTGAAAGTCCTGGAATACCACACCCAAATTTCTCCTTAAGAAAGGAACTTTTTTCCAGTCCAGTTCCCTGAGATTATACCCCACCACAGAACCCTCTCCTTCCTTCAATTCCAAATCACCATACAGGGTTTTGAGCAAACTGCTTTTCCCGGTACCGGTTTTACCAACCAGGTAAACAAATTCACCTTTTTCCACCGTAATATTTACTTCTCTTAAAATAAGATTACGGCCCTGGTAAATATTTACGTTTATTAATTCTATTACTGATTGTGACATAATTTGAATACCGGTTTATTTGTTTTAATTACTTTTATTAACATTTATAAGTAGTTAGTTTTATGACAATATTTTATAGTCTTTTATCCTTTAACAATGCCCTGATACAATACAAATTTAAAACTAATAAGGTGTGTAACAGAAATTTATTTTACTCAGTTGCTGTTAAAAAGGTTGATAAAAATTGGCAGAACTAAACTTAACACATTAAATGAAAGATATGGGTGCATTTATAATTGTCGCTCTTCATTATAGGGTTGTCAACCTTTTTTAAAGTATTTTAAATTGAGAAAAACCTGATAAAGGTTGACAACCCTTACGACAATTTTAATTGCACCCAAAGATATCATTCATACCACAAAAAATAATAGTTTTGATAAAATGGAAATGAAAACACAAAAGACTGATATTGGATAATATTATAACCGGACGATTAAAAGTAAAAAAATTCAATTGGTATGATTTCATTCTTTCATAAAATAACAGATATTTTGAATACTGCCGGCATACCCTATATGCTTTCAGGCAGTGTGGCAATGGGTGTGTACATTGTACCAAGGGCCACAAAAGATTTCGATTTTGTTTTGCATCTGCGTCCAAAAGATATTGCTGGGTTTGCTGAAAATTTTAAAGAAGGATATTATTGTGATATTGACTCAATAAAAGATGCGGTAGCACGTAAAAGTATTTTTAATATTATTGAACATTCCTCCGGTTACAAAGCTGATTTTATCATCATAAGAGATGACGAATTCAGCATTACAGAGTTTAACAGGAGAAAAAAAATGGAATATTATGGTAAAGAATTTTATTTGATTACTGTTGAAGATTTGCTGCTTTCAAAAATTATCTGGATACAGGAATTTCAATCAGCCATACAAATGGATGATATAAAAAACCTTTGTGGGTTAGATAATTTAGATTGGGAATACATTGAAGACTGGATTATGAAATTAAAACTCAATACATTTGATTTATTAAAAAATGACTGATACCCCACAAGGCATAAAAGATTTGCAGCTTAAAATCTGGCTCTCAAAAACTCCGGGAGAGCGGCTGCATCAAATGATGAAAGATAACGAGGAATTGATAAATTTCTGGAAACAGCTAAAGGCATCTGCCCCAAGCCAACCTTCGCCTTCACAATCTGGAGAAGCGTTGAATAACCTGCCGTCAAAATAAGTTTGAAAAAACATCCTGTATTAAGACAAAAACAGGTTTTAAAACTATTGATAGCAATACGCTCAATCGGCAAATTGATTAAAATTATATTCCACACACCATAAAAATATGCATTGATTTTGTTCAAGCCCTCCAGGCTTGTTCTGCTAATATCTATCCCCGGATTTCATCCGGGGATACTATTGTTTTAGCCTTTCAGGCTATTGCACATTCTTATGCGGTTTGTACTATAGCTCACCGCAACATATTATGCTGCTCGTTTTGTAATTCTTTCATACATCTAAAAAAATTTCACCCCGTATATTTTAGAAAAAAGCAAGTAAAAAGTTAAAACTAAAAAATTAGTTGCAAAACTAAAAATATAGTTATAAGTTTGTTTTATCAAAATTAAATAAGATGAAAACATTGACGAAAGCAGAAGAACAGATCATGCAGGTGATCTGGAAACTGGAGAAGGCATTTTTAAAAGAGATCATCGACGAACTACCGGTACCCAAACCACATAATAATACGGTAGCCACCATCATTAAGATATTGACCGAAAAAGAATTTGTAGGTATAAAAGTTTTCGGCCGTATGCACCAGTATTATCCATTGGTAAGTAAAGATATTTACAGCAAAACTACGATGAAGACTTTTGTGAAAAGTTATTTTGAAGGCAATTTCAGTAACGTGGTTTCTTTTATGGTGCAGGAAAATAATTTAAGTGTGGAAGAACTGGAACTCCTATTAAAACAATTAAAAAAGAAATCCTGATAAACACTTTACTCTTTAAAATCAATTATATGCCTGTATTACTTATTTACTTCATTAAAATAATTATTTGCTCCGGCATTTTGCTTGGGTATTATTTACTGGCGCTTAAGAATAAAATATACCATGGTTATAATAGGTTTTACCTGCTGGCATCTGTAGTCATATCATTGACCGTTCCATTGATGGAATTTCATTTTACACATCACAGCACTCAGGCAGCAAGCAGTACCATAAAAGTGCTGCAGGTAGTAAGCAGTGGAAATGAATACCTGGATAAAATTATTGTGACAGACAAAGCAAGACAATTCTCAGGTACACAACTGGCGGGCTTGATATATACATTAATAAGCCTTGTTTTTATATTAATCCTGATAAAAGGGTTGCTGAGGATAAGAAAATTATACAAAGAAAATCAACGCAAACAATTTAGCAACATTTGTATTATTGATACAACAGCAAAGGATACCCCATTTTCTTTTTTCAACTATATTTTTTGGAACAGTTATATTGATATGGCAAGCGAAACTGGCAAGCAGGTTTTTAAACACGAGATGGTCCATGTAAAGGAAAAACATTCACTGGATAAAATGTTTATTAACCTGGTGCTGGCAGTGCTTTGGTGCAACCCGTTTTTCTGGATCATAAGAAGGGAGCTGAACATGATACATGAATTTATTGCGGATAAAAAATCACTGGAGGATGGAGATACAGAAGCTTTTGCCCTGATGATACTGCAGACCACTTACCCACAACAAAATTTCTCACTCACCAATCAATATTTTTATTCACCTATTAAAAGAAGATTAGCCATGATCACAAAAAACAAACATTCCAAAGCAGGTTATATAGCTCGCCTTCTGGCATTGCCACTGTTTTTATTTATGGTTTCTGCATTTACCATTAAGACAAAACTTTTTAAAACAGAAGTTTTGCCCACCTATGATGGGGATGCTATTACTGTAGTAATTGACGCAGGGCATGGTGGAAACGATTTTGGAGCAGTAAGTAAAAAAGATTACGAAAAAGATATTACGCTATCGATTGCCAGAAAAGTAAAGGAATTAAATAACAATGGAAAGATTAATATTATTCTTAGCCGTACAGATGATACCTATGCATCACCTCAGGAAAAAGTAATGTTTACAAAAGAAAATAAAGCCGACTGCTTTATTTCAATACATGTGAATGGCAAAGACGCAACTGCAAGTTATAACAGCGGACTTGTAGTTTTGGTAGCAAAAGATCAATATCC
>JAYUTC010000342.1:0-8103 GCA_043755395.1 Ferruginibacter sp.
TTTAAAAAATTCAAATGTGTTTACTATTAATTTTAAAAAAAGAGCATAGACTCTTTTAAATATTCCTCAAAACTGCATGACTATTATCCACAGTAAAAAATAAAATGTTAATAAAATAGTTTATAAATAATTTTATGTTAGCAATTTTTTATTTTAATATTGTGAAGGGAATTTGGTTCCCGGTACTTACTAACCCATCTATATAACAAAGCCTGGCCATTAAACGTCGGGCTTTATTATTTTTTATCAGCTTCTATTTGCTGAAATAAATTTTATTTATGCAAATTAATCATAGCCTGAAAAATACCTTTATCATCACTGATGATAAAAGTAAAATTGACATTGCAGCAGTACATAATTACTTGTGTAATGAAAGTTACTGGGCAAAAAACATTTCTTTAAATATTGTAAAAGACGCAATTGAAGGTTCCGTTTGTTTCGGGGTTTATAAAAATCTGAATAAAAGTATAGACGATTTAAATTTTGGATTACAGGTTGGTTTTGCCAGAGTAATTACTGATAAAGCAACCTTTGGTTATTTAGCAGATGTCTTTATCTTAGAGGAATATCGTGGTATAGGTTTAAGTAAATGGTTGATGCATGAAATAATAAATCATCCGCATTTACAGGGCTTCAGAGGTTGGATGCTGGCAACAAAAGATGCCCATGGTTTATATGCACAATTTGGTTTTGCTCCTTTGGAAAAATCAGAACGTATAATGCGTTTAAGTTTGTTTAGTGAATATCCCCGAAATTCCGACACAAGTATTTGAATATACAATCTTATAAATTCTTATTTTATCAAATTCCTCAAAGACAATTAATTTCAAATTGGTATCTTGCAAAAAATTATAATATCATATGCTTAAATCAATGACGGGTTTTGGAAGGGCTGAACAAACAGTAAATGAAAAAACTTTTCTGGTTGAAATAAAAGCCCTCAATGGGAAACAGTTTGAATTGCAATTAAAATTACCACCACTTTTAAGGCCTTACGAGTTTGAAATACGAAATACTTTACAGGAGCACTTAGTACGTGACACAATAGATTGTTTTATAAATATTAAACAAAATGGCACTACTAAGCCCGTAAATATTAATACCAATTTAATTAAGGCCTATTATAAACAAATAGAAGAACTGGCAAGTGAACTTAATATAGATACAAATTCAGTACTAAGTGCTTTACTTCGTTTACCGGAAGTGGTAACACCTACTAATGATGTAATGGACGAAAATGATTTTGCAGAGTTTAGCAAGGTTTTAATATCCGCATTAAATAATTTAAATCAACACCGTACAGAAGAGGGGGCCGGCCTGGAAAAGGACCTTATAAAAAGAATTGACAATATCAGGGAGCAGGAAGAAGCAATTTTAATATTAGAACCTAACCGGAAAACAAGAATAGTAGAAGAGATAAACAAGTTGCTTGAAAAAAATGTGGGCAAGGAAAATATTGATAATAACCGAATGGAACAGGAATTGATTTACTACATGGAAAAAATAGATATTCATGAAGAACAGATCCGGCTTCGGCAGCATTGTGAATACTTTAAATCTATTTTACAGGAGTCTGAAATGGGAAAAGGGAAAAAATTATCTTTTATTTTACAGGAAATTGGAAGAGAGATTAATACAACAGGTAGCAAAGCTTATGATGCCGCCATACAAAAATGTGTAGTAAAAATGAAAGATGAACTGGAGAAAGCCAAAGAACAGGTTTTAAATGCATTGTGATTTAGTAGCAATAATTATTTTTGTACTATGAATTTTAAAAATAAAAGAAAGCAATATTATTTCAACTTTCCTGTTGCTTATTGTCTGTTGTTTATTTTCAATTTTTCTTTTATTTTGTCATGTACACAATTAGATACTTATGAAAAAAATATTTCTATTCCAAAGTATGAGTGGAAAAGTGCTTTTGCAGTAAAAGGAAGTTTTTCAATAACCGATACAAAAACTGCATACAATACATATATAGTTTTACGGCATACGGATGCCTATAAATACAACAATATATGGCTTGAAGTAGCCATTCAGCCACCTGCCGATAGTATGCATTATCAAAAAATTGATTTACAAATGGGCACAGATGCATCTGGCTGGCTTGGTTCGGGAATGAATGATATATGGGAAGTAAGACAATTACTTTTTAATAAACCACTCAGATTTAAAAAAACCGGAACATACCACTTTACTATTACTCAGGTAATGAGAGAAGATCCATTAACTGCTGTAATGAGTGCAGGCTTAAGATTAGAAAAGCAATAATACCCACAACATTTAAGTAAAACGCATTTGATAAAATTTAAGCTTAAATTTTAAAGGGTTAAAATTTGCAGATATTTACTTTCAATAATGTATTTCGTTATCCAATACGTCATTATAAATTTTATTTAACTGTAAAAAGGTAAAAAAATTAACAATCCCATTATCACAAATTCATAATCTGCTCGTTTTAACAAAACAATTCTTTATTTTGCATATTATGATGAAATCGAAAGCCCTTATCATTCTGTTTATATTTATTCTGGTAAATAAAACTATTGCGCAGAGATACGATTATGTACAGGAAGGTGAGTTTGGCCTGACTCTGGGTGCAGCTCATTATTTTGGCGATATTAATACAAGAGCAGCATTAAACAGGCCAAAGCCAGCTTTGGGTCTTTTCTTTCGCAAGCAATTTGGTAATTATGTAGGTATGCGTATTTCGGCTCATTATGCACAAATAGGTTACAGTGATGTTTACAGTAAAAATGATTATCAAAAAACCCGAAACCTTAGTTTTAACTCCAATTTATGGGAGCTTGCAGTTCAGGGGGATTTTAATTTTTTCAGATTTGTTCCAGGAGATCCGGATTATCTTTTTACTCCTTATGTAACTTTAGGTGCAGGCGTATTTACTTACGATCCATTTGCCTATCTGGATGGTAAAAAAGAATTTTTACGTCCTTTAGGTACCGAAGGTCAGGTAATTGGGTACAAGGGTAGAAAGCAATATAACACAATGGCATTTTCTTTTCCTTTAGGCGTGGGTGTTAAATATAATATTAATGATAAAATGAATTTATCTTTTGAAGTGGCTCAGCGATTTACTACAACAGATTATCTGGATGATGTAAGCACCACTTACATTGGTGCCGGTAATTTTGCTGTATTACCTAATGGCCAGCCATCAACTGCTGGTTTATTGCAGGATCGCTCATATGAATTGGATCCCAATAATATATTAGGGGTAGAAGGTAGACAACGTGGATTTAATAAACAAAAAGACCAATATATTATTGCTGAAATAGGGATTTCTTTTAATATCAGCAGTTATAGATGCCCAAGCACAAAATAAATAATTAATTAAAATTTTTAAAGCCCCTGAATTTTTAGGGGCTTTATTTTTGTTTTTAAACAATATTGCCTATATTTACTGTTCCTCCAGATAAATAGGTGATGCCTTACCTCATCATTTTAGATTCCCAACTAAAGAAAAATAAAACACCAATCCTGCGTAAACGCCAGTATCAATCCTGCGATTAAAATCAACGCAAATCCTTTTATTTCTGTGATGAAACCATAGTTTATCTCATCACCAACAAGTTAACTATGGCGTTCATTCGCAACTGCATTATTGCAGTTTCAGTTTTTTGTATTTCAACTAATACAAAATCTCAAACTGTTTATTATCCGGCCCAGTCTTCTCAATTATTGAAGGCAACTGCTGAAGATGCTGCAATGCTTTTACAAAAAGCTATAGCCGGAAGTAAATTTATTACACAGGCTTATACAATTATGCCTTCAACAGGTGTAGTTTTTGTTTATGATACAACTTTTATTGATAATCAGGCATGTAAAGCTGAATGTAATGGAGAAAATCAAATAAAATTCGCTGCTTATGGAGATAATGGCCTCCACTTTGGTATTTATCAATATTTACAAAATTTAGGTTTTCGTTTTTACCAGCCCGGTTCTACCTGGGAAATTATTCCATCCCTGCCATCAGCATTTAAAAAAGCAGATACTCTATATTCATGCAGTTATAAATACAAAACCTGGTTTGTAAGCGGGGGTTATCGTACATGGATAATGGATAAAAATACTTCTTATAATTGGGAAGCATATTCCGGCGATAATGGTCATAATTTAGCATTATATCAACGCCGTAACGGTATGGGAGGTGGCGCAGGTTTCAGAGGTCATAGAGGCGATATTATGACAGGCAATTATTTAGCAGCTTTGCAAAACAATCCCTGCTATGTTGCCAATTTTAATGGTTCCAGGCAAGCCAATTCCCAATCGGTACCGGATATTTTTAATAATGCAGCTAAAGAATTATGGGCAAATACAATTGAAGAAAAATATACAAGCTATAAAAATATCATTTTCAGTAACCCTGCTTTATATGCTAATACCTATTATAATTTTAAATCTCAGCTTGATTACATTGGTATTGAAGTACCAGATGCGGCAAGATGGGGTAATTCAAAAGAAAATGATATTTGTAGCCCTGTAGATTATCCAAAAGAAAGTGACCAGCATTTTAGTTTAGCCAATTTTACCGCAGAAAAAATATTGGCAAAATATCCTGGTAAACATTTTCAATTGTATGCCTATTCAGGCCATGCAGATGTCCCTTCCTTATCAATTAATATCAATAAAAATATAGATATACAGTTAATTCCTACTGTATATCAAATGGAAAGTAGTACCAATGGACTCAGAAATCGATGGTATAACCGCTCTAATAATATTTCGGAATATCATTACTTAAATCTTTCCGGCTGGAGTGGAGAAACACCTGCCTTTAAATGGGATGAATTGAAAACCACCTTACAAATTGCGAGAAACAAAAAATCGCAAGGCTTAATGTGGGAAGCTTCGCCGGCAAAATTTGCAAGCCTGCCATTTTTATTGGCAGCAAATAATTATCTAAAGGATGATATGGAAGTAGACAGTACATTACATGAATTTTGTAATAATATGTTTGCTGATGCAAATAACACTGTATACAAAATATTAAAAATGTGGGGAGATGAAAAATCAGCTCCGGATAGGTATAAAATGCAAATGTATATACAGTTACTTAATACTGCTATACAACAAACTCTAAATTCGCCCCAAATTGTTAATGAAAGAATCAGAGAATTAAAAGCATACTTACACTATATGGTTTTATATTTTGATTTGGCAAACGATGAACAACAAAAAATTTCAAGTACGGATAAAGATGCTGCAAGATGTATTTATATAGCAAAAACAAATAAACTGCAATTGGTAAACAGTTATTATTTAATAAGCAGCATTGTAAGTAAATACCCTGCAACCAGCGATTTTTATATTAAATACAATATTATAAACGGAACAGCATATCAAAATGGAAATTTAGCCTTAATAACTGGCGAAGAAATTGACAACAATTTTATACAGGATGTTAGCAAATACAGCAACCAGATTGAAAGTTTTAATTTAGAAGAAGCAACAAATATTAAAAGTCAGTTTAGAAATGCAAACATTGCCCCTTTAGCTAAAATAAATACCAAAATTATTTATACAAATGGAGCCAACTATTATAACAAGACAACATTTAATATCATTGCTCAGTCACCAGGTAATTTTACGCTTCAATATACCCCACGTTTTGATATGCTGGGGAAAGGGTATATCAATTTTGTAGTTGAAGCTTTGGATGAAACCTTAAAAATAATAAAGGACTTCACTTTAGATAATAACAGCAATGCAGGTACAATTAAAATTGATTTACCAAAAGCAGGAAATTATGTTTTAGCAATTGTATCAAAATATAAATCTGCTGTTGATTTGTCTATAACAACAAATGGAAATTACTTTTACAAAAATGGAGCATTCCTGGGTAATAAAACAGAAAGTTATAGCTCAGACCTTTCAAGTTTGCCCGGATATTTTTATGTACCAAACGGCATCAGTAAAGTTTATTTTAGTATCAGTAACAGTTTTTCAAGTGGCAAATTTGCTGCTGCCGAAGCAATTGGAAAAACCTTTTTAATAAAAGATAATAATGGCAATGCTGTTTTGCCACGTTTTGTAACCCCAAAAGATTCTTCTTTATTTTATTTAGAAATACCGGAAAGTGCTGCAGGTACTTTCTGGCAGGCAACCACCATGGCACAGTATAACCTGCAATTTGTTAACATCAGTAATATACTTTGGTATGCACAACGTATTGCCTGTAGTAGTGCAAATTTTTCGATTGCAATTGAAAACAGAAACGGCAATTGTTTTACAAGGTTAACAGCCATGAGCAATGCCACTAATTTAATTTGGGAAATAAATGATATGGGAAAGGTTATAAAATACAATAATCAATCTACTGTTGAATTACCCGGAAATATTTCCCCAAATGCTACTGTAACTTTAACCAATGGTACTGCATGTAGCCTTACAAAACGTATAGGTGGCGATGAAAAATATTTGCGTGACAAAGAAATTTGTGCAAGTGGCGCTGCTATTGCTTCAATAACTGCAGCTCCGGTTTTTTACCCCAATCCATCTTCAGGAATTTTTAATTGTATGCAAAATGGTAAAATAGCGAGTGCTACTGAAATTGTTATTTATAATACTCAAGGTACACAGATAGGTAGTTTTAAAAATTCAAAACAATTTAATATCAGCAACGTTACTGCAGGTTTATATATTTATCGCATGGTAATAAATGGCGAGGTTTATAAAGGCAAAGTTGTCAAACTCTAAGATTTTCCTTAAAGCACTTATTACAACTAAATTTTATTACTTTTGCACCCCAAAGTCAGGCCAAGTGCCTGACTAATAGTTTTACGTGTTTTATGAGCCTAAAGGACAAAATAAACATACAACAATTGCCAAAACACATTGCCATTATAATGGATGGTAATGGTCGATGGGCAAAAGAAAAGGGAGAAGATCGCCTTTTTGGTCATTTAAATGGAGTTGAAAGTGTAAGGAATATTGTTGAAGGAGCTGCCGAATTGGGTATACAATTCCTTACTTTATATGCTTTTAGTACCGAAAACTGGGATAGGCCCGAATATGAGGTAAAGGGATTAATGGAAATTTTAGTAGATACAATTCGAAAAGAAGTTCCCACACTAAATAAAAACAATATAAAGCTACATGTTATAGGTGATATTAATATGTTGCCTGTTTTAGCCAAAAATGAATTAAATGAAGCGATAAAGGAAACAAGTACAAATACTGGTTTAAACCTCATTATGGCTTTAAGTTACAGTAGCAGATGGGAAATTAATAATGCTGTCAAAAAAATAGCAGAGGATGTAAAACTAAATAAGCTGCAACCCGACAATATTTCTCAGGAAACAATACAAAAATATTTGTGTACCAGTCTGTTTCCCGATCCTGAATTGATGATAAGAACCAGTGGAGAATATCGGATAAGCAACTTTTTGCTTTATCAGCTTGCCTATTCAGAATTATATTTTACCAATACGCTTTGGCCCGACTTTAGAAAAGAAAATTTGTACGAGGCCATTCTTGATTATCAGAGCAGAGAACGGCGTTTTGGAAAAACAGGAGAGCAGATAAAAAATGAAACTGTAACTGAGAAATAAAATGAAATATTACTTTTTCATTCATTAGAAGCCTGATTAGCAGGCAGAGACGAATTTAGGGGTAGAATAATACATTTAAAGACGGTAAAAAATGAAAGGGTTAAAAAATTGATTTCTAAAAGGTTTAATTTTTTACAAATATTTAGCCTTGACAAAGCTTAGGTTTAACAAATAGTTTTAATTATTGGGCTTAATTTGCCGCTCATAAAATACCAATTGATGCATTTTTTTTACAAAAGGATTTTTTTTATTGTAACTGTCTTATTCTTCAGCCAGTTTGTTGCAGCACAAACAGATACAACTGTATCAGTAGATCCTGCCTTACTCGAAATTTTCAATTCAAAAATTCCAAAAGAATATACAATAGCCGGAATTACTGTTGGAGGTACTAAGGCTTTTGACGAAAACTTAATCATCTCCATTTCTGGCCTTGCGGTTGGTGATAAAATATTAATACCGGGTACTGATGTTTTTAGTAAAGTAATTACCAAATTATGGAAACAAAGCCTTATCTCTAAAATTGAAATTTATT
>JAYUTC010000343.1:0-3236 GCA_043755395.1 Ferruginibacter sp.
CTTACGTAACTCCGGGTGGGAATATGCTTTAGGTGTTGGCGGTAAATTAGGTTTAATTGAAAGGATAGGGGTATTAAGCGGTATGAATATTTTTTACACCGATTGTAGTAAGAATATTGAAGCCGAACAGGAAAATTATTGCTATGCTAAAATTGACGGCAAAATTCAAGAGATGCCAATAGATCAGGATAATCATGCTATAGACAGCATTGTCTATCCTGTTCAGTATATGTTCAATGAAGGAATAATTAGAATTGTTTAGAAAAAAGTATTACTTTTAATTTCGTGAACTATGACATTTGAAAAAATTGACAAAATAAAGCGTCCTGTAAGAAAAGGAGAAATATTTTTAGTGCCTTGAATTTTATGCTATTAATTTAAACATTATTTCATAATGTGGTAAAATAAATTTGTTATTTTAATTTTTTCTTTATATTTGTTAAGAATTTAATCCATAAATAGGATTCATTCAGTGAATATTGACTACAAAAAGTTACTTTAACGGTATCTTCTCATCTATATTTAAACCCTCTAAAGATGCCGAGGGTTTTATACCATTATCTTCTTTTGTTACCGCCTCTCCTAAATTTAATGATTACGGTGAACAAATAAAAAAAATACAAGCCGTTTTAACTAATCCTGCATTATTAAAAGTATTTTCTTTACAGTGCGATACATTTTCTCTTGGTAAATTTTATGCTGAAAAAGATGGGGTAGAAATTGATAATCTGTCTTTAGTTACGCTCCTTAATAAGCCAAACCCATTACAAAGCAGATCTCAGTTCCTTTGGGATTTTATGTTTTGGACAATGATTGGCACTTCTTATTGTTATATAGACAGCTCAATTTTAGATAATGCTGATAACAAACTTTATTTTATTGATCCTTCTAAAATAGAGTGGCCAGATAATTTAATTAAATCAAAAGATAAATTTATTTTTTCCAAACAGGCAAAAGCCGATATTTTAAAATCAAATATCACTTACAAATTTGAGGACGGCACTAAGAATCAATTCCCTTTATCACAGATAATAATAACTACAGATTTAAGTAATGGCACCGGCAATTGGTTTAAGGGCGGTAGCCGGATAGATGCGTTATACAAAGTAATAAGTAATTCAGAAGCTGCCTTAGATGCTAACAACATCAATACAAGATACTCAGGTAAGTTCATTGTTTCAGGTACACAAGACCCAAAAGACACTACGAGAATTCCATTAAGTAATGAGGACGCCTTGGATATGGAAACAAAGATTAATGGACGAAAACAAGTACACGCATATAAATCTATGATTGAAATAAAAAGATTTGTTGAAAATCTTAAAAATTTAGATTTAGGGAAGCAATATTTAGATTCTTACTTTTTAATTGGATCTATGTACAATATTCCTCGTGATGTATTGGAGGCTAATGTAAGCAGCACTTACGAAAATCAAGAAAAAGCTATGGCCAAGCATATAAGTTACACTTTGCAGCCTAAGGGAAATGATTTAACCGAGGCTTTGTCTAATTACTTCAAATTACAAGATGGTATAAAATTAAAGATGAAGTGGGATCACTTACCATTTATGCAAGTTTTTGAAAAGGAAAAGGCAGTAACAAGACAGATTTTAACGCAGTCTTTTATTTCTCTACAAAAATCTGGACTTAAGATTGATGAGATAAATAATTTTTTAGGTACAAATTTTAGTGAGCCAAAACAAATAGCAATAGTATGAGTGTGATAGGAAATTATATCGGACCAAAGTTGACAAAAGAACAAATAGAAAAAATTAAAAAATTAGAAGCAGCAAAGATAAAATCAGTTGATAAGGGTAAGGTTATATTAAAAAAAGAAAATCAATGATAGTTTGTAAACATTTATTCCCGGATAGAATATTTTCTTCTAAGGAAGAATTGTTTGCTGAATTAGTGGCAAATGAAAAAACTATTATTGCTGAAAAAAAAGCAAATGTTTACAAATCTTTTGAGAAAGGGTTGACGGCAGGATGGTGCATTGATAAAGACATTAATGCCGAAAAGGTAGGGCTACAAATGAAAGATGGTTTTATTTATCCGGTGATAAATACTACCAATTACATGGATAGCCATGACGATGTTCATTTCCCTGGTATTTGGAATAAATCTGCAAAAGAGCAGCAAGGTAAAATATATTATGTATGCGACCATGAGGTTAAAACAGGTACAATAATAGCATGGCCGCAAGATGTAAATATTATGGTTAAGACAGTGCCTTGGAGTTTTGTTGGTAAAGAATACGAAGGTAATACAGAAGCTCTAATTTATGAGATTTTAAAATCTGCTATTACAAACGCTATTGCTAAAGAAATTATTGATAATAAAAGGCCGGTTCAAAATAGCGTAAGAATGCAGTATATCACTATTAAGATGGGCATGAATAGCAACGAAAAGGATTATATTACTTATAAAAAATATTATGACGATCATATTGATTTGATAGCCAATAAAGATATAGCTATTGAAAAAGGATACTTTTTTGGAGTAGAGGAAGCAAAGATAGTTTTAGAAGGCAGTATGGTTATTCGTGGCAGTAATGATGCCACACCAATAAGGCAAAAAGAAGTTGAGGCCGCCGCCGGCACCGACACTGATATTGATATAAAAGAGCCGCCTGAAGGCACTCAACAAAAAGAAACAAAATTTATTTACAATTCAAATCTTTATTAAGATGTTTAAATTAAAAACAGAGGCTGAACTATCAGCCATGACACCAGAACAGCGTGATATTTATGCTGAACAAAAAAGGGATTTTGATTCAAAGGAGACAGAAAAAATGATTGCTAAAATATTAGCAACCAGGTTCCCGGAGAAATCAGCAGAAGAAAATGCTGCTGAAAAAGAAGCCGGCATAACTGCTGCTGCTGCAACAAAATTACAGGCAGATACTTTAGCTGAGGTTAAAGAATCTGTTAACCAATTGAAAGAAAATACAGCAAATGGCACTGCTAAAGTAGAAAGCATTTTGCAGGTAGTAGAAAAGCATAAAGATGCTATTGCAAAAGCTGCTAAAGGTAAAGACACTTTTGAATTTACCGTCAAAGCCCAAACGCTAATAGCATCTGTAGTTGGTAATCCATATGCACTTGACCTTAATAGCGTTGGGCAGTTAGCATATCGCAGACTTACTGTCTATGATATGTTTAGAAAAGTGCCTGTAGACAAAGGCCAAAATGGAATTGTCCGTTATGTGGACTGGGATCCAGCTACAACAGTAA
>JAYUTC010000344.1:0-8081 GCA_043755395.1 Ferruginibacter sp.
GAAATTGCTAACACCTTTATGGCCGATGAAAAATTTAAGGATGCCATTCCATATTTAAATAATGTACTCAATGCATCCAACGCCGGTGGGTTAATGCCAAAGGCTTATTTAAAGCTTGGCTTAAGTTATTATAATACTGATAAAAATAAAGAAGCGCTGGACTATTACCAGATACTCATTCAAAAATACCCACAATCATCTGAAGCAGATGAGGCCCTTGATAACATAAAAAATATTTATGTGGAAGAAGGAAGGCCAAATGATTATGTAGAGTTAATGCGTAAAAACGGGAAAAATATTTCTGTTAATGAAGCAGATTCTCTAACCTACACATCTGCTGAGTTAAAATTTAATGCCAACGATTGTAATGGAGCAATTACAGCCTTTAATAATTATTTATCCCAATATGCCAACGGAGCTTTTGCTCTTGAAGCAAATTTTTTCCGCAGCGAATGTTATTTTAAAAATAAAGACTGGCAAAATGCCTTAACCGGATACAGTTATGTAAATTCAAAAGGGCTAAACCGATACTTTGAAAAAGCTACACTTAATGCTGCCAGAATAAACTTTTTTGAATTAAAAGAGTATTCAGCTGCTAAAAAGTTTTTCGAATCTTTATTGTCAGGATCAATAAACCAGGATGACCAGTTAGAAGCACTGAGAGGATTGGTTAGGTGCTATTATTTATTAAAGGATTATTCCAAAGCAAATGAAGTTACAAAAACTTTGCTTACAAAAAAGGGGCTTAGTACCGATGATAAATCAATTTCTTTTTTAGTATTGGGTAAATCACAACAACTTGGTAACGATTGTCCTTCGGCAATAAATTCTTTTAAATCATGTGCCTCAATCAATAAATCGGCATGGGGCGCCGAGGCTAGATTTGAAATTGCTAGCTGTCAGTTTATTACAGGTAATTTAAGTGCTGCAGAAAAATCTGCTATGGCAGTAATTAAAGAAACAGGTTCTTACGATTACTGGGTTACAAAAGCTTATATTTTACTTGGAGATATTTTTATTCTGCAAAAAGATTATTTTAATGCAAAAGCTACTTTTGAAAGTGTTGCAAAAAACTCAGTGATTTTAGAATTAAAAAATGAAGCTCAGCAAAAATTAGATAAAGCAACGGAAGAGGAAAAAACAGGAAGTAAAGTAAATGGGAATTAGGGGTTTAGATTTGCATTTTGGCAACTTTAAATTGAAAAGTAGATAAATAAAAAAAAATGAAAAAACTAAATTATAAATATTCAATGTTCAATTTTAAAAATACTTTTTTTAATGATAAAGGCATTAAATTTAAGTTTATCTCTTTCGTTTTGTTTATTGCTTTCTGCCTGTTATCGGTTGTTACAATTGCCCAAAGAGACACTACTAAAAAAACTACCATTGACATTACCTCTACTTATAAACCGGTATTACGTAATGCTGTTAAAATTAATTTTTCAGCATCTCACTTAAATGCAGATTCCAGCAAACCTAAAATAAATTATATAGTACCTGCACAAAATTTATTTTACCCATACAAGCCAATATCTTTAAAACCACTGGCTTTGCAGCAGGATACTAATTTATACCTTGGACTAAAAAATTACCTTAAAATTGGTTTCGGCAATTTCTCTACGCCTTTTGTTAGTGCAGGGTTTAGTTTTGGTGATGGCAAAAAAAGTTTATTGAATTTATATGCTGATTATATTTCTTCAAAAGGGAAAATAAAATACCAGAATTTTTCACAACTAAATCTTAAAGCTGCCGGCAGTTTTTTTACAGCAAAGAATGAAGTGTATGGAAGCGCAGGTGTAAGTCAGTTTGACAGGTATTTGTATGGGTATAACCATACTTTGTACAACTACAGTAAAGACAGTATCCGAAATCAATTTCAGGATATAAACATTAAAGGAGGTATACGTAATACAACAGTTGGCAATTTTGGTATCAAATATAATCCCAATGTTGAGGTAATAAATTTTACTAATAAAAATAAAGTAAGCGAAAGTTCTTTAATAATTACTGCGCCAATTGAAAAACAATTTGGTGAAGCCTTTGCTTTAAAAGTAGAAGGTAAGGCAGATATTACTACTTACACCTCAAAAAATTTGATTACAAACGTAAAGCTTAACAATAACATATTTAAAGTATCCCCTTCATTTGTATTTTCTTCACCCCGGTTTAGTATTAATGCAGGTATTACACCAACATGGGATAATGGAACATTTGTGTGGCTGCCCAATATATATGCAGAAGCACAAATAAAAGAAAAAGTTTTATTAATTCAGGCTGGCTGGATTGGTACATATACAAAAAATACACTTCGTAATTTATTAGCCATTAATCCATTTTTACAAACAATTTCTTTTCAAAAAAATACAAAAGAAATAGAATATTACGGTGGTGTAAAAGCCACTATCGGAAAGCATTTTAATTTTAATGCAAAAGCAGGATTTATAAGTTATACTGATCTGGCTCTTTTTATTAATGATACAGTCACTGATAACAAAGCATTTAAAGTTAGTTACGAAAGCAAAGCTAATAATTTACGACTTCATGGTGATTTTAGTTATGTAAAACAGGATAAATTTACATTTACAGCAGGACTTACTTTAAACGGCTATACTGGATTTAATAATAATTCAAAAGCCTGGCACACCATACCAATGGAATTTACCAGTTCACTTCGTTGGTGGGCATTTAAGCAGGTGTTGATAAAAGGTGATTTCTATATTTTTGGTGGAGGCAACTATCTTACAAAAAATAATATAGCTAAATCTTTTAATGGAGGTTCCGACCTTAATGCAGGAATGGAGTTTAAAGTTAATAAAATGTTTAGTGCATGGCTTGATGTAAATAATATTTTAAACAATAAATACGAGCGCTGGCATAATTACGAAGTTTATGGCTTAAATGTATTAGGAGGGGTGAGAATAACATTTTAAAGTAACTTTTAGTGCTATTGTTAATTATAAAATTGTAGTAGTTAATTTAAGTTCAAGTTTACCAGTATCATAATTTATTTTTTATCCTAATTACTTCTTCAACTGCAAGGCTTGGGTCGGGGCTATTTAAAACTTATATTTGCACATCTATATAAACCCAATGCACCAATTAATTGCTTCATATCTTTTTCAAAATAAAAACTGCCCATTACCGGGGTTTGGTACATTATTTATTAAACAGGGTAATGCCGAATCAGATTTTTTAAACAAAGCTATTAAGAGTCCGCAAACCTCCATTACTTTTGAAGCTCAGGAAAATGATGCCAGTAATCTGTTAGATTTTATTGCTTTAAAAAATAGCTATACAGTAATGCAGGCTATAGATATGTTGGGGCAATTCTGCAACAATTTAAAATCTGCAACATTATTAAATAAACCTGTAACATTATCTGGCGTTGGAGATTTTTTTACTGATAATTCAGGTAATATTAATTTTAAACCCAAATTAGTGCCGGTAGCTTTTGTGCAGCCTGTAAATGCAGAAAGAGTAATTCATCCGCAAGCAGAACATCATATTTTGGTAGGCGATAAAGAAACCACCAATACTTTAATGACCGAATATTTTAGTGATGTGACTGTAAAAAAGAATCGCTGGTGGATTTGGGCAATAATTTTATTAATTATTGGACTGATAACTGTATCCATTTATTTAACAGATGATAAGAGCTTAACGCAATTCGGTAATGCAATAAAATTATAATATTTTCATGATTCATTATACAAACTGTCCTATTTGTAAAAGCGAAAATATTCAATATCAACTAACAGCAAAAGATTATACTGTTTCGCAAAAAGAATTTAACATATGGCATTGTAATGCCTGTACAGCAAGATTTACACAAAATGTACCTGAGCAAAATGTAATCGGCACTTTTTATCAATCAGAAAGTTATATTTCCCACAGTGATACTAAAAAGGGGTTCATCAATACTTTATATCATTTGGTTAGAAAAAGAACCTTAAATAAAAAAAAGGAATTGATTATTGACCAGGTAGGTATGACAAAAGGTGAGTTGTTAGATATTGGTTGTGGAACAGGGGCATTTTTAAACACTATGAAAATAGCTGGCTGGGGCATTACTGGTTTAGAACCTGACGAATTTGCAAGAACTAAAGCGGATTCTTTATATGCCATACAGCCACTTTCATCTGATAAAATATTTGATTTAAAACCAGCTACCTATCATGCAATTACTCTGTGGCATGTACTGGAGCATGTTCATGAATTACAGTCATATATTAAGCAGCTTGAAATTTTACTTACACCTAAAGGAAAAATATTTATAGCAGTACCTAATTATACTTCTAAAGATGCTGATATTTATAAAGAAAATTGGGCAGCTTACGATGTGCCCAGGCATCTTTATCATTTTTCACCGGCATCAATGGAATATCTTCTTGCTGCATATAACCTAAAACTTACTACCATTAAACCAATGTGGTACGATAGTTTTTATGTAAGTATACTAAGTGAAAAGTATAAAAGTGGTAAAGTAAATATAATTAAAGCAGTTTTTAATGGATTTTTATCAAACTTAAAAGCATTAGGTAATAAATCAAAATGCAGCTCGGTTGTTTATATAATTTCTAAGAATTAATTCATTATAACTTCAAATAATTTTGGCCACCGTTTTCCTGTAACGAATATTTTTTTGGTAGCGCTGTCGTAGGCAATTCCATTAAAATAATCTGTTCGGTCAGTAATTTCCTTAGCAAAATATTTTTCTTTTATACCCGGAAAATCGAGCTTGCCAACAACATGCCCACTTGCAGGATCAATCTTTACAATAAAATCCGAACCATAAACATTAGCATAAACATAATTATCAATGTATTCCAGCTCATTTAATTCGGTAACAGGCCTGCTGTCCGCAGTAACTGCAATTGTAGTTTTTACTTTAAAGGTTTCGGCATCTGCAAAATATAAATTGGCACTTCCATCACTAATTATAAAATCAGTACCATTATTGGTAAGTCCCCAACCCTGATATGGCCATGTAAAAGTTTTAACGGGTTTTTCAATATTATTCAAATCATATACATACACAATATTACTCTTCCATGTTAACTGATAAATTTTTCCTTTAAAAATAGTAATACCTTCCCCAAAAATCTTATCGGTGCCCATCATGTGTTTTTTTTCCACTTTGCCCGTTTTTAAATCAGTAATTCGTAAAGAGGATGATTCAAAATCTCCTGTTCCTTCGTATAATTTGCCATTATACAATTGCAATCCCTGTGTATATGCACTGGTATCGTGAGAATATATATTAACTATATTGTAAGCAATTTTTGGAACTTCTACAGGTAAAAGTGTTTTATCAATATCAGGTGTTTTATCAGCTCCATTACAAGCCGCTAAATAAATAATTGATACAAAAAGCAAAGTATATTTCATAAATAAACAAATAAGTAATTGCAAAAGTAACAAACTGTTATGGATGATTTACTTTATTATCTTGTTAAATATTGTAAATAATACAGGCTTAATTTTCTGTTTTTATATACACAACATTTCGCTCTTTCAAATAATTCCATATAAAATTAAAACACTGCTCATCTTTACCTACCATTTCTGGTGGAAAAACACCTTTTGAAGTAAATAAATTATTGATTAACATATTAGCTGCTGCAGTGCAGGTATAGCCAGTGGTGCGGCTCATACTGCTGCATTGGGTTTGTATATTGTATTCATCATATAAGCCGTAATGAATGGTTTTACCTTCACCTTTTATTGTAATGGTCATCAGGGTAAATTCTTCTTCATTTGCACCCAATTTCCATTGGTCGAAAAGTAAAGCAGATGTGAATTCTAAAGGAGAAATTTGTTGTCCTTTAAAATTGACAGGTTCCGGTTTTAAAAATCCTGCTTTTATTAATCCCTTCATCAAATCAATATGACCTGGGTAACGCAGCGTTTTTTCTTTCATATTTGGAATATGTTTCATTGTAAATAAAATACTTCGAAGGCCATCAGTATTAAATGACTCCAGCGTTCCCACTTTTTCAAAATCAATAAGTTCAGCATCGCTTAATGCAGGTTTGGTAATAATGTTTCCATTTTCTACATAACGTGCCGGTCTGCTATATTCTTCCAGCACATCAATAGGGGAAAAGGGTGCTTTGTATTCAAACGGCTTCACCCTTTTCTTAGGCATGCCACCAACCAAACATTCAAAACTATCAATTTTCATTCGCTCATTGTGATAACCTAAAATTAAATTGCTCATGCCCGGTGCAACACCACAGTCAACAATAGCAGTTACATTATTTTGCTTAGCCAAATCGCTTAATTGTAAAGCATCTTCTTGGAAAAAAGAAATGTCTACTACATTTTTTTGTATGTTAATGATTGCTTCTAAGGTTTTATACCCCATAAAACCAGGCACAGCACTGATAATGAAATCAAAATTATTAAATAAGGTTTTGTAGTTATAATAATCACTTAAATCGGTTTTAACTATTTTAACAGCCTTACTTTTTTGATTCAGCAATTGCAGTGATTGCTCATTTACATCAAAAGAAGTAACATCGTAATTGCATGCAAGATCTATTGCCATGGCACGTCCTACCATACCTGCACCTAATATTGCTATTTTCATAAAAATTAATTTTACTCCATACCAGTAAAGTGGCTTTAAACCCTGATGGTTCGTTTTTTTAATAATTGTAATTGTATAAATCAACAGTTGAAAAGAAGCCTCTATTTCAAAATAAAAATAACTGTAGGTATCTATTGAGTATAATGGCTCCTAAAAATTTTAGATTTACGAAGTTCCATTCATCATAATGGAAATATAGGCTGATAGCCTGTAGAAGTGTGCATATGAGTTTTTAGCAGGCAATAATATTAAATTATAATTCTCTTTTAAGATTTCTTATTAAAGTTACACATTTTTTCCTGAAAAATTCGTAATTCCCTGGTGCAGTCAAGTGAGGCGAAATTTTTTAAATTACCTCTTAATTCAAAGCTTTCTTCTGCCATTTGAACCATTTCTGAATCTGTATTTACTCTTCTGCCGGCCACTGTTGAATTATATGGTTTAACTTTAATGGCTAAAATTATTTTGTTATACAGTTCTGAATTTTATTTAAAATTTTTAAAGCATTTTATTTTTTTAACATCAGCTAAATATTCTTCAAACTCCTTTAACCCAAAACTGCTTAAATTTTGTTCCTTAGTAACCATTGCCTTTTGGGCAGCTAACACTCCATAACGGATATCGTCAAAGCCATCAATGGTATGCGCATCAGGATCAATGGATATAAGAACATTTTTTTGAAGTGCATAATTAATATGTCGCCAGTCAATATCAAGGCGGCTGGGGTGAGCATTTAATTCAATAGCTACATGATTGGCAGCACAGGCATCAATTATTTTTTTATGGTCAACCGGATATCCTTTACGGCTTAGTAATAACCTTCCTGTCATATGTCCTAATATGGTAGTATATGGATTTTCAATTGCATTTATTAAACGCATCATCGCTTTTTCTTCTGTCATTTTTAAATTACTGTGTACTGATACAATTACTAAATCGAAAGTGGAAAGTATACTGTTGCTGTAATCCAGACTTCCATCGTTTAAAATATCACACTCAATACTTTTAAAAATTTTAAAGCCGGTTATTTTATCATTAAGTTCAATAATATATTGTTGTTGTGCAGCAATCTTTTCTTCACTCAATCCCTGGGCGTAAAAAGCGCTTTTGCTGTGGTCGCTTATTACTAAATATTTATATCCTTTTTCTTTTGCAGCTATAGCCATTTCTTCAATGGTGTTGCTTCCATCACTCCAGTTGCTGTGGCTGTGTATAATACCTTTTATATCACCGGGTTGTATAAGTTCAGGAAAAGGTTTTGTTTTTGCTTGATCAATAATAGTTGCAGTTTCCCTTAAACATGGTGAAATATAACAAGTTTTTGCCTGATCAAATACGGCGGTATCACCTTTGCTATAATCAATAAAGGGAAACTGTTGCTCAAAATAAGTGTTGAATTCCTTACTTCCACTGGTAGCGAAAATTCGTTTTTGAAAGTCTTTAGAATTTGTATATAACCTGAGGCGAAGGCCATTTAACAGTTTATATT
>JAYUTC010000345.1:0-8074 GCA_043755395.1 Ferruginibacter sp.
AATAAATGGAGATATTATACATAATGAAAAAGAATTGCTACCAAAATCAAAAGAGCATCTTGATAAACTGACCATGCCTTATCATGTATCTAAAGGAAACCACGATATGGTAAGTGATGGATATTGGAAAGAAGTTTGGGGAACATCACCCAATCATACTGTAGTGTATAAAAAAAACAGTTTTATAATTGCCAATACTTCCAATGAAAAAGGCGAATACCTTGCTCCGGATTTAATTTGGCTTAAAGCACAGTTAGAAGCTTCTCAAAAACAAAAAAATATTTTTTTGGTATTACATATTCCTCAGGCAAAATGGACGGCCAATGCCATTGATACGCCTGATTTTTTTGACCTAATTAAAAATTACAAAAATATTAAAGCAGTTTTTCATGGGCACGAGCATGATCAGGATGGAGTAAAAATGAATAATAATATTCCTTTTTTATTTGATGCTCATTTTGGTGGTAATTGGGGCACATCTTACAAAGGATTTAGGGTAGTAGAAGTAATGGATGATGATTCGATACTCACGTATATTATGAATCCGAAGAATAAAATAAATGAACTGGTATATGGTTAATTTTTATTGAACTAAACCCTACAATTAACTGACCACAAATATTTTTAATTATTGTGTTATTATCAGTTTTTTTGCCAGTTAAAAACAAGTAGATAATTATTTACTTATTTTTTGTACCTTCAAAAGCTATTCCCTCCTTATATTTTATTCTTCATTCATTAAACTATTTTTTTATGAACGCCCAATTAGAAGAAATAAGAGACCAGCAAAAACAATCATGGAATAAATTTTCACCCGGGTGGAAAAAATGGGACAGCCTTACAATGGATTTTCTCAGTCCAATGGGTGATGCAATTATTGCTGCGATTAAACCAGCTGGTAATGATATGATACTGGATATTGCTGCAGGAACCGGAGAGCCCGGTTTAACTATTGCTCCTATGCTTAGTGGAGGCAAAGTGATAATGACAGATGTGGCTGACGATATGCTGACTATTGCCAGGGAAAATGCTTTACATCGCGGTATAAATAATATTGAAACTATAGCTTGTGATGTTTGCGAATTACCTTTTGATGACAATAGTTTTGATGCAATCAGTTGCCGTTTTGGGTTTATGTTTTTTCCGGATATGCAGTTGGCAGCCAGTGAAATGGCCAGGGTACTTAAACCTGGTGGAAGAATGGCAACTTCGGTTTGGAATATTCCTGAAAAAAATTTCTGGGTTACAGCATTAATGGGTACTATCAATAAAAATATGGAACTGCCACAAACGCCATCCGGCGCACCTGGTATGTTTAGATGTTGCAAACCGGGGTTAATGACATCAATATTTGAAAATGCAGGTTTTAAAAACAGCAAGGAGCAGGAAGTGCCCACTAAACTAAATTCGGGATCGGTAGAAACATATTGGAACATGATGACAGAAGTGGGGGCGCCAATTGTTGCTGCATTAAGCAAAGCAGATGATGCATTGCGTATAAAAATAAAGAATGATGTATTTGAGCTTGTAAGTCATAAATATCCCGAAGGAAAAGTAGCAATTGAAGCAAGTGCAATTGTTATTAGTGCTGAAAAATAGTTATGAATTTTTTTATAAAACAATCAAATCCCCTTCTTCAGGGTTGTATCAATCTTTTGAATCTAAATTTTACATTTAATTAAAAATTATGAGTAAGTATAATACATTTCTGGCACTGTTTATTATATCTGTGGCAGCATTTATTTTTTTTATTGGATTCTATATGAATGGGATTTTTGCATTTGCATTTCATGCACATGAGTTATCCAAAGCCAACCCTTTTAAAATATTTAGTACAATATTCAGTCCCTCACTAATAATTTCTTTTATAATTGCTGCAATATCCAGTTTAGCCTGCCGTATTATAGGTATTGTATATGTTGCAAAGAATAAAACAGTAAACGATGGTGAAAAAGCAATTTGGATTGTTGGGTTTATTATAATGAGTTTTATTACATCAATAGTTTTTTTAGTTATGGCAAAAGGTAAAAAATTTACAGATTGATTTTTTTACCCGTTTAACTGTTCTACTGTAAGCTATATTTAAAATAAGAAGAAATGCGGCTTAAAAGTTATTCTGTCGAATCAGCAATATAATTGCATTATACATTTCCTAATCTAATTTATGATATTGGTTAGAATATCCATTATTTTTTTACTAAGCAGTTGTTCTGCATCGGGCATTATTACAAAAGAAATTAATGGCCTGATTAAATCCCCCCCCGGTTTAAAAAAAACGATCAGGATTGATTCGTTGGTTGCAAAACTAAATCCTCTTTCTTCAAGAGAAAGAGAGAAAATAATTGTACCATTAATACTTGTGGGAAATATTCCTGATTTTAATTTAAGGCTTATAAAAATGCCAATAAATTATGAAGACAGTAATGGGAAAAAATATAAAGCTATTCTTTTTGTATCACCCGATTATTTATGCATTGGGGATGAGCTTCATTTTATGAGAGTGCCTTTAACGCCACAGGCAGCACAACTTGTAGCAGATAGTTTACATTGTGTTCTGCCTACAAAAAAAATAGTTGATTATATTTATAAAAATGCCGGTATTAGAATTGAACCCATCCCTTTAACAGAAAAGAGAGATTCCATTCAAACATTTTTACAGCATAATAATATGATACAGAATCAGTTAAAATTTACATATTCAAATAAAATTGTTGTCGGTCTTAAAAAAGATGTTGTACAAACACCACAAATTTATTCAACAGCAAAAACTAACAGAGTTGCTATTTATGGGTGGCATCAATTGAATGGAAAAGCCATTCAACCATTATATACCGGGCATGTAGACTGGTATGTAGATTATAGCCATGGAATAAGGCTGGTATATGAAAAGATGATTGTGAATGGGAAAATACTTTTTGTAAAAGATGTTTTAAACAATCCTGTTCTTTCAGCAATTATTTGTGATGAAGAACAATGCAGATATACCAGGTATAATGAGTAAAATGATCTTAGGCTAACAAAATTAAAGTCAGGAATAATTAATAATTCAATTTTAAAACTTTTACGGGGCCAACGTAATTTGCAAACAATTTATTCTCTTTAATATTTTTCATCATTTTTAAAGATGGAATGGCTATTTTTATAATCGGCAGTTTGTAAGTTTTAATTAACCCAAAAATACCCTGCTGCGGGTATTGCATTTTTTACATGAAAATTATACATTTACTAAAATTATAATGATGAAAATTTTATTTTCCTTAATTAGTACGGCCATAATGTTTTGCAACATTATCATGGCACAAACTATAAAAAAAATAGAAAACTTAAAGGATGCCTATAATCTTACCTATACCTATACCGGGGAAGTAAAAGTTGGTAAACCTAATGGAATGGGTGTGGCTACTTATGCTACTGGCGGCAATGTATTACGATATGTAGGCTCTTTTGTAAATGGAATCTATAACGGTAAAGGAACCATGCTTTTTGATAAGGGCGCTTTTTTAACTGGCAATTGGGTCAATGGGAAATTAAATGGCAAAGGCACAAACCTTACAGAAACAGGTGAATTATATGCAGGCGATTTTGTTAATGGGAAAAAAAATGGGAAAGGTATTTTATTTTATAAGGATAATAGTTTTGTAAAAGCCGGTTATAAAGATGATAAAATGAGCGGACGTGGTATAAATCTATGGACAGATGGGAATATCATTAGTGATATAATTTATGTAAATGATAAAAGAAATGGAACAGGATATCAATATGAGGCAAAAACAAAAAAATTATATTCCGGAGAATGGAAAGATGATAAATGGTTACAGGCCGCAACACCTGAGTTTAACAGTTTTATTTCGAATTCGGGTTTTATTGGCGAAAGTACCACTACACATGTATTGATGGGCCCAACTACAGATAAGGGTTTTCTTAAAGATACTGCATTTTATTACGATCTTGAAAAGCATAAACGGTATTTTGGTTTTTATGAAAACGGTAATATAAAAAACGGCTTAATCATACGTGATGACAGTACAAGGTTTATAGGAATGCTTAACGCTAAAGGGGCTATAGGTTTTTGCATCGATTATAAAGTAAATAAATATTATTCAGAAGGAAATTATACAAATGATCTATTAAATGGTTCTATTGTAGATATTGATCTTAAAAAAAAATCTGTGTATTATGGTGATGCAGTAGATGGTATTTTTACCGGCAAGGCCTATTTTTTCAGTGAAAGCGGAACAATGTATGCCGGCGATTATATAAAGGGAAATTTTACCGGAAATGGGTACAAGTTAGAGAAAAATGGAAGGTTCACTTCAGGCGTTTGGGATAATGGAGAAATAGTAAAGCTTACAACACTTATTACTTCAAATGGCGATATATTTTCAGGTACTCCTAAAACCTTTAATGAGGGATTAAATAGTGTAATTAAAAATTATCCTGATTTATTTGAAGACATTTCAGGCAAAATGGATTTTAGTGATGAGATTAAAGACTTTGAAAATTCAGATATTGATTTAAGTGAAAGCCTGGTAGCTTTACCGGGTAGCATTGGAAATAATTTAATTGCATCAGATTTTGCAGACAATCTTTTCTATTATGCAAAATTTATTGATACAGATAATGCTGTTAAAGCCAAAGCAAAATATGCTGAATTAGCAAAACAGGTTCAAAGCAGTTCTATTTCCTTTGGAGCGATACCTTCCAAGTATAAATTAAAAGGTACTACATCAACTCCTGATCTGGAAAAGGACAAAACAATTTCGGTTTATAATTTATCCAACAGTAGTCCTGATTTTGAAGATTTTCATGTTTGGTTAATTCTGGAAAAAAACGATTCAGGTAATTATATTGTTTACCTGCAAATTGGAAAGAAAGAAGAATAATAACATTAGGTTATTAATTTAAGTGTATTTTAATTTTTAATATTTCCTTTGTTTTGTGTCTGATACTAGTCTTCTTGTATCATGTAAATAAATTGCCATTTTTTTGGTTTTTGTTAGTTGGTAAAATAAAAGGCTGAAATTCTCCTCTTTAAGTATAGAGCAATGATTTTTTCTTTTAGTATTTGAATATCTCCGCAAATATCTAATCCATTGAGCTATAAATTATGAATGGTTGATGTTAAAAATGCGATATCAAAATATTTAAAATGTTCAACTGAACTTCCAATAATACTTTTGCAGTAACTTTCAATAAAGTATACCAGTTATTTTTAGGGATGAGAATTAAAGAAAGATAAAAAATACATTCTTCCCGTTTGATTACAGAAATATAACTATTTAGCCTTGAATATTATTACTTTGCTGATTAAAAGTTTTTATTTTTAAAGTTGTAATTAGATTATTCATTTGGAAATGAAATAATACATTAAAATTATCTTATATGGCATTGACTCCAGTATCTAAAATTAATTCCAAAAAGGATTCCAATATAGAGCAAAAATGGTTGTTCCCTTTTATTTTAGTAACCAGTTTATTTTTTTTCTGGGGCTTTGTACATAACCTGGACCCTATCTTAATTCCTCATTTAAGAAAAGCATTCAGATTATCTGATTTACAATCCTCGTTAATAGACTCCTCTGTTTTTATAGCCTATTTTGTTATGGCGCTTCCGGCAGGTTATATCATGCGTAAGTATGGTTATAAATCAGGAATAATCATTGGATTGGTTTTATTTGGGGTGGGGTCTATTTTATTTGTACCGGCAGCCAACTCATTACAATATATTTTTTTTCTTGGAGCTTTGTTTATTATCGCCTGCGGCCTTACCTTTTTAGAAACAGCTGCCAATCCTTATGTTACTGTATTAGGGCCACCTGAAACTGCCACTAAGCGATTAAATTTTTCTCAATCATTTAATGGGTTAGCCGCCTATCTTGCTCCGGCTTATATAGGCCCAATGATCTTATCTGGTAAAAATCTTTCGCAGACAGATACAGATGCAATGTCGCCCGAAGCTTTACAGGCTTACCTTACCAATGAAGCAGCCAGTGTTAAAATGCCCTATCTCATTTTGGGTTTAATTATTCTGGCAGTTGCTGTGGTATTTTATTTTACCCGTATGCCTGATGTAAAAGACGAGGATAAAGAGGGAGCAGACGGTGCAAGTTTTGGAGGAGCTCTAAAGTCATTTAAATTAAAATGGGGCATTGTTGCACAATTTTTTTATGTGGGTGCACAGGTTTGTGTGGCAAGTTTTTTTATTAAAATGGGAACCACAACAGCGGGTATGGAAGAACATAACGCTGCAAAATATTTAGGGTTTTATGGATTAGCATTCATGCTTGGACGATTTGCAGGCACCTTCCTTATGCAATATATTAAGCCACAAAAATTACTGATCTTGTATGCATCCATCAATATTCTTCTTTCGGCATTGGCTATAACTGGAACAGGTATAATAGTGGTTTATACATTGATTGCCATTGCATTTTTTATGAGTATTATGTTTCCTACTATTTTTTCAATGGGTATTGATGGGCTTGGGCATAACACAAAAATCGGATCTTCATTAATTGTAATGTCAATTGTTGGGGGTGCATTACTGCCGCCCATTTTAGGCTTTATTTCTGACAAAACCGGTAATATACAAAACGGTTATATTGTTCCCTTATGTTGTTTTGTAATAGTGTTGTTGTTCGCATTGCAAAGTCATAAAGTTGTTAAAGCATAAACACAGATATTAGATGTTAGAAGTAAAAATTAAAAGGCGGATGATTAAAATGCATCCAAAAGACAATGTAATGGTAGCCTTAACCGATTTGGCCAAAGGCGAAAGCATTGTTTTTAATAATGAAACATTTTTATTGCAGGATGCCATCAATGCAAAGCATAAATTTTTTACTACCGATTTAGCCGCCGGCGATGAGGTATTCATGTACGGCGTACTGGTAGGTAAAGCGGAATATGCTATTCCAAAGGGAAGCCTGATGACAACTGATAACCTTAAACATGCTGCAGAACCATATGCTTACAGGCAGGTAAATATCAAATGGGAAGCACCCGATATTTCCAAATTTAAAAACAAAACATTCAAGGGTTATAAAAGAAAGGATGGCCGGGTTGGTACTGCCAATTATTGGCTTTTTGTACCCACAGTTTTTTGTGAAAACCGCAATCTTGATGTTATTAGAGAGGCATTGCATAAAGAGTTAGGCTATGCCGTTAGTGATAAGTACATTCAATTCACCAGCCAGTTGTTAAAAACTTATAAAAATGGTGAAGATATTAATAAGGTTAATTTACAGCTTGCACCTGCCACTTCCCATAATCGTGTTTTTAAAAATGTAGATGGGATAAAATTTCTCAATCACCAGGGAGGATGCGGAGGAACCCGGCAGGATGCTTCTACACTTAGTTCTTTGCTGGCTGCTTATGCAAACCATCCCAATGTTGGGGGTATTACAGTTTTAAGTTTAGGCTGTCAGCATTTACAAACTCAGGATTTTATCAGCGATGTAAAAAAACAAAATCCATTATTTGATAAACCATTATTAATATTTGAACAGCAACAATCAGAAAGTGAAGAACAGTTGATAGCTAGTGCCATTAAAAAAACATTTCAAGGGTTGATAGAAATAAACAGGCTGGAGAGAACCCCTTCTTTATTGAGTGAAATGTGCGTTGGTGTAAAATGTGGTGGCAGTGATGGTTTTAGCGGGGTTTCTGCAAATCCTGCAGTTGGATATACTGCCGATTTGTTGGTTGCATTGGGAGCAAAGGTTTTGCTTGCCGAGTTTCCTGAACTCTGTGGTGCTGAGCAAAATTTAATTGACCGGTGTACAAAAGAAGAAACTGCAAATAAATTTATTGGCCTTATGCAGTCTTATGATGAGTTAGCACATAGCGTAGGTTCTGGTTTTCACATGAACCCATCTCCCGGAAACATAAAAGATGGTTTAATTACTGATGCCATTAAAAGTGCAGGCGCTGCAAAAAAAGGAGGTACTTCACCGGTTGTAGATGTATTGGATTATACAGAACCTGTAACAAAGCCTGGATTAAGTTTAGTATGTACTCCGGGCAATGATGTAGAAGCTACTACCGGCAAAGCTGCAGCAGGTGCTACGTTGATA
>JAYUTC010000346.1:0-21735 GCA_043755395.1 Ferruginibacter sp.
GTGCTTATAAAAGCTCTTTCTCTTCCAGCTGCCATCTTATATACATCATATCCCATAAAACGGCTTGTGTAATTGATATTCATCATTCCCAAAACCGTAGGGGCTAAATCAATCTGGCTGGTAAGGCGGTTTTCAATCATAGGCTTTATTAAATCTGGTGCAAAAACAAAGCAGGGAATATGGTATCGGTTAACTGGTAAATCAGTTTTGCCCGCGCTTTTACTGCAATGATCTGCAACAATTACAAAGAGGGTTGTATTAAACCAGGGTTTCTGCCTGGCATCTTTTAAAAATTTATTTATTGCATAATCGGTATACTTTACTCCCCCAGCTATTGATTGTGAAGCAGATAAAATGTTAATCCTCCCATCAGGAAATGTATAGGGCCGGTGGTTGCTCACTGTCATGATATGATTGAAGAAAAGTTTTTTTTCCGAAAAGCTTCTATCGCATTGTGCTAATGTATAATCGAAAGCACCTTCATCATCAATACCCCAGGCAGAAGTATGGTGTACAAATTTATCCGGTATATCTCTTTTATCTAAGACGGTATATCCATTGCTGCCAAAATATTTACCCATATTATCAAAAAAAGCGTTGCCTCCATAGATATAATTTACATCATAGCCTTTAGTTTTTAAAACATTACCCATTGTAAACATATCATTATTATCGGGCCTGCGAACTATTGATTGGCCGGGAGTTGGTGGAATAGCTAATGATAATGCTTCCAGGCCTCTTACTGTTCTGGTTCCGCTTGCATAAAAATTTTCAAAAAATAAACTGTAAGGAATCAGTGAATCTAAAAAGGGGGTGATGTTTTCTTTATTACCAAAATGTGCTAAATAATCGCCGCTTAAACTTTCTACACTTATAAGTACCACGTTCCACTTATGCTCCGGACTGTCATTCTTAATTACTCTTTCAATACTTAATGTGTTATTGGTAAATGTTGCATTAGGTGCCTGCAACATTGCCTTTAATATTTTAAAATTTACAGTATCATTTTGTACCGCGTAAAAACGATTGTAATCAATTTCGTTATTCCAATATGCAGTTCCAAATTCATAAATGCCATTTCCCCCCAGCTCATTTACATAATTATTTTTACTGAAATTTTTAAAACGGTTATTCACAAAAAAGTATCCTGCTGCAGTTATCAGCAAAAAGAAAATAAAAAAAATACTTCGTTTTGCAAAACGCATACTCACCTGTTGAGATGCAATTAACTTTTTTCTTATTAAAAATACCATTGCAACAGTTGCCACCAGTATAGCACTGCCTATTAGTGGAATATTGTAAGATTCCCAGATATTACCTAATACTTCGGTTGTGTAAATCAGATAATCTACTGCAATAAAATTATACCGCACACTAAACTCATCCCAAAAAGTAATTTCTGCACCGGCATTAAGCAACAAAATAAGACTGATGATAAAAAACAAAATTAAAAGAGGAATGCGATGCCAGGGTTTTTGATAAATAGCATCTTTCATCAGCCAGCAATACAAGGCAACAGGAACAGCAAAAAAACTGCTCACTACTACATCATAAAAAAAGCCAATAAAAAAAATGCCAATAAAATTAAGAGGATTTATTTCAAGAGATGGCCAACTTTTTAAAAGTAAAATGATTCTTGTAATTAAACTTATTGTACAAACTAAAATGGCTACCAATAATACTGGTCCAAAACGATGATGAAATATTTTCTTAGGCATGCGCAAAGATAACAAAACAAAAAAAATGTAAAACAGCAGTTACATACCTGCATCAGGTTTGCCGGCATAAATAGTTAAAAAGGCTTTAGAACCAACTTTTACTTTTTGATGATCTGCTTCTTCCACCTAAGCCCAATGCACCTAATAATGAGCGTACAATTGTATTTCCCGCAGTACGTACCATACTTTTTACAATGGTATTATCAGCCACTTTTTCTAAAGTTGATTTTTCTTCTTTCGTTGATTTCTTGCCATTCTCTTTTTCTTCTGTTACTGAATTTTCAGCCGCCTCTTGCAATTTAGCAGTTAAAATTTCATAGGCACTTTCGCTATCAATGGTTTTGTTGTATTTGGCAACTAATTTTGATTTGCTGTTGATGGCATCAATTTCTCCCTCGGTTAAAATATCCATACGGCTACGAGGTGAACAAAGCATTACATGTGCCAGAGGAGTGGGAATACCTTTTTCATTAAGCATGGTTACTAATGCCTCCCCAATACCTAATTGCGTGATTAAATCTTCAGTTTTATAAAATACAGTTTCAGGATAATTTTCTGCAGTTTGTTTAATTACTTTTCTGTCGGCGGCAGTAAATGCCCTTAATGCATGCTGTACTTTTAAACCTAATTGGCCAAGCACACCTGCTGGTACATCCATAGGGTTTTGAGTACAAAAGAAAATACCAATACCTTGTGAACGGATGAGTTTTATTATTGTTTCAATCTGTTGTAATAATGCTTCGCTGGCTTCCTGAAAAATAAGGTGTGCTTCATCAATAAACAGTACCAATTTTGGTTTATCTATATCGCCTTCTTCAGGGGAAATTGCATAAAGTTCTGCAAGCATTTGCAGCATAAATGTTGAAAATAATTTAGGTTTATCCTGCAAATCGGTAACCCTTAAAATATTTATCATTCCCCTGCCATCATCACTCATTCGCATTAGATCTTCTACCTCAAAACTTTTTTCACCAAAGAAAATATCAGCCCCCTGCTGTTGCAGTTCAATTACTTTACGTAATATGGTTCCTGTTGTAGTCGTAGAAATTTTTCCATAAATTTTTTCAATCTCTGTCTTTCCTTCATCGCCAATGTATTGCAATACTTTAATAAAATCCTTCAAATCCAATATGGGCAATTGTGTATCATCGCAATATTTAAAAATCATTGCCACTACGCCTCCTTGTGTATCATTCAAACCTAATATTTTACTTAACAACACAGGACCAAATTCGCTAACAGTTGCTCTTAAATGAACACCTTTTTGCCCTGTTAATGTCATTATTTCTGCCGGAAACAAAGTTGGCTTGTATTCCATTGTCAGTTTGGAATAACGGTCTTTTACTTTGTCGTTGCTGGCACCTTGGGCAGCAATGCCACTCAAATCGCCTTTAATATCCATTAATAAAACAGGCACACTGTTATCACTTAAAAATTCGCTTATCATTTGCAGGGTTTTGGTTTTACCCGTACCTGTAGCGCCGGCAATTAAACCATGGCGGTTCATTGTTTTTAAGGGAAGATTGATACCTGCTTCGGCAACTACTTCGCCATCTAAAACAGCACAACCAATTTTTACTGATTCGCCTTTAAATGTATAGCCATCCTTAATGGCCTGAATGAAAGCTTCTTTACCGGGCATTGTTTAAATTTTTTGAAAGGTACAACCTGTAACGATATGTTTAAAATGATTTTTCTCTTATTCTGTCTAAATTTGTAACATGAAAAGTTCAGGGTTATTGCTATTTTTTACAGCTATGGTCATTATTTTTATCAGCTCTTCTTTTGAAGAAAATAGTATCGAAATAAAAACCAAAGCTGGCCTGGGCAAAAAATTATTCAGCGAAAAAATATTGTCTAACGATTCTTCGGTAAGCTGTGCCAGTTGCCATATTCCAGACTATGCTTTTGCTGATACAGTTGCATTTAGTATGGGGATAGGAGGAAAATTAACAAAAAGAAATACCCCATCGGTTTTAAATATGAAGAACCGGCCATACTTTTTCTGGGACGGAAGGGCAGCTTCCTTAGAAGAGCAATCGCTGATGCCAATACAAAATCCTGATGAAATGGGCTTGCCTATAGATGAGGCCATTAAAAGATTAAACCAATCTGCAGAATATAAAAATCTTTTCCAAAAAATATTTAAACAAAAGCCTTCAGCAAAAAATTTAGCTGCAGCATTTGCTGCATACGAACAGACTTTAGAGACGGTAGACAGTAAATTTGATGACTGGAGCAATAACCTGAAAAAATTTACGGCAGCAGAAGAACGTGGCAGGGAATTATTTGTAGCTGATAAAACAAAATGCTTCAACTGTCACCGCATGGAAGATTTTACCACTGACGAATTTAAAAATATTGGGTTGTATAACGAGCAGGAATTGAATGATGCCGGTTTGTTTACGCTTACAAAAAAGGAAAGTGATAAAGGGAAATTTAAAACTCCGGGCCTTAGAAATATTGCGGTAACTGCACCTTACATGCATAACGGCATGTTTAAAACACTGGAAGAAGTGGTAGATTTTTATAATGATCCCAAAAAAACAGTAACAGGTGCCGTAAATATCGATGACGCTTTTAAAAAGCCTCTTGGTCTTACAGAAAAAGAAAAAAAAGATCTAATTACTTTTCTAAGAACCCTTACCGATAGAAAGTATTTAAGGTAATTACGCAGCTTTTTTCTGTGTTACTCCCAGTTTTTTGTGACAAACAAAAACACCTTTAACAAAAAATTAGGCGCTATATTCGCTGTACTAAAATTGAATTAATTTTATTTGCTAATAAACTATTAAAACATGGAAGCAGTAAAACCAAAAATATTACTTTGCGAAGATGATACCAACCTGGGTATGGTATTAAAGAATTATTTAGAATTAAACGATTATGATGTTATTCTGGAAAGAGACGGACGACTGGGTTTAGCAGCATTTCAGCGGGAGAAATTTGACATCTGTTTATTAGATGTAATGATGCCCAATATGGACGGATTTACTCTTGGAGAAGAAATAAGGGATGTAAATCCTGATGTGCCTTTATTTTTTTTGAGTGCAAAAACTATGAAAGATGATATTATCCAGGGCTATAAATTAGGTGCCGATGATTATATCACCAAACCTTTTGACAGTGAAGTATTGCTGCATAAGATAAAAGCCATTTTAAAACGTAATGAAGAGATGCACCGGGAAGAAGTAAATGCCGAATTTGATTTAGGCAATTATCATTTTAATCCACGTTTGCGTGAGTTGACCATTGCAGGTAAGGTGCAGGTATTATCGCCAAAAGAAAATGAATTATTGAAAATGCTGAGCGAATATAAAAATGATTTGCTAAGCCGTGAAATTGCCTTAAAAAAAATATGGGGCAGTGATACATATTTTAATGGCCGTAGTATGGATGTGTACATTGCCAAACTACGTAAATATTTAAAAGAAGATACCAATATAGAAATTGTGAATATCCATGGTAATGGATTTCGCCTGGTAGTTACAGAATGAACCTTAAGTATTAAATAAATTATTTTGAGTGCCGCCATTGTGCGGCATTTTTCCTAAGTGCTTATAAGCTTTTTCCGTTGCTTCTCTGCCGCGTGCAGTACGTTGTAAAAATCCTTCCTGAATTAAAAATGGTTCGTATACTTCTTCAATGGTGCCGGGCTCTTCGCCTACGGCTGTTGCAATAGTTGTAATACCAACAGGGCCGCCTTTAAATTTTTCTATTATAGTTGATAAGATACGGTTATCCATTTCATCCAAACCATAAGCATCTACATTTAATGCTTTAAGTGAATGTTCAGTAATACCTAAATCTATAACGCCGTTGCCAATAACCTGTGCAAAATCTCTAACCCTTCTTAATAAACCATTGGCAATACGTGGTGTTCCGCGACTTCTGCCCGATATTTCTGCCGCAGCATCACTGGTAATTTTTGTGCCTAATATTTTTGAACTGCGAAGAATAATATTTTTCAAAGTGGTTGCATCATAATATTCCAATCTTGATTTTATGCCAAAACGGCTTAACAATGGTGCAGTTAATAAACCGCTTCTGGTAGTTGCACCAATTAATGTAAACGGATTTAAATTCAGTTGTACACTTCTTGCATTGGGACCGCTGTCTATCATTATATCAATACGGTAATCTTCCATGGCGGCATACAAATATTCTTCTACCACAGTACTTAGCCGGTGTATCTCATCAATAAATAACACATCATTAGGCTCCAGGTTGGTGAGTAACCCTGCAAGGTCGCCGGGTTTTTCAATTACGGGGCCGCTGGTTTCTTTAATGTTTACCCCCAATTCATTGGCTACAATTCTGCTAAGTGTGGTTTTACCCAATCCCGGGGGACCATGAAATAAAATATGATCCAATGCTTCGCCCCTAAGTTTTGCAGCCTTAATAAAGATGGTAATATTTTCTATAATCTGGCTTTGCCCGCTAAAATCATTTATAGCCGATGGCCTTATGGTATTTTCAAATTCTTTATCTGCCAATACAGAATCGCTGTTTAAATTGGGGTTTGCCATACTGTAAAAATACTTGATTTTATTCTGTATAAAATAAAAAAGGGATGCCATAAATTATAAAAACAATAAAACACAAGTTTTTATACCCGATTATATTTACCCAGCCTCTCAAACCACCATTTTGCCATTAATCAAAACACAACGTAAATTCCCTATCTTGAAGTGTATTTTTGTATGATGGGTAAGATAAATGTAAAATATTGGATGTGCCAGTTTTTTGGTTGGGGTATTTTTGGCCTTATCCATATATATTTTAACCTTGTTATTTTTAAAGAACAGTTTTCACAACATGGTGGAGAAAAAGAATACCTTATAAGTTTAGGTATTTTTTTATTTTCCGGAATTGCCAGTACCCATATTTTACGTACAATAATTAAAAAAACTAACTGGCTTAGATTTTCATTCAACAAAATATGGATAATTTTTATAGTTGGGATTGGAGCTACGGGCCTGCTGCTTTTTTATGGTGGTAATGCGTTAGAACACAAATCTGCATATTCTTTTGATAATTACTTTCAAAAATACAAACTCGACAAAGCTCAAAAAGCAGAGATAAATGCAGGACTTGATAAAATAGCCTACTACAGCACATCTCCCCTAAAAGATTCATTAGGTTTAAAAACAATTTCTGATATTAAAAAAAGTACCGGATGGTTTAGAAATAATAAAGGAGAATGGAAGTATGAGGATAAAACCGATCTTTTTGGCATTTATCAAAATCTTTTATTAATTGCTCTTTGGTTTTTAATATATCTTGTTTATCATTATGTTGAAAAAAACAGAAAAGATCAAATAGACAGGTTAAAACTGGAAAGCACTGTAAAAGAGTTAGAATTAAAAACAATTAAATCTCACATCAACCCGCACTTTATTTTTAATTCTTTAAACAGCATTAGAGCATTGGTTGATGAAAACCCGCAAAGAGCAAGAAAAGCCATTACGGAACTAAGTAATATTTTACGCAGCAGTATGCAAGCCGAAAAATCGGAAACTGTTACCCTGGAAAAAGAATTGGATATTGTGAAAGATTACCTGGCTTTAGAATATATGCGCTTTGAAGAAAGGTTAAAAGTGGAATTGGATATTGACGATGATACCCTTGGGCAACCTGTTCCACCAATGATGCTGCAAACCCTTGTAGAAAACTCTATAAAACATGGTATAAGTAAATTAATAAATGGAGGTGTTGTACGAATAATTGCAGATTTTAAAGATAATCATCTTGAATTAAAAGTGCAAAATACCGGCCAGCTAAACGGGCAAATAAATGGCAATGCCAACCAGCTGAATGGAGAAGGTTTTGGAATAAAAAGTACTCAGGACAGGCTGAATCTTATGTACCAGGGCAAAGCCACTTTTGAAATTAAAAACATTAGCAATAATATGGTAGAAAGTAAAGTAACAATGCCAGTTACAATTTAATATCTTCAACTTTAAAACAGAATCATGCAAAAAGCAGTTATTATTGATGATGAGCGTTTGGCCAGAAACGAATTAAAAAAACTGTTACTCGATTTTCCGGAAATTGAAGTAATTGGTGAAGCTGCCAATGCAGCTGAAGGATTAGAAAAAATAGAAAATCTTTCTCCTGATTTAATTTTTTTAGATATACAAATGCCTGGCAAAACCGGCTTTGATATGTTGCAGGAGTTGGATAAGGCGCCGCATGTAATTTTTACAACAGCCTATGATGAGTATGCCCTAAAAGCTTTTGAAGTAAATGCTTTGGATTATTTAATGAAACCGGTAGAACCAAAACGTTTGGCCGATGCGCTACAAAAATTACAACAGGCCGAAGAAAAAGAACTGGCCGCAACAATGGCAGGCATTAACCGAGGCATGTTAACAGAAGCAGATCAAATTTTTGTAAAAGACGGGGAACGTTGCTGGTTTGTAAAATTGGGTGAAGTACGTTTGTTTGGAAGTGTAGGCAATTATGCCAAAGTATTTTTTGGAACCAATAAACCACTGATATTAAAATAGTTGAATGCGCTGGAAGAGCGGCTTGATGAAAAAGTTTTTTTCAGAGCTAACCGCAAACATATTGTTAACCTTAGAATGATTGAAAAAATAGAACCCTATTTCAACGGAGGACTATTATTAGAACTACATGGCACTGAAAAAATAGAAGTAAGCCGCAGGCAGGCTGTTAAGTTTAAAGAGATGATGAGCCTTTGATAATTAATAATTAAAAAATAATAATGAAGAAGATACTATTAACAATTGTAGCCGGTGTTGTATGCCTGCTTTCTTTTGCACAAAAAATTGATAAGATTATTAATGCAACTGAAGTGGGGCGGATTGAGAAAATAATTAGTGCCGATGATATGTTGGGCCGCAAACCCTTTACACCCGGTATTGATAAAGCTGCTGATTTTATTGCAGCTGAATTTAATAAAAGCAAATTGCAGTTTTTTGGCAATAATAAAACCTACTTTCAGGAATTTATAATGACAAAAACAAAACCTTCGGAAATAAAAGGATTGCTGGATAACGACTCATTAAATATTACAAATGTTGCAGCCAACACCACAGTTGCTGATATTAATATCACTTCTTTAAAAGATTATGAAATAGTGGTGGTAAAAAAAGAAGATGATTTTAATAAAATAGTTTTTCCAATATTTGATTTAGAAAAAAATGTGCTTGTATTGGTGGATACGGCTCATGCAAAGCGTTTTAAAAGTATGCAACGCTTTACAGGCAATCCAAAATTTTCGTCAGGTGTTTCGCAGGTGTTTATTTTAACTGCTAATCTTAACCCTGCTGTAATTAACCTGCAAATAAAAAATCAAATAACAGAACAGCATCTTAAAAATGTAGTAGGCATATTACCAGGTAAAAGTAAAAAAGATGAGTATGTAGTTTTTAGTGGCCATTACGATCATTTGGGTATTGGTAAGCCAGATAAAAACATGGATAGCATTTACAATGGTGCTAATGACGATGCCGCCGGTACAACCGCCGTAATGATGTTATCAAAATATTTTAGTGCTTTAAAAGAAAAGAATGAACGTACGATAATTTTTGTGGCTTTTACTGCCGAAGAAATTGGCGGATTTGGCAGCCGATATTTTAGTAAGCAATTAAATGCTGATAAAGTAGTTGCTATGTTTAATATTGAAATGATTGGTACAGAAAGTAAGTGGGGCACCAACAGTGCCTATATTACGGGCTACGAAAAAAGTGATATGGGTAAAATTTTACAGACCAACCTCAGTGGCTCTAAATTTCATTTTGAACCCGACCCCTACCCCAAACAAAATTTATTTTACCGCAGCGATAATGCAACACTGGCAGAACTGGGAGTGCCTGCACATACTATTTCCACGTCTAAAATGGAGGAAGCCCCAAACAACGAACCTAATTATCATAAACAAAGTGATGAAATTGGAACACTGGACATGAATAATATGGCCGAGATTATTAAAGCCATTGCTATAAGTAGTAAAACCATTGTTAGTGGTAAGGATACACCTACCAGGGTGGAAAGGGTAAAGTAAAAAGAAATATTATTTAATTAAAAGATCATTTTTTCCAGTTGCTAGCTGCCTAACTACATGTAATGCCGATGTTAATCACAAAAGATTGTTCGGGTTATATGTTACACTTGCACAGCCACACTATGTACCGCAGCTGCCATTTCTTTAATTAAGTTGGAATCTTTTTCTATGGCATTGCCCACAACAATTACATCGGCACCGGCTTTACAATTTAGATAGGCTTTTTCGGGTTCAATAATACCGCCACCAATTATTAACGGTACTTCAATGCAGGAGGATACTTTTTGTATCATGCTTTCGGTAATGGCCCTTTTGGCGCCACTGCCTGCATCCATATAAATTAATTTCATGCCCAGCATTTCGCCAGCCATAGCTGTGCAAACGGCTATTTCATTTTTATCGGCCGGTATGGGTGTGGCATTGCTGATATAAGAAACGGTAGTGGGTGCGCCACCATCAATTACCATGTAACCTGTGGGCATAATTTCCAATCCACTTTTTTTTACCACAGGCGCACTTATTACATGCTGGCCAATTAATAAATCGGCATTGCGGCCACTGATTAATGAAAGGTAAAGCAAGGCATCGGCATATTTGCTTACCTGGTTGGGGCTACCAGGAAAAAGTATGGTAGGGATGTTGCAGGTTTTTTTAATAAGTTGCAAACAATCGTCTAAATAATTGGAGATAACCAGGCTGCCACCTACTAAAAAATAATCTACCCTGGCATCAACAGAAAGAGTAATCAGTTGCTCCAGGTTATTGTCATTAACCTTATCGGGGTCAATAAGTACAGCAAAAGATTTTTTACCATGTTGTTTTCGGTCGGTAAGTGAATTATATATGCTTTTGGTCATTTCCCATCTGGTTGATTACTTGCAAAAATGTAAAAAAAATCCGTCTTACCGAAATAATAGACCCAAATAAGATGGATATGGCTGCAATTTCCTTCTTTTTATTGGTAAATTTGTAATTATGACAGATATATCTGCCGAGATAAAATTTAAAACGGCCCGAAGTGGTGGCAAAGGTGGCCAAAATGTAAACAAGGTGGAAACCATGGTAGAAGGTAACTGGCATATAGATACCTCTGTTTTTTTTACCCCTGACCAAAAAAACTTATTAAAAGAAAAGCTTGTAAATAAAATAAATTCAGAAGGGTTTTTACTTGTAAAAAGCCAAACGGAAAGAAGCCAGCTGGGTAATAAGCAGCAGGTGATTCAAAAAATGAATCTTCTTGTTCATAAAGCATTGATAATTCCTAAAAAGCGAAAACCTACAAAACCATCTAAAGCAGATAAAGAAAAAAGAATTGAACAAAAAAAGAAAATAGGTACAATTAAAGATTTTAGAAAAAAAGTGAGCAGAGATATATGGCAATGAAATTATATTTTGTGATTTTTGCAATTGTTATTATAAACAACAGTTGTCAAAAATCTGTTGTATCCAATGAAAAAACCGGCACTGTAAAAATAACTTTCGCTAATACCATTAAAGGTAATCCCATCGTTCTTGGTGCTGTTACTTACACAAATCCTTTTGCAGAGCAATATATTATTTCAAAATTTAAATATTATGTAACTAATACTGCAATAAATAATATTGATAAAAAGATAGCAGAAAAAGATAGCTACCACCTTATTGATGAAAGTAAATCTGCTTCCTTAAGTTTTAGCTATACTGCTGCAGTTGACATTTATTCTACTGTTTCATTTTTGCTGGGTGTTGATAGTACCAGAAATGTAAGTGGCGCACAAACCGGAGCTTTAGACCCCACTAATGATATGTTTTGGACCTGGAACAGTGGTTACATTATGGCAAAAATGGAAGGTACATCTCCATTATCTACTGTTGTTAATAATAAAGTAGAATACCATATAGGTGGTTTTTCGGGAGTAAACAATGTTTTAAAAACTATTGTCTTAAATTTTCCTGCTGGCAAATTATTAAATATCCGGGAAGGTAAAATAAGCGAAATATTTATTGATGCAGATTTTGATAAATGGTGGCAAAATCCCAATGACATAAAAATAACAGTTACCCCTGTTTGTACCACGCCTGGGATACTGGCAAAGAAAATTGCTGACAATTACAGCAATATGTTTACTATTAAAGATGTTACCAATAATTAATATTGAAAAAAGGAATTATCATATTATTTCTTGTATTTATTTCTGCAGCATCTGTTTTTTTTGATGCCTGCAAAAAAAGTGATGTGCCAAATGAGGAGCCATATAACCCAACGCTGCTAAAATTTACAATACCTAACGGCTGGCCACAGCCTACAAAAAATATTTTTGCCGATAACCCCTTAACCGAAGAAGGATTTCAATTAGGTAAAAAATTATTTTACGATGGCAAATTAAGCAAAGATGGTAATTTTCCCTGTGCAGGTTGCCACCAGCAGTTTGCTGCTTTTGCAACTTATGATCACGACTTTAGTCACGGGTTTAATAACTCTTTTACCACCCGTAATGCACCCGGCCTTTTTAACCTGGCATGGATGCCATTGCTGCATTGGGATGGCGGCATTAATCATATAGAAGTGCAGCCGTTAGCTCCATTAACTGCACCCAATGAAATGGCTGAAAATATTGACAGTGTTTTAAACAAATTAAGGAAAGACACTTCTTATCCAAAAATGTTCAGATCGGCTTTTGGAAGTATGGATATCAACAGCCAAAAAATGCTGAAGGCATTAGCACAGTTTATGGGTTCCATAGTAAGTTATAACAGTAAATATGATAAAGTACTTAAAGGAGAGAGCAGCTTTACTACTGCAGAACAAAATGGTTACAATTTATTTAAGGTTAAATGCGCAAATTGCCATACCGAACCTTTACTAACAGACAATTCTTTTCGCAATAACGGCATGGCCATTAATACTTATTTAAATGATTATGGCCGTATGAGGATTACCAATGATAAAAATGATTCTTTAAAATTTAAAGTACCCAGCCTTCGAAATGTAATTATAACTTTTCCCTACATGCATGATGGACGGTTTTATACAATTGGGCAGGCTATAGACCATTACCGAACCGGGATTATTACAACACAGCCTACTTTAGACCCCTTACTTAAAAACCGCATTGCAATTACAAATTTAGAAAAGAATGATTTGATATATTTTTTATATACCCTTACTGATACAGGTATGGTTAATAATAAAAGATTTTCTTTAAAATAGTATTAATGTTTACGTTTACTTCTTAACGTTTGCAAAATTTGTTTTTGTATTTCAATTTCTGCCAACTGGTTTACCTGATCTTTTTTATTATCTTCAATATCTTTTTCAATATTTTTTCTTTTCTTTTCCAGGCTCTGTCCTTCATCAACAAGGCTATTGTATTTTTTATCTGCTTTCTTCGAAACGTCTTCCTGCCCAATAATCTGTTGTTCCAGATCGTAGGCATCAATCATATTTTTAATGCTGTCCAGATAGTTTTTTGCATTACTCATTAACCGGCTATCAGTACTGTCGGCAGCAAAACTGTCAAACCCTTTTGATATCATTAATGTAAGTGTGGAATTTTCTTTTTCCTTCCTGCTTTTTCTGTCGGCCATAAAATATAAGTCATAGCTATCATTACCCAATTCGGGCATACGAACTCCTTTATACACTGTAAATCCTTTTGCCTCTTTCCCTTTATAGCCCATTTTCTCCATTTTATTATCTATAGCATCCCTTATCGTTTTTTCGGGAAAAGGGATTTCATTTACCAGGCTTTGACGGTTAATTTTCTGATACTCGATGGTTGCAGTACGGGATTGTGCTGTAGCAGCAGCATAAAACGCTAAAGAAAAAATAAATATCAATAAATATTTCATATTGTTTTGTTTTATACAAAGATAATTTATGTTGGCAAACGGTTGCATGATTTATTTAAACATAAATTAAAATTATAAAGGTAAATTTGGCACAAATTATAAATATCACTTGAGCGGCATTAAAAAATTAGCAGGACAAACTTTATGGTATGGTGTACCTACCATTGCCAGCCGGTTTTTAGGATATTTAATGAATATGGCTTTACCTTTTTTTATTGACCTTCCCGAAAAAACTGCAGATCTTGTTCAGGTATATACCATAATTCCATTTTTAAATGTATTGTATGCTTATGGAATGGAAACCGCTTATTTCCGTTTTTCCCAAACACATGATAAACAAAAACTGTACAGCACACTTTCTATATCACTTTTTTTTAGCAGCATTCTTTTTACCCTCATACTATTTTTGTGCAAAGGAGCTATTACTGATGCAGCTGATCTTACCAATCATCCCGACTATATGTTATGGATGATAGCAATAATTGCAGTTGACAATTTGAATACTTTACCATTTGCAAAACTAAGGCAGGAGGATCGGCCGAGGCGTTATGCATTTGCCCGTATTGCAGGAATTATTATTAATTTAAGTGTGGTTATTTTTTTTCTGGGTGTTGTTCCTAAAATTTTAAGCGGTAACCCCGATAGTTTTTTAAAAAATATTTACAATAAAGATATTGGCCTTGGTTATTATCTTTTAGGAAACCTTTGTGGAAGTTTATTTACACTCGTTTTACTTTCAAAAGAAATAAGGCAAATAAAATTTAGTTTTGACTCCGTACTATGGAAAGAGGTAATGAAATACAGTGCCCCATTAATTATTGTAGGTTTGGGCGGTATGGTAAATGATGTGCTAAGCCGGTTAATTTATCGCCATGTGGTTGATTTACCCCGGCAACAAGCCGATCATGAATTGGGCATATTTGCCAATATTTTCCGCATTGCATTATTGATAACTATTTTAATTCAGGCATTTCGTATGGCTGCCGAACCGTTTTTCTTTAACAAAAGTAAAGACGAAAATGCCCAACGCACTTATGCAAGAGTGATGAAATTTTTTGTAATAGCCTGTTGCTTTATGTTTTTATTAATTGGTTTGTACCTGGATGTTTTTAAATGGATATTTATAACTTTTGCAAACCCCCGATGGGCCGAGGGCCTGCAGGTAGTACCCCTGCTGGCATTGGGAAATATTTTTTTGGGTATCTATTATAATCTTAGTGTTTGGTATAAACTTACTAATAAAAACACGTATGGGGCTGTAATAACTATTGTTGGGGCTGCCATCACTATTGCCCTTAATATTTTACTTATTCCAAAACTGCATTATACAGGAGCTGCCATTGCTACTTTTTGCTGCTATTTATTTATGATGGTAAGCAGTTACTGGCTTGGACAAAAATATTATCCTGTTCCTTATCCTGTAAAAAAATTAATCGCCTATTTAGTTTTGGTAGTTTTAATTTATTTAATTCATTTAGGTATTAATAAAATTTATCCCGATCGTCTTTGGTTTTCGTTAATTACTGCCACCTTATTATTTGGATTTTTTACCTGGTTTGTTACAAAAATTGAGGCAAAGGAATTAGCAAAAATTCCCGTAGTTGGAAAATACTTTAAAAGATAAATGCTATTTTATTGTTTTTTTCATTCTGATATTTATTAAAAAACTATACCCCTAAATAGTATTTTCATGCGTACCATTATACATTTTTTTCATCGTATCATAAAATTTATACTCACCAGACCGGTTACCTGGATAGCTGGCAAAGTATCTTCATCACCAAAAAAAGAAAAGGTGATGTCTTCCTTATCAAAATTATATGAAGAGTCGGTGGACCAACCGGGTAAAAAAAGTGGTAATATGTTTAGCTTTAATCCCCGGGAGCAATCCATTATTATTTTTTCCGATCAACATAAAGGAGCAAGAAATGGTGCAGATGATTTTGCAGCTGCAGCAGATAATTATATGGCAGCATTAGATTACTATGATCAAAATAATTTTTTTTACGTCAACCTTGGCGATAGTGAAGAACTGTGGGAAAACTCTGTTTTTAGTGTTATAAAACACAATAAGGATGTATTTGAAAAAGAGAAATTATTTGTTGATAAAAAAAATTACTGTAAAATAATTGGCAATCATGATTTGTTTTGGAAAAACGACCCCTTTGCACAAGTACAAATAAAAAAAATATACAACTGTGAAATAAAAATATACGAAGGCATAGTATTAAGGATGCAGCTAAAAGAAAAAAGTATTGATATTTTTTGTACACACGGGCATCAGGGCGATGCTCAAAGTGATGGCAACTGGTTAAGCAAATGGTTTGTAAGTTATATCTGGGGGCCGCTGCAGGCTTTTTTAGAAATTAATACCAATAACCCTGCTGCAAACAATGAAAATAAGACCTTACATAACCAAATGATGTATGAGTGGAGCATTGCACAAAAAAATATACTTTTAATTACAGGACACACCCATCAGCCAGTATTTAACTCGCTTACCCATTTAGAAAGATTGTATTTACAATTAGAGGAAGCGCAGGAATTAAATGATACAACTGCTATTACTGCTATTGAAAATGAAATACCCAGAAGAAAAAGAGAATACGATTTTATTAATCACTCTTACAGAAATATGAACCCCAGTTATTTTAATACCGGTTGCTGCTGTTTTAAAGATGGTAATATTACAGGTATAGAAATTTCGGGTGATGCTATCCGTTTAATTAAATGGTCAAAAGTAAATGGTGTTCCAAAAAGATTCGTTGCAGAAGAATCTTCACTTTCAGCAATAGCCGAAAAAATTTAGTCGTTATCTTTTTCACCAACTTTTAAAAATGCAGCTCTTCTTGGTGCAGGCATTACACTATGCAAACCTTTTATACCTTTCCATATCACCTCACTAAATTCCAGATCAGGCACACGGTCTTCTTTACTAAAATCAAATTGTGCACTGCGTTGAGATAATTCATTCCAAACTAAATTCTTTTCAGTTAAATCAATGTTACTTGGTAATGCACTATAACCAGTATAATCCGGCGTAGCTGTAAAGCAGTGCCACAGGGGTGTTGCAGCAGCATCAAACTGGCTCATGGGTGCAATACCTAAAATTAATTCCATAGTACGCAATATACCACTGGTGCTGTAAGGGGTATGATCTACAAAATTTCTTTTTACATACGGTCCCACCACATAGGCAGGGCTTCGGTGAGCATCTACATGGTCGGGGCCATTTTGTGCATCGTCTTCCAAAATAAAAACTACACTTTCGTTCCACACTTTACTTTTGCTTAAATATTCAATAAACATACCTACACTTAAATCGTTATCGGCAACATGTGCAAATGGTGTAGGTTTATTTTTACTCATTCCCTCGGTATGATCATTTATTAAACGCAGGGTATTTAATTGGGGCAATGCATTAATGGCAACCAGGCTGTCAAAGTCACGTTTCCATTGGTTTACTCTTGTAGTATCTCTTACCTTTTGATCCCAACTGGTATAATAAGTACAAAAATGGTTTTCTAAAACAGGTATGTTGGCTTTATAATCATCGGCAAACTCCCCATAAGTTCTGTAACTCACTCCGGCTTTTTTACAGGCCCCCCAAATAAAATCTCCTTTGTTGTTGGCAATTTTACGGGTGCCTTCTGCATCATAGCTACCACCACGGCCACCATAACTTGTAACCCAATTCTTTTCCAGGTAATCTGTTGCATAAGCCCCAAGGCTCCAGTTGTGCCCATCAGCACTTACTTCCCCATCTACATAAAAATTATCCAGCAGTACAAAATCTTTTGCAAGTTTATGTTGATTAGGAGTAACCTTTTCGCCAAATAAAACTAAGGAGGTATCACCATTACCTGCTGCTACATCACCCAGCACCTGGTCGTATGTTCTGTTTTCTTTTACAATGTAAAACACATATTTAATGGGAGATTTATCGCCAATTCTTTGTGGAATGGGATTACCTGCTTCTCCTTTTGATAACATTTCTTTTTCTTTAGTATAGGGCGTATTTTTATACACCTGCTGAGAAAAAACACTCAATTGTTTTTCTGAAGGCATATCTATAATACTCATGGTGCCTTTCATTAAGCCACCAATATATTGCGGCCCATCCTCATCATCTGCCTGGTATTTTACTTTGCGTTTTACAGGGCTTGGCCCTTTAGGATTAGCAAATGAAGAAAAACCTTTTCCATTAGTTACAAATATTTTTTTACCAATAATTTTTACACAGGTAGGATACCAACCTACCGGAATAAATCCCTTCGAAGTACTGTTGCCCGGTTTACTTACATCAAAAACGGTAAGGCAATTATTATCAGCATTAGCAATAAATAATGTTTTTTCATCTGCACTTAAAGCAAGCCCATTGGTGGTGCTTCCCGAAGGGGCATCGGGATATAAAGAAGAAGTGAGTGTTTCAATTACCTGATTACTGGCCATGCTGATGACAGAAACGGAATTATCATTTGCATTGGCCACAAATAAAAATTTTCCGTTTTTAGTGAGGCAGAGTTCATTGGGGTTGTCACCTACATCTACAGTATTTAATATCGCTCCTTCCTTTGTATTATAAATGCTTACTTTATCGCTCCCCCAAATAGAAATATATAAATTGGTTTTATCCGGAGATAAAAGGCAGGTGTAAGCTTCCCCCTCTAAAGGAACTTGCTTAATTATTTCTTTAGTTAGCAGATTGATGATATAGAGCGAATTATTATCCTTGGTTACTACATAAAGTATATGTTTAGCATCGTCAATTTCTATACCTGCAGGAGAAATTTTATTGGGCCACTTCTTGCCCAGCGTAATACTGTCTTTTAATATTAATTTATTATTTACAATTGCATATTGTAATATCCAGTTATCATTACCACCGCTGGCATATAAATATTTTTCATCTTTGCTGAATTTTAAACCTAACCAGCTTTTTTTAATTTCGATATTATCCAGTATTTTTTCTGTTTTGATATCAATCAGTTGCAATGTTTGTTTACTTTGACCATTGTTGGTAACAGCCATTAATTTTTTGGAATTACTTACTGCCATATTTAAGGGTAAATCACCCAGTGGTAAACTTCTTCCGGCAGGAGAAAGTGACCAGCCATTCGGCAGCGTTATTTGCTTTTGGGCAAATAAAAGGCTTCCAAATACAATTGACGCAGTTAATAAAATAAATTTATTTTTCATTATATTAAAATTATAGCACTAAGGTAGCGAAAGATGTAAACAACCGCTTTTAAGTAATCTTATTTCTATATTAAATTAGTGTAGCAAAAAATATCCCGTTGAGCAATATGACCAGGAGTTCAATCTTTATTTTTAATATACAATTATAGCAGTATCATAGAAAATTGATTTACAGATGAACAGAGATCGTATATTTTCCCGCAGGCAATTCAAAAGAAACATGTTTTTTATCAATTCTGTTTTGTGAATATGATTGGCCTTTACTTTTTTCAGAAAAGGTTATTTTTTGTTGTGCTGTCACCGGTAGCGTAACCAATGCCAGGCTGCCCCGGGGTATGGTTAATTCAAATACCTTTTTATCGTTACCGTAATTTTTCCAGTTAGATATAATTTCACCGAAAGGAGAATGGTAGGCCACAGACACATTGGATAAACCTTCGGGCAAAAAGGGGCTTATGAAAAACTTTTCAAATCCAGGATGATCCTGGTTGGGTCGTATACCGCCCAGCCACCTGTAAAACCATTCGGAGATTGTGCCAAACATAGGATGGCAATTGGAAAAAGTATTATCACTTTCTTTCCAGGTTTCCCAGATGGTTGTGGCACCCCTGTCAATCATATACCCCCAGCCGGGGTATGTTCTGCTGTTTACAATTTTGTAAACAGCTGCTGCATTTCCGGTTTTTGATAAAGCCTCCAAAATAAATTTGGTTCCAAATATACCGGTGGTAAAATGTTTTTCCGGTACAGCTATAGTTTTTAATAAAGAATCTGTTGCCCTGTTCAATTCATCCGCAGGAATAATATCATAATATAGCAATGTGGCGAATAATGTTTGTTTGTTTATCGGCTCGGGTACGGCCTGTTGCCAAAACTTATTTAAAAGAATTGTTTGCAATTTACCGGCCAGCTCATCAAATTGTTTTTCATGCTTACGGTCACCCATAATTGCAGAAAATCTTTTCATTATCCTGGCACATTGCAGATAATGAGCGGTGCCTGTAAGCTCCACAGGAACCGGCTCCAGCGATTCATGATCACTCAACCCTTCATCAACAATCCCATCCGGGTGAATTCTGCCTGCTTTCTGCATCCATGCCAGATCGGTATTGTATAATTCTTTAATGATGGCACTGTCGTTATAATACAAAAAAAGATCGTATTGGGTTATCAGAAAAGCCGATTCCCAGCTGAGGCCACAGTAATTTATCCCTACGTAAGGAGCAGTGTCAACAAAGGCAGAATCGTTAATGGCATCCACCCAATCGTACACCGTTTTACGGTAGAACTGCTGCATATCAAAATTATATATAAATGCTTCACGGGTTGCATTAAGGTCGCCGCCATAACCAAATTTTTCCCGTGCCGGACAATCAGACTGTACACTTACCAGGTTGGCAAGAAACGTTCTTTCTGTAATTTTTTGAATTGCATTGATCAGTTCATTTGAAGAAGAGAAATGACTGATGTTCTTCACATTTGTATTTAAAGAAATGCCTTCAATATCACTGATGCCCGGTTTTACAGCCGATCCTGCAATTTCCATATACCGATAGGTATGAAAAGTAAATTCAGGGCTATACCAGGTATCGGTGTCAGCACCAAAAATATACCTGTCCGATTGCCAGGCAATGGCCGGAGCGCCGGGACCACCATTTGCCCTTTTGATCTGGCCTGCAACAGTGGTCATGGGGTTAAGTTCTCCATTCGGGTATATCCTTTCTCCAAAACGAAGGGTTACCGTATCACCGGGATTTCCTTTCAGATGAATACGGTAGAGCCCGGTAAAATTTACACCCATGTCAACCAGCCACTTACCTTTTTGTATAGACGATATGGATAAAGGTTTTATGATATCCCTGGCCTGCACCGCAGGAAAAAATGCTTTTTGTAACCTGCCTCCCGGTCCTTCAAATTCAGCTGCCTTTTTCCATGCTTTATCTTTAAAACCAACAGTGGCCCATCCCGCTATTTCTTTATTGGCATCATAAACCTCCCCCAGGTAAACATTGTTTTTTTGAATAGGGCCATCGGTCCATTTCCAGGAATCATCAGTAACAATTACTTCTGTTTTTCCATTGTTGTATTCCAGTTTTAACAGGGCTATAAATACCGGTTTGCCTGCAGGAAGCCTCTTCCTCAGGTTCAGGTTGCCCCAAAATTTCATGGGAAGTGGATCATAAAACCCTTTACCCAATGTTACAGCCAGGCAGTTTGTACCCTGGTGAATTTCTTTGGTCAGGTTATACTCTGAATAATAAATTCTTTTGCTGAAATTAGTCCATGCCGGATCCAGATAATTCTTCCCTATCCTGTTACCATTTAATGAGGAAAGATAGTATCCGGCTGCGCTGATATATAAAGTTGCCAGGCGAATATTATTTTTTACCACAAACTCTTTACGAAAAACCGGGGCAGGGTCTATTTCAAATAAGAGAGAATCGGTTAGGGGTAACGCTTTTTGTGTACCTATCCAAGCTGCATTGCCAAGGGAGGTATTACTAAAGATAGAAGAGGCTTCTTTTTTAGTGATGAAGTTTTGGGCAGTACCTGACAGAGCTGTGAAAATTAAAATACCCCATACAATTAAATAAAGTTGCTTCATGGTGTTTCCTGCATTTTCTAATTTACTGATTAACTGTGGGCTATTCTGTCAGCAAAAACAGTTATCTGTTTTAGCGACAACGGAAGCAGGTAAAAATATTATAATAACATGACTGCAACCACGGCCATCATAAATGGTTACCTCATTTTTTTAAAATACGTAGCGCCATTTTTAAGGGCAAATCTGCCATCAGTAAACCTCCGCGTTTTCTTTTAAATGTTACGCTTAGGTAAATTGCTGCTAATACTTCTTACTTAATTCGTATATAATCTTTTTATCCGCTTCATTAATTAAAGCCCCTTTATCCTGCTGCAAAAAGTGCAATTTAAAAGACCGTATGGCAGCAATTG
>JAYUTC010000347.1:0-3205 GCA_043755395.1 Ferruginibacter sp.
CCCCAATTTTACTCATGGCATGTTCCATTAAAATAAAATCATTATTCACCTTTTCGTGCTCTTCAATTTCTTCTTCAACAGGTACGGTCTCTTCAAGGTTTTCAACTTGTGTACTAAACTTACTAAGTTGTTGTAATCGTTTAAGCCATAGCCGCCGACATATGGAATACACATAGGTTTTAATTTGACAGTTTAACGAAAACGTTGTTGCTTTTGATTTTTCATATAATACAACCATCGCTTCCTGAAAAATGTCACGGGCATCATCTATAGAACCATTGTTATTTAATACATAGGTTTGAATCATGGAATAGTTTAACCGATAAATTGCTTCAATGGACTTTTTATCGTTATGTGCTAATCCTTTTAATAACTCTTGATCTTGTTCTATAGTGCTCACCAGTCTTATATTAATACGTAATAGTGTGTAATAGTAACCCAAAGCAACGAAAAAAAAATATTTTAAAAAAGTTGGGTTACCTTTTTAAAGCAATTGTATTAACGGTATAAATAACAAATTAAAACTCAAAAAATGAAAAAAGTACTTTTTGTATTCGCTATCGCTACCTCATTAGTTGCTTGTAACAATGCAGCTGAAACTACCGCTACTTCTGCAATTGATTCTGCTAAAACTGCTGATTCAATTAAAGCTGCCATGCCTGCTGTTATTGATTCTGCTGCAAAGAAAATTGATTCTGCTGCAACTAAAATTGATTCTGCTGCAAAGAAGATTGATTCAGTAATCAAAAAATAGTAATTATCAGGCCGGTAACTGATTGCTTGAATTTAAACACCGGTTTTATATAAAGATTTTCATATGGCAAGCAATCGTTAAAGTCGCCCCTATTCTTAGGGGCGTCTACATTTGTACCATTAATGAAAATCATCAAAACAGGTGTTTTGATGATTTTTTTTCAAACAATTATTAAAACTGTTTAAAAAATATTGGCTAATTCAATTTATTACGCTACTTTCGAATCTCAAATGACAAAAGCTATCACTTACGCCCGATTTTATTTTAGTTTCTATTTTATAAATGGAGCGGGAGTCTTTTGTTAAGCATTAAAAAATAAACTGATTAACATAAAAAGAATCCCGGCTAAAAAGGTCGGGATTTTTTATTTGTACCTAATCATGAAAAATTTGTTCAATAGATAGTTTTTAAATTAAGTCGAAAATGAGCCATACGGATAATGCCACTATTGATACTAAGGTAAATGTATCTCAAAATGGGGCAGGTAGAAAAGTGTCTATCCAGGGATTTGAGGGATGCTTTCACCAGGAAGCAGCAAGAATTTTTTATGGTAAAGAAATAGAGGTAATTTGTTGCGCTACTTTTCGGGAGGTGATAGATATAGCTGAAAATAAAAAAGAAAGTGATGGCGGTGTAATGGCGATTGAGAATTCTATCGCCGGCAGTATATTGCCCAATTATAATTTATTACAAAAAAGTAACCTAACCATTGTGGGTGAAGTTTATTTACAAATAAACCAGCACTTAATGGTAAATAAAGGGGTACAATTGGCAGATATAAAGGAAGTTCACTCTCATCCAATGGCCATACAGCAGTGTTTTGGTTTTTTAGATAAACATAATTGGAAATTGGTAGAAAAAGAAGATACAGCCCTTAGCGCAAAAAATGTGCAACAGCACAGAAGTAAACATGTAGCTGCAATAGCAAGCAAACTGGCTGCTGAAATTTATGACCTTAATATTATTGCTCCAAATATTCACACGTTGAAAAATAATTATACCCGCTTTTTAATATTACAGAGAGCCGGGGAAGTAAAAGAAATTAACGGAGCCGACAAAGCATCAATAAATTTTCATACAGATCATTCAAAGGGTAGCTTAGCTAAAGTACTTACAAAAATTGCAGACGCAGGTATCAACCTTAGTAAGTTACAGTCTTTTCCAATTCCGGGCAGCGACTTTAAATATTCTTTTCATGCGGATGTAGAGTTTGATACTGTTGATCAGTTTTATAGGGTGATAAAAAAAATTGAATCAATTACAGAAGAAGTTAAAATTTACGGCGTATATAAAAATGGCAAAAATTCTTCAGGTGCAGCAGGAATGATTCAATCAGCAATATCAAAAAAGAAAAGTATTATTTTATAATAAGTTTGAATAGCAACATGAACAGCGAAACAATTTTAACGGAATCAATGTCTTCTAAGCAAGTACAATCCATAGATGACAGCGTTTTAGAAATGCATGTGGCAAAACGATTAGAAGGGATTGGAGAATATTATTTTTCTCAAAAATTAAGAGAGATTGATGATATGAATAAGGCCGGTAAACAGGTTATTAATTTAGGTATTGGAAGTCCTGATTTACCTCCCCATCCTGATGTAATAAGGACTTTGTATGAAGAAGCTGTTAAGCCTACCCAACATGGATATCAGAATTATAAAGGTAGCCCTGTTCTTCGTAATGCGGTGAGTGCCTGGTACAAAAAATGGTACGATGTTACACTAAATCCCGATACAGAAATATTGCCGTTGATTGGTAGTAAAGAAGGTATCATGCACATCTGCATGACCTATATAAACGAAGGAGACTCGGTATTAATCCCCAATCCCGGATATCCCACTTATAAAAGTGCTGCAAAAATTGCCGGTGGTAATGTAATAGACTACACACTTACAAAAGAAAATAATTGGTTTCCTGATTTTGCTGCATTAGAACAAATGGATTTGCAAAAAGTAAAGCTGATGTTTGTAAACTATCCACAAATGCCTACGGGTCAGTTACCTACAAAAGAACTGTTTGAGCAACTTGTTGCCTTTGCAAAAAAACATACTATTTTATTGGTTCATGATAATCCTTACAGTTTTATTTTAAATGATAAGCCGTTGAGTTTATTAAGTGTAGATGGGGCAAAAGAGGTGGCGATTGAATTGAACTCACTAAGTAAATCGCATAATATGGCGGGCTGGCGCATCGGCTTACTGGCTGGTGCTAAGGAAAGGATTAATGAAGTATTGCGTTTTAAAAGTAATATGGATAGCGGCATGTTTTTACCCCTTCAATTGGCCGCCGCTAAAGCATTGGAATTAGAAGAAAATTTTCATGCTGAGGTAAATAAAGTTTACAGACAAAGAAGAGAGAAGGTAATTGATTTATTAGAATTACTGCATTGCACATTTGATGAAAAGCAGGCAGGTTTATTTATATGGGCAGCAATTCCTGCGGGTTATA
>JAYUTC010000348.1:0-8002 GCA_043755395.1 Ferruginibacter sp.
GAAGGCGAATGGGAACCAAATGAATTTGGCGGAGATGGAAACCTCGAAGCAATTGCCCTGATCAAAGAACTTAATGAAACAATTTACCGGGATTTTCCCGATGTGCAGATGATTGCTGAAGAATCCACCGACTGGCCGGGAGTATCCAGACCCACTGATTCAGGAGGCCTCGGTTTTGGCATGAAATGGATGATGGGCTGGATGCATGATACGTTGGACTATTTTAAGATGGATCCTTTATTTAGAGGAGACAATCAAAATAAATTCAGTTTCAGCATGGCCTATTTTTATGATGAAAATTTTATGCTGCCTTTAAGCCATGATGAAGTGGTGCATGGAAAAAGCCCCATGATTTATAAAATGCCCGGTGATGAGTGGCAAAAATTTGCCAACCTGCGTTTGCTTTATGCCTATATGTTTACACACCCCGGGGCAAAACTGCTTTTTATGGGAAATGAATTTGCTCAAACCACCGAATGGAATTATAAAAGTGAATTAAGCTGGGAATTATTACAATTTGATTGCCACAAAATGATGAAGGAATGTGTAAAAGATTTGTGCCATTTATATAAAGATGAACCTGCCCTGCATGAGCTTCAATTTGATTCAGCTGGCTTTGAATGGATTGATTTGAACCACCGCCAGGAATCAGTAATCGTTTACCGCCGTAAAGGAAAAAAGAAAAAAGATGATGTGCTTATTATATTAAACATGACACCAGTGGTACGTACCAACTGGAAGATTAATGTTTACGGCAAATCAAGCTGGAAGGAAATATTTAACAGCGACAATAAAAAGTATTGGGGAACAGGCGATACTTTTAACCCTGAAATTGGTGTTGGTTTAACTGATAAAAAGATGATGCTTTATGAAATAAATGTACATCTTCCTGCGTTATCAGCTATAATACTTAAATAATGGAATAATTTTTGTATTAACCTTATTATGAAAATCCTCTTTACCTCCATTGTATTGGTTTTAGCAGCGCAATCATTTTCTCAATCTTCTGATAGTTCAGTTTTCTTTTATCAAAAGGGGTTACAGGAAAAAACAGCAAAACTTAATTTACAAGCCTCCAAAAGTTTCGACAAAGCCATTGAATTAAATCCAAAGTACACAGCTGCTTATATCGAAAATGGCTATGTAAATCTGGAGATGCGTAGAACCGATGCTGCCAGAATAAATTTTACTAAAGCCAATGAACTGGATACGCTAAATACTTCTGTTTTAAAAGAATTGATGGATTTATATTTCAGCTACAGGCAATATACAAAAGCAATAGAATTTGCTCAAAAGTGTAATGGCTGTACCAACGCCCAAAAAATAATTGCAATAAGTTATTTTCAGCAGGAAAATTATGGAAAGGCTGAAAAAGCTTTACTTGATTTGATTACAAAAAACCCTGCTGATGCAGAAGTTAATTATACCCTTGGCCGTAGTTATATGGAAATGGAACAGGAAAGGAAGGCCATTTTTTATTATGAAAAAGCAGTAAAAATTGATACTGCAAAAAGTAATTGGTTGCATGAGTTGGCCTTATTACATTATACTGTAAATAATTATAAAAATGCAGTTATTTATTTTAATAAAGCTGCAGCAAATGGGTTCCCCCAAAGCAATGACTTTAACGAAAATCTTGGTTACGCTTATATATATTCAGGTGAATTTGAAAAAGGTGAAAAAATATTACTAGAACTAATGGAACGAATACCCGGTAATAAAGATATATTAAGAGATATAGCCCAGGCTTATTACGATCAAAAATTTTATGATAAATCCCTGGATTTTTGTCAAAAATTAATGGAATTGGATAGTAAGGATGCAAAAGCATTATATCAGGCTGGAATGTGCTTTCAAAAGAAAGGTCAAAAGGACAGGGGGCAGGCAATGTGTGATAAGGCAATTGAACTGGACCCCTCACTTAATAAAATGAAGCGGCAACAACAAATGGGTGCAGGTATATAAAATTATTTAAAACATTTATTTATAAGCTGTAAATTTATTTTACGGCTTTTTTAATGCAATCTATTTTTTGCAAATGTTTTTTCTCCGGCTTTGATTGCAACAGGCAAATTATTTTCTTTAGGTGGAATAGGGCAGTTATAGCCAGAACTATAAGCACAATAAGGATTATAAGCTTTATTAAAATCTATTTCTACAGTATTGTTCTTTATATCAGTAGTTAAAATATCGATATACCGTCCGCTGCCATAGGTTTCATCTCCGGTGGTGGCATCTGTAAATGGGATAAATAAATAATTTTGCAGCTGAGATTTAGATTGATAGAGGGTAAGCAGCAAGGCAGTATCATGAATAATAAAAGAAATTTTTCCATAACGGATGAAATCTTTTTGGGGAATTGTTTTACCCGAAGTTTTCATGGTAATAATACTGGTATCCGTAGATTTTTCAAAACTGCAATTCACAGCAAAAATTTTACTTGGAGGAAAAAAGCGAAAGAATTTTCTGCTATTGCCTTTTACAACCTCGTGCGAATTGATATATTGTTTTTGAAATAGTATTAAAGAGTCAGAAAAGGATTTATTTTTTTGGGCAAAAGAAATTTGACAACAAAAAAAAAGGGTAATAAAAGTCCAAAAATATTTCATAATACTTGGTGACTAAAAGTTAGTTCATCATTAATACATTAACACTTCTCTGTAAGATATTAAATGCTATTTCTGCCATTAGGTTTTCCTTATCTAATGTGGGGTTTACTTCGGTAATTTCGAAACAGCAAATTTTACGGTGTTGCATAAATTTGCTGATTAAATCTTCAGCCTCTCTTTCTCTTAAACCATTACTCACAGGTGTTCCGGTTCCTTTACTTATGGAAGAATCTAAACTGTCCACATCAAAACTCAAATAGATATCAGTACAATCGCTTAAGTAACGGATAGCTTTACGATAAACTATTTCGGTACCGTTGCGCCTTACCTCGTTTGTTGAAAAAATTTTAATACCATATTTTTCAATTACGTGCTTTTCCTCTTTTTCAAAATCTCTTAAAGAAATAAATACAATGTCTTCCGGTAAAATTTTAGGCGAAATTTTACCAATATTTTTTAATTGCTGCCATAATTTTTCAGTCTTTTCATCAAGCTCATGTACTTTAAAATCTAAATTATCCTCTGCAATACTTGCCGAAAGCGGCATACCATGCATATTACCACTGGGAGTGGTGTAGGGCGTATGTAAGTCCGCATGGGCATCAATCCATATAACTCCTAATTTGCTTTTTGGTTTGGCCATTTTTAAACCAGCTATTGTTCCAGCAGCATTACTGTGATCGCCACTGATAACCACCGGAAAAAAGTTATTTTTAACAGCATCATTTACTGCTTTACTTATTCTTTCGCAAATGGTAACCACTCCATTAATTCTTTTGGCATAGGGCGAATGAATGGGTTCAAATAATAATTGGTTTTCGGCCTCAATTTTTTCTGATGGAAAATGAACAAAGAAATTACTCATAAAATCCAGTGCAGCAATTTTAATAGCAGCTATACCTAAACTTGCACCACGGGTACCAGCACCAATTTCGGAAGGCACTTCAATCAATTTTATATTTTTCATGCACTTAACCCCTGAAAGGGTATTTATGATTATTACTTAAAGTTAAGGCTTTACTTTTAAAGGGTTAATACCGTTAATACTGCCGATACAACCTGTTATTTTAAATCGGGTAAACATATCTTCACTATACCATTTATCCTGCCTTGTTTTTTTTATTACCTCCTGGTGTTCTCTCATTTGATAGGCGAATAGTCTCATAGCCTCTTTGCTTTGCCAGATACTAAAAGTGGCTTGTTTTATTAATGGAATTTCACCTATGCCATAAGAGATAATCAGTCCATCTGCTCCGGCCATTTTTGAGGCAACACCTGCTACATTTTTCCAAAATTGCTGAAGTTTGGTTAATCGTATGGTAGCTCTGGTTAATACCGCAATTTGTCCCTCATATTCAGATTTGTTGGGTAACTCCCCAAATACTTTTTTTCCATCCCATAAGCCATGTCCTTCAATAGGTGTTAAAAGATAGGTTAAGGTTTCACAATTAAAAAGGGTTATCCATCTTTTAATAAAAGAGCCATATAATTTATGTAATAAAATATTGCCTGGATAATTTTTTAGTTGTACCTCTTTAAATTTTCCATTGGATACAGATAAAATAGCCCATTGTTGCCAATCAGGTGATTTATCAAAACTACCATTTTTACCACTACCCATTAATTTCCAAAAACTGCTTTTTTTATTAAACCATAGCGGAAAACGAAATAGCGCCATTGCTAATAAAGCAAAGAAAATGAATCGTTTAGGGTATCTTATTATAGTAAAAGTTACGGTCATATAATTTGTAAATGCAATATAGCCCAAACTTTGGCGTTATAAAAAGGAATAAACACAGTTTTTACCTTTACTTTAGTTTGTTTGTGCTTTTAGTTAAGAAACAGCCCGCCGATTTTTTCGGTGGGCTTTTCAATTTTAAAAAGCGATTAATAAGAAATGATTTAAAAGAAAAAACCGTTGATATTTCAACGGCTTTTATATAAATTATCAGCTTTTATTAAAATTGTTCCAGTTTGCTGAAAAAGAAATCTCCTTCAATTCTGGCATTCTCATCACTATCACTGCCATGTACAGCATTTTCACCAACAGAGGCAGCATACAATTTCCGGATGGTTCCATCCTCAGCATTTGCAGGATTGGTTGCACCAATCAATTTACGAAAATCAGCTACTGCGTTATCTTTCTCTAAAATTGCTGCAGTAATAGGGCCACTGCTCATAAATTCTACCAATTCCCCATAAAAAGGCCTTTCTGCATGTACAGCATAAAACTCTCCAGCTTTTTCTTTACTGATATGGGTCATTTTCATACCTGCTATTCTAAATCCTGCGGCATTTATCATTTGTAAAATTGCCCCGGTATTTCCTTTTGCAGTTGCATCCGGCTTAATCATTGTGAAAGTTCTGTTACTCATTTTTTCCTTTTTTTTGAGCCGCAAAGATAGGAAAGGATTGCAGATTTTAATATTGTACTTTATGCTTAAACGATATTGACTATTTAAGTCCTTTAATATTTGATATTGGTAAATATGTTATCAAAAATCAGGCAATTGGTTGTTAAGCCGTTTTCCCCTACTTTTGCGCCTCATTTATGAAGCCGATACAAGATATATTTCCTTTGTTGAGCCAACCCCTAAAAGTGGTGATTACCACTCATCAGAAACCAGATGCCGACGCAATGGGGTCTTCTTTAGCTTTGTATCATTTCCTTTTACAATTTGGTCATCAGGTTACTGTTATTTCACCTACAAACTGGGCAACATTTTTAGGCTGGATGCCAGGTTGTAAAGCTGTATTGGATTTTGAAGCACCAAACGAAAAGTCAAATATTGCCATTGCAGATGCTGACTGGATATTTTGTCTGGATTTTAATACTATTAGCCGCACAAAAAAAATGGAAGAAAAGCTAATGGCTGCCAAAGCAGAAAAAATATTAATTGATCATCACAGAGAACCTCAAACTGAGGTTTTTGCCTATGGTATAAGTGATACCGGAAAAAGTTCCACAGCTGAAATGATTTTTGATTTTATTATTGCTTCAGGAAATGAAAATAAAATAACTCCGCAAATTGCTGAATGTATTTATGCCGGGGCGATGACAGATACCGGTTCATTCCGTTTTCCATCTACCACTGCCAGTGTACACCACATGGTAGCAAAACTTAAAGAAAAAGGATTGGAACACAGCCATGTTCATGAAGAATTGTATGATAATTTTTTAGAAAACCGTTTTAGGTTTATTGGAAATGTTTTACTTAACCGGATGGAAATATTTTACGAATACAATGCCGCATTAATTGCTATACCCCAGTCCGATTTAATTAAATATGATATGAGGACTGGAGATACAGAAGGTATTGTAAACTATCCATTAAGTATAAAAGGGATAAAGCTGGCTGCCGTTATTATAGACAGGGGCGAAGAACGTAAAAGTTCTTTCCGCAGTAAAGGTGGGTTTGATGTAAATACATTTGCAAGGAAATATTTTAATGGTGGTGGGCACTTTAATGCAGCCGGTGGTTTTAATAAAGAGCCTTTAGAAGAAGTAGTAGTAAAATTTAAACAGGCTATGAAAGAAAATGTAGCCCAATTAAGCAGTTATCAATTTTAAAAAACATAATAATTAAAAACAATGAAACAATTTTTTTATGCAGCCTTGATTTGCGGATTAGCTTTATCGGCATGTACTACACCGTTTAAGAAGGCTAAAGATGGCTCCGAATATAAAGTTATCAGTACCAAAAAAGGCGCAAAATTAGTTACTGGAAATTTTCTTGAAATGAATGTGCTGGCTAAATATAAGGACAGTGTTTTATTCAGCACATTAGATGAAGGGATGCCTCAATATGGTCTTTATGACACTGCACAATTTCCTGTACCGTTTAAAGAGGCTTTTAAGAATCTGCATGTAGGGGATAGTGTTGTATTAAGAGTATCAACAGATAGTATTCTTGCTAAAGGACAGGCAGCACCCTTTTTAAAAAAGGGACAGTTTATTTACCAGTCTTATACTGTTACCAATTTTTATAAAACCAAAGAGCAGGTGGATAGTGCACAAAAAACCCACATGGCTGAGGCAAAAGCAAAGGGGAATAAAAAACAACTTGTGCAAATTGAAAAAGATTTGGCCAGCAATAAAGCGCAAATTGAAAAAGACTGTAAAATAATTGACGAATATCTTGCTAAAAATAATATTAAAGCCACTAAAACCAGTTGGGGAACTTATGTTGCCATTATTACAGAAGGTACAGGCGAAAAGCTTACAACAGATGATGTTGCTTCTGTAAACTATACGGGTAAAACATTCGACAGCAGTAAAGTGTTTGATTCCAATACCGATCCTGCATTTAAACATGTACAGCCTTACGATGTTAGTGTAGGCCAATTGAGCGGTATAATATTAGGATGGCCTGATGCATTAAAGCAAATGAAAAAAGGAACAAAGGCTACTCTTTATATCCCTTCATCTTTAAGTTATGGAAAAGCGGGAAACCCACAGGCAGGAATAGGTCCGGATGGGATATTAGTTTTTGATATGGAAGTAGTTAATGTAAGCAGTGAAAAAGAAATGATGGCAAAAGAAGAAGAAATGCAGAAGAAGGCAAAAGAAGCTCAGGATAAAATGGTAGATAGTCTGAGAAAAGTTAATCAGAATAAGCAATAACAAAAAGTAAACTAATAGCTAAAGCACCCTGTCATAATCAGGGTGCTTTTTTATAGGTATTAAATAACACAACAGCTTCTTTAGCTTCTTTTACATCATGTACCCTAAGTATTGATGCCCCGTTCAGTAAAGCAATAGTATTTAAAACTGTGGTTCCGTTAAGTGCATTTTGGGCGGTGGTTTGTAATGTTTTATATACCGTGCTTTTTCTGGAAATGCCTGCCAGTATTGGTTTATTAAGCATACTGAATACCGGCATTTTTTTCAATAAAGAAAAATTATGTTCAATGGATTTGCCAAAACCAAAACCGGGATCAATGATAATATCAACAATACCGGCATTTTTACATTGCTCAATTTTTGCAATAAAAAAATCCAGTATTTCATTAGCCACATTTTCATAATGAGGCTCCTGTTGCATACTCTCGGGCCTGCCCTGCATATGCATACATACATAAGGAACTTTTAAAGTTGCAACGGTCGAAAGCATAAATTCATCCATATCTCCACTGCTGATATCATTCACTATTGAGGCACCTGCTGTTACTGCATCCCTGGCAACTTTACTGTTATAAGTATCAATAGAGATAATTGTTTCCGGAAAATTTTTATGAATACTTTCAATTACAGGAATAACTCTTTTTAATTCTTCCCCGGTGCTAATCCTTATGCTGCCTGGCCGGGTACTTTGTCCCCCAATATCTAAAATAGAAGCGCCATCTGCAATCATTTTTTTTGCCAGCAGTAGTATATCGGCATCAACTTTATA
>JAYUTC010000349.1:0-3195 GCA_043755395.1 Ferruginibacter sp.
TAGGTAATGGAGGAAAAGCCGAAAAACTGGAAGACCTGGATGCTTATACTTACAATATTGAAAATGGTAAAGTAGTGTCAACAAAAGTGGAAAAATCCGTTGTATTTACAGAACAGCATAACAAGAACTGGGTGTATAAAAAATTTACATTTCCTGCTCTTAAAGAGGGAAGTATCATTGAATATTCATACCAGGTAAAATCTGATTTCTTTTTTAATCTTCAACCGTGGATATTCCAGGAAGAATACCCGGTACTGTGGAGCCAGTATGAAGCAGGCATCCCCGAATTTTATAACTATGTAATTCTTTCACAGGGTTATCAGCCTTTTTTAATAAACAAGATTGACAAATCAAGAACATCCTTTTCTTTTACCGAACGTGTGCAAAGAGATGGAGGCTCATTCACTGATGCCGGAGCAACTTCGGTTAATAATAATTTTAAACTTGATGGAATAATTGATTATCATACCTGGGTGATGAAAAATGTGCCTGCTTTAAAGGAAGAAGCATTTACCACCACAATCCGCAACTCAATCGCTAAAATTGAATTTCAACTAAACCGGGTGGTATTTCCAAATTCAATGCCTAAGAATTACATGAATAGCTGGGAAAAAGTAAGTGAAGAATTAATGACGGATGAAAATTTTGGCATACCTATTAACAAGGCTAATAACTGGCTGGATGATGAAGTGAAAAATATTGTAAAAAACGCCGCATCGCCAAAAGAAAAAATAAAAAAAATATATGAATATGTAAGGGATAATTATACCTGCAGCGATCATAATGGCATGTATGTACGTTCTGGTTTAAAGGATGTGGTTAAGAATAAAAATGGTACGGTAGGTGATATCAATTTACTGTTGATAGCGATGCTCCGTAACCAGAAAATTACTGTTGATCCTGTAATTCTTAGTACAAGAAACCATGGCCTCACCCATCAGTTTTATCCATTAATGGACAGGTATAATTATGTAATTGCACAGGTAAGTATTGATAATAGCCTGTTATATTTAGATGCAACAGAGCCCCGCCTGGCGTTTAATAAATTGCCTTTGCAGCTATACAATGGACATGGAAGGATCATTACCAATGATGCAGTACCTGTTTACTTTGTGGCAGATTCTTTATTGGAAACAGGCAATACCATGGTATTTATAGCGAACAATGAAAAAGGTGAACTGGAAGGAAGTTTCACCAGTAACCCCGGCTACTACCATTCACTGGATGTACGTAACAAACTGGCTAAGATAAATTTGGAGGAGTATAAAAAGACTTTGATTGAATCAAATCCGGAAGAAATAGAATTAAGTAATGTCAGTATTGACTCCCTCAAATTATTAGACGAACCTGTTTCTATAAAATACGATATGAAATTAAAAGCATTTGGTGAATCTGAAATTGTATATTTTAACCCGATGCTTGGTGAGGCAACAAAGAAAAATCCTTTTATTGCTGCAGAACGTTTTTACCCTGTTGAGATGTCTTATGCAATTGATGATGTGTATACTTTTAATATGGATATCCCTAAAGGATATATGGTGGATGAACTGCCCAAATCAGCCCGTGTGATGTTTAATGAAAATGAAGGCATGTTTGAATATTTAGTATCTGTCAGCGCAAACAGTATTCAGATGCGGCGCAGGTTGCAGTTAAAAAAAGCTAATTACACCAACGAAGACTATCAAACGCTCCGTGATTTTTTTGGTTTTATTGTAAGTAAGGAAGCGGAGCAGATTGTATTTAAAAAAGTAAAATGATCAGTCAGCAGGTAAGCTTAAATTTTTAAGTTACCACACGTGTGTAAATAGACAAACACAATATTTTTTTTAGCGTTCTTTTACAATTCCTGTATTACTATTAAACTTGAAATCACTTATGAAGTACACAGCCAGTAAATTGCTCTTTGCCCTATGCCTCTTGGTTGTTCATTATTCAATTTCAGCTCAGGACAAATTGTTAATAAAATTTGGACAGGTAGGCCTGGAAGATTTTAATGTAAAGTCTCCATTGATTGATAGCAGCACCAATGCTGTGGTGGTGGCGGATGTGGGCAGTTCTGAATTTATTGCTAATACCACACGGTTTACTTTTTCTTTAATTTTTGTAGAAAAAAAACGCATCAAAATCATTAATAAAAATGGATTTGATGCGGCATCAATTACAGTGCCGCTGTATGTTAGTAGTAGTGGAAAAGCTGAAATCCTGGTAGATCTTAACGCTTACACTTACAATGTTGAAAATGGCAATGTGGTGGAAACAAAATTAGACAAGTCATCTGTGTTTACTGAAAAGTATAATAAAAATTGGATTCACAAAAAGTTTACTTTCCCTTCCATTAAAGAAGGGAGTATTATTGAATATTCTTATCAAATTAAATCCGATTTCTTTTATAATCTCCAGCCATGGGTATTTCAGGAAAAGTATCCGGTGTTGTGGAGTCAATACAATGCCAGCATCCCCGAATTTTATAAATTTATTATTCTTTCGCAGGGCTATCAGCCTTTTTTAATAAACAAGGTTGATAAATCAGGCACATCATTTTCATTTGTTGAACATGAGCAAAATACTTTAGGAAGAGGTGCTTTTAATGATCAGGCAACAAGTTCGTCTATCAATACTTTTAGAGTAGATGGAAATATTGATAACCATACCTGGGTGATGAAAGATGTGCCAGCATTAAAAGAGGAAGCTTTTACTACTACCATCCGTAATTCAGTTGCTAAAATTGAATTTCAGCTAAACCAGGTAGCATTTCCCCGTTCAATTCCCCAAAATTATATGAATAGCTGGGAAAAAGTGAGTGAAGAATTAATGAAAGATGAATCTTTTGGAATGCCCATCAACAGGGCAAATAACTGGTTGGATGATGAACTGGCCATTATTGTAAAGGCAACAACTGATGTGGAAGAGAAAGCTAAAAAAATATTTGAACACGTAAGGGATCACTATACCTGTAATAATAATAAAGGTATTTACACATTGGGAGGATTAAAGGAAGTGGTAAAAAATAAAACTGGCTCTGTTGCTGATATAAATATGCTGCTGATTGCCATGCTGCGTAACCAAAAAATAAATGTAAACCCGGTAATACTCAGTACAAGAAATCATGGACTAACGCATGAATTTTATCCTTTAATGGATCGGTATAATTATGTTATTGCCCGGGTAAGTATCGCAGAAAAACTAATTTATTTA
>JAYUTC010000350.1:0-3182 GCA_043755395.1 Ferruginibacter sp.
TGCACTACATTTACATTTTCAAATAGAAGTATAAAACAGCCACTATGTTAAGCAATAACGATATACTAAAAAAATTACGGGTAGCACTTTCTTTGCGTAATGATGACATTATAGAAATACTGGCACTGGTTGATTTTAAAATTACAAAGGGTGCATTGGGTGATCTATTTAGAAATCCCGATCATCCTGGTTATGAAGAAGCAGGGGATCAAATATTGCGCAATTTTCTTAATGGCCTAATTATTTATAAGCGAGGTAAATTACCAGAACTCAAAATAAACAGTTCAGAAAAAGATGGGAAGAGAAATGAAAATAATAAAAATTAAAAAATATGAAATATAAAAAAATCCATTCATTTATTATCGCAATAACATTATCTTTTTCATCAGCAGCTCAGCAGGGTGATCCAAAAGCAACAGAAGTTTGGGAACCTGTTCCTAAAATAATTACCCCGGTTATTGGTAACAAGCCGCCTTCGGATGCTACAATTTTATTTGATGGATCTGATTTTTCTAAATGGCAGGCAGAAAGTGATGACAGTCCTACTAAATGGAAACTGGAAAAAGGTGGATCTATGGCTGCTGTTAAGGGAGCAGGAAATATTAAAAGTAAACAGACATTTGGTAATTGCCAGTTGCATGTTGAATGGCGTACACCTGCAAAAGTAGAAGGAGAAGGACAGGGTAGGGGTAATGGTGGAATTTTTTTAATGGGGTTATACGAGTTACAGGTTTTGGACTCTTACAATAATATAACTTACCCCAACGGACAGGCGGGCAGTATCTACAAACAACATATTCCTTTAGTTAATGCCTGCTTAAAACCTGGTGAGTGGCAGGCCTATGATATTATTTTTTCGGCTCCAAAATTTAATGTGGATGGTTCAATGTCATCACCAGCAAGATTTACTGTTTTGCAAAATGGGGTATTAATACAAAACAATGTAGCAGTAAAAGGAGCCACGGTATATATTGGACAGCCAAAGTATACAGCTCATGATGAAAAAAAATCACTTGTAATTCAGGACCATAATAATGAAACCAGTTATCGTAATATCTGGATAAGGGAATTATAATAACAATAATTTAGGGCTTACAATTATCCATTCATTTATTAATTTTAAAGCATGACGCCTGATGAAAATTTTGCAGCATTAAATCTAACTTTACCACCTGCACCCAAACCCATTGGGGTGTATAAACCTTTTTTAATTACCGGCAACCATTGTTATCTTTCGGGGCATGGCACAATGAAAGAGGACGGCACTTGGATTATTGGTCGTATTGGTACCAACATGAATATTGAAGAAGGTAAACTTGCCGCTCAGCAGGTAGGATTAGCCATTCTGGCAACATTAAAACAAAACCTGGGTTCATTCAACAAAATAAAAAGAGTAATTAAAGTATTAGGCATGGTAAACTGTACAGCGGATTTTGAAAGGCATCCCTATGTAATCAATGGATGCAGCGAGCTATTTGCAAAAGTATGGGGTGATGATAATGGTATTGGGGTAAGGAGTGCAGTAGGTGTGGGTTCACTGCCAGATAATATTACTGTAGAAATTGAGTCAATTTTTGAATTGGCTTAAACATTTTCTGTTTGTAAAGGAAGCCTTTAAGAAGTATAATTAGTCCCGCTTTTTTGCCGGGACATTTTTTTGCCTGCATAATATTTCAGAACTTTACTAAGTTAAAATGAAAGTAATGTTACTATTAAAACAATAAACACATGGTTTGGTATCAAATTAAAAATATAGATACAATTGATTCCCCTGCGTTGGTGCTATATAAGGAACGTATACACGAAAATATACGCTTACTTAAAAGCATGGTTAATAACGATGTGGCAAGGCTTCGTCCACATGTAAAGACTAACAAAATTACTGAAGTATGTAAAATGATGATGGATGCCGGCATCAGTAAATTTAAATGTGCAACAATTGCAGAAGCTGAGATGCTGGCAATTATAGGGGCAAATGATGTATTGCTGGCTTATCAGCCTGTAGGCCCAAAAGCTATTCGTTTTTTTAAACTTATAAATCATTATCCATCCACCCGTTTTTCCTGCCTTGTAGATAATGTTAATACTGCCGGACAATTATCAAATTTGTGTACAGTAAATAATATGCAATTAAATGTTTTTATTGATCTTAATACCGGTATGAACCGTACTGGAATTGTCCCTTCAAAGGCCCTTTTATTGTTTGAAGCCATTGCATTATTGCCGGCAATAAATGTTATCGGCCTGCATGGCTACGACGGACATATACGTGATACAGCGGTTTTGTTGCGTACACAGCATGTTGATACCTGTTATAGCAAAGTAATTATATTGGCTGAAACAATAGAAGCCTTCACCAAGAAAAAAATGATCATTGTAGCCGGAGGTTCTCCCACTTTGCCAATATATGCAAAGCGTCAAAATATAGAATGCAGTCCGGGTACATTTATCTTCTGGGATTGGGGATATAAACATACTATGCCCGATGAGCCTTTCGAATACGCTGCTTTGGTAGTAACAAGGGTAATTTCTATAGTTGATGAAAATACCATCACAACAGATCTTGGACATAAATCTGTTGCATCGGAAAATCCATTACCAAGGGTACATTTTTTAAATGCCCCCGATGCAATCCCAATTTCACAAAGTGAAGAACATTTAGTTTTAACTGTAGCCAAAGCATCCTCATTTCAACCGGGTGATGTATTATATGGAGTACCCGTTCATATTTGTCCAACTGTTGCACTGTATGAAACCGCTGTAGTAATAGAAAATAATTTGGCAATAGATGAATGGAAAGTAATAGCAAGAAACAGGAAGATAACAATTTAAATATACTCAGTCACCGATAAATACCCTTTTACCTTTTATGAAAAGATATTAGGAAAGGTATTTAAATGAATATTAATAATGCGAAAATTATTTTAAAGTTAACTTTCAATTTTTAGTACTGTCAGTCTTTATTGGTGCAATATTAACAGGCGTAACTGTGGGTTGAATTGGTTTACTATTAAGAGGTGCGCCAATGGCTAAATCGCACCGATGCCCTGGCTGTCCATGAGGAGGATTCATGCCGGGAGCCGTAATTTGAGCTGGGGGAGTTGCTGTAACTGTAGCAGGGGTTGTATTTGTTGGTAATGGTTTACTGTTTAGAGGAGCACCCACAGCAATATCGCAACGAT